>NC_008340.1:1310377-1637972 GCF_000014785.1 Alkalilimnicola ehrlichii MLHE-1
CCTGACCACCACCCTCGACTACCCGACACTACACGAAGACGCGGCGGAAACCCTGCGTACACTGGAGGCTTCGGAGAAGCAGATCCTGGCCTCCGACGGGCGCTGGTTCTCAGTCCGCGTCATTCCGTATCGCAGGCTGGATAACGTGATCGACGGTGTCGTCATCACCCTGTTCGACATTACCGAAACGAAAACGCTGGAGAAGGCCCTGCGCCGGGAATCGCGGTCCTAGTACCGGCGCTCTGTGCCCATTCGGCGCCGCCCTTTGCCTGCGGCGGCATCCCTCGTGGCCCCCTTCTGTTCGGGTTCAGACTCTAACCCCACATTAGGCTGCAACAAGCCTGACAGGGGTGCCGCGCCACAATCCTCGGTAAGGTTTGTCGATAGCTGGCTCGAGATCGTCCGAGGGTACGCTGGCGCACCGACTTCGGTGGGGATTTCAGGGATTCTGTACGGACCTCAGTGTTGCCCCCCGGGCTCGGTACCCGTTTCGCAGAGGATGAGGCAATGGATGCGCCGTGGGCGACTACCAAAATGATCTTATTTTATGTTCGCCATCGAACGGAAGGTGAAACGGAATGGTCGTAGAGTAGTGATAAGCCGTTGTTGAAAAGCAACATAGTTGTAGCAAGGAGTAATAATTATGATGAATAGCATTATCTGGGTGGTTGGCCTTGTCGTCATCGTCCTTTTCGTTCTCGGCTTTCTCGGCCTGAGATAAGGAAAGAAATAACATAATAGGCCTACTGGAATAGCCAGTCGGCGCGAGGAGGGGCACCACGCAAAATAGAAACCGGGAACGGCTGAAACGGACGCCGCGCGCAGCAACCTGGTGGCCCTGCAGAATGACCCGAATCGCACGTCTTGGAGAACATCACCATGAACACCTATGTCCGTTTATTTTCAGTTTTTCTGCTGGCATTCGCTCTTATCGGGCTGGCTGCCTGCTCCCCCACCGAGACCCGTCAGGCTCCGGGTGAGTACGTGGATGACAGCGTCATCACCACCAAGGTGAAGGCCGCGATCTTCAACGACCCCGATCTCAAGGTCATGGAGATCAGCGTGGAAACCTTCCGTGGCGAGGTGCAATTGAGCGGTTTTGTCAGTTCACGGGCCGCCGCTGATCGCGCTGTTGCTGTGGCAAGGGCAGTGGACGGCGTAAAGTCGGTGAAGGACGATATGCAGATAAAGTAGGCCGGGCTCAACCGGTCGTGTCGGGGATGAGCCGGCGGCGGCCTCGATGACCTCCCCGACGAACAGCGGGATCACTACAAAATTGCCGGTGAGCAACGCCCCCAGGAAACGCCAGTCCGCAAAGCCGTGGCGCAGCCGGGTGAGGGGGATCTGGGTAAACGTGCTGTAAAGCAGGGCACCCAGCAGAGGCCAGAGCAGGGGCTCCAGCAGCAGCCCCACCCCGGGCCGGATCAGGCCGAGGCCCAACCCGGCCAGGATAGCCGCCAGCTAGATCCAGGATTGAAGCCGTTCAAGGGAGGTTTGCATGGGTGATTACCACAGACCCGCGCTCCAAGGAGAGCACTCGCGTCAACCAATGTACAATAGAGGGAGTGCTACTGTTTGCGCCTACCGGGGCGGAGTGACTACCCTCGGGGCTCTCAGCGAGTACGCAGACGGCCCAATCGCCTTCCACGGCCGATCAGGCCCCAATAATAACTACAGCGTCGTCATCCAACGATCACCAATAAGAGGATCCCATGACCGACACCGCGACGAACACCATCTACTACACCCTCACGGACGAGGCCCCTGCGTTGGCCACCCGCTCTTTACTCCCCGTGGTCCAGACCTTCACTGGCGCCGCCGGCATCGATGTCAAACTCTCTGATATTTCCCTGGCCGGACGCATCCTCTCCGCCTTCCCGGAACGGTTGAGCGACGATCAGAAGGTGGAGGACGGCCTGGCCTTCCTCGGTGACCTGACGCAGGACCCTAACGCCAACATCATCAAACTCCCGAACATCAGCGCCTCCATCCCCCAGCTCAACGCCTGCATCCGCGAACTCCAGTCCCAGGGCTACGACGTTCCCAGCTACCCCGCCGAGCCCAAGAACGACGAGGAACAGGCGATCCACGACCGCTACGCCAAGGTGCTGGGCAGCGCGGTCAACCCGGTGCTGCGCGAGGGCAACTCCGACCGACGCGCCCCCCGGGCGGTGAAGAACTTCGTGCGCAAGCACCCGCACTCCATGGGCAAGTGGAGCAAGGCCTCCCGCACCCACGCCGACTACATGCGCGGCGGCGACTTCTACTCCGCGGAGCAGTCCGTCACCATGCCCCAGGCCGGCACGGTGCGCATCGAGTTCGTCGACAAGGACGGCAACGTCACGCTGAAGAAGAAGCTGGAGCTCGAGACCGGCGAGATCATCGACAGCATGCGCATGAGCGTGAACGCCCTGCGCGACTTCCTGGAAGAGACCATGGAAGACGCCAAGGACTCCCAGGTCATGTGGTCGCTGCACGTGAAGGCCACCATGATGAAGGTCTCGCACCCCATCGTGTTCGGTCACGCGGTGAAGGTCTACTACAAAGAGGTCTTCGAGAAGTGGGGCGACCTGTTCAAAGAACTGGGCGTGAACCCCAACGACGGCCTCAGCAGCGTCTACGAGAAGATCGAAACCCTGCCGCGCTCCCAGCAGGAGGAGATCCACCGCGACATCCTGGCCGTCTACGAGCACCGCCCGGAAATGGCCATGGTGGATTCCTACAAGGGTATCACCAACCTGCACATGCCCAGTGACGTGATCGTGGACGCCTCCATGCCGGCCATGATCCGCAACGGCGGCAAGATGTGGGGGCCCGACGGCAAGCCGAAGGACTGCAAGGCCGTCATGCCGGAGAGCACCTACTCCAAGATCTACCAGGAGATGATCAACTTCTGTAAGACCAACGGCGCCTTCGACCCCACCACCATGGGCACGGTGCCCAACGTGGGCCTGATGGCGAAGAAGGCCGAGGAGTACGGCTCCCACGACAAGACCTTCGAGCTCGAGGCCGACGGCATCATGCGCATCGTCGACCACAAGGGCCATGTGCTGATGCAGCACGAGGTGGAGAAGGGCGATATCTGGCGCGCCTGCCAGACCAAGGACATCGCCGTGCGCGACTGGGTCAAGCTGGCCGTCCGCCGCGCCCGCGAGGCCGACACCCCGGCCATCTTCTGGCTGGACCGCAACCGCCCCCACGACATCGAGCTGATCAAGAAGGTCAACTGCTACCTGCAAGAGCACGACCTGAGCGGCCTGGATATCCGCATCCAGACCTACGAGGAGGCCATCCGCCGCTCCATGGAGCGTGCGCTGCGCGGCCGTGACACCATCTCGGTCACCGGCAACGTCCTGCGCGACTACCTGACCGACCTGTTCCCCATCCTGGAACTGGGCACCTCGGCCAAGATGCTCTCCATTGTGCCCCTGCTCAAGGGCGGCGGCATGTACGAGACCGGCGCCGGCGGCTCCGCGCCCAAGCACGTCCAGCAGCTGCAGGAGGAAAACCACCTGCGCTGGGATTCGCTGGGCGAGTTCCTGGCCATTGCGGTGTCGCTGGACGAACTGGGCATGAAGCAGGACAACGCCCGTGCCCGCGTGCTGGCGCAGTGCCTGGACCAGGCCACCGAGGAAGCGCTGGAGAACGAGAAGTCGCCGTCGCGCAAGACCGGCGAGCTGGACAACCGGGGCAGTCACTACTGGCTGGCCCTCTACTGGGCCGAAGCGGTTGCCGCTCAGACCGAGGACAAGGAGCTGGCCGATCACTTCGGGCCGGTGGCCAAGCAGCTGAAAGAGAAGAAGGAGCAGATCCTCGAAGAGCTGAGCGTGGTCCAGGGCAGCCCGGCGGACCTGGACGGCTACTACCACCCGTCCCCCGAGGTGGCCGACAAGGTCATGCGGCCCAGCCCGACGCTGAACGGCATCCTGGCGGACGCCATGAAATAAGGCCGCAACCGCTGACTTGTAGGGCGGTGGGCCCCGTGCAATGCGGGGCCCACCATTCTCACCGCAGTAATCACCTTTCGGACTGCAACTCCGACAACACCCCCCGGAAACTCTCCAGCCCGGCCTCCAGGTTCTCGATGATCTCTTCGGCAATGTCGTCCGTCCGGCTCGGGCAAGTTGTCCTCGCTCCAGGTGGCCTGGCGCTGGTGGCGCGCCCCCGGCTTGTAGCGCTCGATGAACTCGCGCAGGTGCTCGTCGCGCAGCATGTGACAGAAGTTCCAGATCCTAGAGACGAGGTTCCCCGGCGTTCATTCGGCACTCGCTCTGTCGTCGTGGTTGTTGCTCACGTCTTCCGAAATGAGGTTCATGACCAAGCGCACCATCAGGTCCTTGGCCTTGGGGTCGCTCTCAGCGATCAACAGGGTCAGGGCGGTCAGGCCCTGTTCGTTGAGGGTGAGGCGCATGCCTTCCTGGCGCAGGTAAAGCAGAAACAGGAAAGCGCCAGAGCGCTTGTTGCCGTCCGAGAAGGGGTGGTTCTTGATGACGAAGTACAGCAGATGCGCGGCGCGTTCCTCACGCGTCTTGTAGAGGAATTCGCCGAACATGCTCTGTTCCAGGTTGCCCAGAATCGAGGCCAGCCCGTCACCCCTATCCCGTGCGAACAGCTCCGTGGCCTCGCCCCGCTCGCGCAGTTCAGCCGCGAGGGCATCCAGGGCGCGGCGTGCCTCGTCCAGCGCCAGAACGCCCCGGGCCGGTCGGGCGCCGGGCGGCAGACCCAAGGCGCCTTCGTCGTAGTCCTGCAGCAGGCGCCAGGTGCGGGCATAGCCGAGGATCAGCCCCACCACCTCCTGGCCCAGGTCGGAAACCAGCTCCTGCCGGGTGAGCGTCTGGCCCAGCAACTCCACCGCCTGCTCCAGTTCGGACAGGCCCTGCTGGGCCAGTCGGTGTTCGTTGAGGCTGTAGCCCTGGGTCAGATGCTCGCGCAGGACGCGGGTGGCCCATTGGCGGAAGCGGGTGGCACGCCCCGAGTTGACCCGATAGCCCACTGAGATCACGGCGTCCAGATCGTAGTGCTTGAGCCGCCGGCGTACCTGGCGGTTGCCCTCTTGGCGAACTACCGAGAATTCCTCGGTAGTTGCCGACTCGGCCAACTCGCCCTCTGAATAGATGTTCTTGAGGTGTAGCCCGATATTGTCCGTTGTCGTATCGAACAGCTCGGCCATCTGGCTCTGAGTCGCCCAGATTGACTCGCCTTCCAGTCGGACTTCGACCGGCTGGTTGGCATCTTCAAAGATTACGATTTCACTCATACAGCCTCCTTGCTGTCGTGGTATGGGTCGATGGATTCATGCCGTCGTCCCGGCCTTGCGCTTGAAGACGTCCATCACCACCGCGGATTTACGCTTCGCGGTCCAGCGCTTGATGGTCGCTTCGTTGCTCATGTCGTCCTCCTGATCGCCGCACTATAGCCTGTGCAGCTCTGGAGGGGGTCACTTCATTACAGCGTCGTGACCAGCTCTCCGATTACTCTAAGTTCGGTCACGGCGTCCTCGGTTAGCTCAATATCCCGATAGCCAAAATGGCGACTCTCAGGCTTCAGCACAATCCGTGTGTGATACCACGACCCGTCATCTCCAACCGCTTTCTCGCTGTGATACCGTTTGATTGTGTAACGCTCCCCGGTATCATCATCCTGGATATCACGGTGTGCTACCAGAACAATCTTGCCTTCCCGAGTGCCGGCCGGATTCGCTCTAAAAACACACCATGAGCCGTTCGGGATGCGCTTATTCATGGACTCGCCAATAACGCGGGTAACAAAAAAATCTGGTTCGGGTCGGAGCCAATCAGGAAGTTGCATCCAGTCACAATCTTCTACTGATTGAGCATCGCTGAACTCGCCGGCAGCCACTGCTAGATCGAATACCGGAACAGCATTTTCAAAAGGCCTCACGTCCTCAGTGGCCAGAAGTGGGTAGGGAAGGGCTTCATAGTTAGCCGCCCGCATTACGGTATTGTTAGCGGGGGTTTCGATCTGTTTGCGGAACCAGGCGTTGGTCTCTGGGTCCGTGCAGAATACAAAACAGCCCTTCATTCCGCGAGTCAGCAGCGTACGATAAGTGTTCTTGATGATTTCGTCGGCTAGGCGCTGAGCGTCTTCCGGGTCTTGTTTGTAGAGTTTTCGAATACCCCGAACCGATCGGTCCATTGAAGATCGTTTGCGCCCGTCAGTGATGATCTCACCGTCGCGGACTACTAAATCTGGACCTATGATGACACCCACATAGTCAAGCTCCAATCCTTGAATGGTGTGAATACAGCCGATCTGTTCGACGGAGTGCTCGGCCAGGGCCCACAGGCTGCCGTCCTTAGTTAGGTTCCACTGGGCAGAGAAGTCATGTTCAGGAATTTCTATGTCCATGGCCGTTGGGTCCTTTTTGCTCTTCCAGTCCCAACAGTAACCTGCCACCATGCGAGCACGGTTATTGGCATTGTGCGCCAGCACCTCCCGCCGTAAATCCTGTGGTGATTCCATTACGCGGACGTCAAAATCAATAGATTCAACGTCTGCATTAGCGGTGTCTCGAATGGCCAAAAGGTGATCGACAAAAGCGAGATAGCCATCCGAGCCACCACAGCGGAACTGTGACGCCAGCCTGAGCTCTGTCACTTCGGCCCCGAGAGTCTGGGCCCAGTGGCGGATTTCGTTTCGGGTGCCAATATCCTTGAGGGTTACTCGCTGTGCCTCGTCCACAAAAAAGACGGACAGCCGGGCGGCATGCATAATCTCCTTTATCTGGTTCTCGCCTTGGTTTCCGTACAGGCCGCTCTTCTCGTTCAAACGGTGTGCCTCATCTACTAGCAATACGTCGAAGCAATCGGGCTCACTCTCCATAAAAGAGCCTGAACCTCGGAACAAGTTGCTGATGCGGCTCTTTTTGAAAGAACCAGTTAGCTTGGCCTCATATACCGCCCTAGGTGCCGCGTTTCTCGACACGTACTGGGAGACAAGGTCTCGGTCTGTCAGTTTGGCGAGGAGGTTGATAGCCAATACCGATTTTCCAGTGCCGGGTCCACCTTCGATAATTAGCACCTGTTTTTCCCCATGCTGGGCTCTGTGGGCTAACTCCAGCGCCTTCTCGAACGCGACCTTCTGGTCATCGATCATGACGAAGGCGTCGTTGCCCTTCAGCATCGACAGGACCGCGTCCGCTAGACTGCGAGATGGCCGGATACGTCCATTCTCTATGCGGTACATGATGTCGTGCCGATCACCATAGCGGACATGGCGCTTCAGAAAATCGGCAAGGCGCTCTGCATCACGGGAAATAAAGACCGGTGCGCGGGCAATATGCGACGCATACACCGGGTCATTCACCGCTCTGTCGTCATCAAGGTTGTGCAGATATGCGCAGGGCGCGAGGTGGATCGAGTCGGCACGAACAGTTTCGTTGTAGTCCTCAATCAGCGCCGCATATGTCCAGGCTTGGTAGGAGGGGTGGCTGGTCTCCCGCCAAGCGCCGCCGAGTGGGGTGCAGATAATGCCGTCTTTACCCAGCGCCTCAGCCTGCTGCCACTGTTTTAGCTCCACGATGACAGCAGTCTCTTCACGTCTGTCGCTCTGGCCGGTCAGGATGAAATCGATACGCTTGCTGGTCAGGGGGATGTGGTACTCGAGTGACACGCCGGCATCATCCGGGATTTCCGGGTCGACTAATAGGTTGGCCATGAATTGCAGCGAATTGCGCCAGGAGTCCACCTCCTTGGCAGCGACTGATCGTGAAAGACGCCGACGAAACTCCAGCAATATCTTTTCGTGGATCCGGTTGAGGCGTATATCCTCGACGAAGGCAGCCTTGTTCGCAGCATATACAATCATGAGGCAGAATCATCCTCGCGTTGATACCCAGTGTATTTGAGTGATGATCCCCACACCTTTTCGGCGGGATAGCGCTTTTCGTTGAGCGCCATCTTCTCCTCTACGGCTCTAGGAATATCTATACCCAGCTTATCTGCCAGCCTGAGCAGGTAAATCTGCACATCCGCGATTTCGTGCGCCGCTGCCTGATGCTGATCCGGCGTGAGCTCGTGAGACTGCGCTTCTGTCATCCACTGAAATAGGTCTTGGAGCTCCCCCACCTCTCCTGACAGCGCCATCGTCAGGTTCTTGGGGGAGTGGAATTGGTCCCAGTTACGAGCCTCAGCAAAGGCGCGCGCTTTTTCGCGTAGCGTTTGGAAATCCGACATGGCAGCTTCCCATGGTTGATTTGGTTAAGGCAGTGGCTCACCCGTCAGGGTGAAGTAGAGCCGCTGGATGGTGCCGATGGGGACTTGACCGTCGGTGGGGTACTCGCGCACCGCCACGCCCCGGGTGGCCTGCGGGTTCAGTGCGGCCAGGCTTTGCACCGTCCAGCCGGAGGCGCGGAGCTGTTCATCGATGCGGTCGCGGGCGCGTTGTTCCGGGTTCTGGTTATTGGGCATTGTCGCGATAGCTGGCGTGCACCGGCACGGCGGCCTTCAACGTTTGCGCCACCACACAGTACCGTTCGGTGAGTTCCAGGAGCGTATCCAGTTGCTCCGCTGACGCGGGGGATTGCAGCGCGATCTCCAGGCGGATCTCCTTGAAACCCACCGGTGCCTCCTTCGAGATGCCCAGCGTGCCACGGAAATCCAGGTCCCCCTCAGCACGTAATGTGCACTCTTCGATGGGGATTTCCAAGGACGTTGCCACCGCCGATAAGGTGACACCGGCACACGCCACCAGCGCCTCCAGCAGCATGTCCCCGGAACAGGCCTGGGTGCCGGGACCACCGGTTGCGGGGTGCAGCCCGGCCTCGACCAGCGCCTTGCCGGTGGCCAGACTGCACGAGACCCCTTCGCCGACACGGCCCTCCGCCTTCAGCGTGACGAGGGCCGATTCCGGGGATTGACGGTATTGCTCCTTGAGCGGTGCCTGGATGGACCGGAGATCAGTCATGGCGGGTTCCTCTTGGTTGCAAAAGTGCATAGGGAGGACTTGCCAGGGCGGCGTAGCCCCGCTGCCTCACGCAATTCGGGGCTATACAGCCCCTTCTGCCGCACTATAGCCTGAGCAGTTCTGGAAGGAGGCACGGTGCCCGAGGCTATCTGCTAACTGACACTTTGAACGGCCCTGCATTTGGGATACCCCGAGCAACCCCAGAATTGATTGCCTGCATTCGCGCCCCGCTTGGCCGTGCGCAAGACCATGTCGTTACCACACCTGGGACACTTCCGCTCTGCCGTCGGGTCGGACCGAGACCGGAGCTGTTGGACGTGCTGGCGATGCGTCTTCCGTGTTGGCTCCAATCGGCCAGACTTGATCTGCGACAGGAGGTCTTGTACCTCGGACTCACTCAGCACCGGCTCAGTGAATGACTTGATGTACGTGATGTAGGCGCCGCCCCCCCAAGTTCCACAGTTAACGCCGTAACTATCTGATCCTGTTAGGCCCGGAATTCGAAAAATGCCACAACACGGTCAACGCGGGGCCTTCGGAACCTCCACGCCGGCGGCTTCGAAAAGGTCCAGCTGTTCCTGGTTGGGTCGGGTAAGCCCTTCGTAGGCGCGGCTACCCACACGCACCGTGTGCCGCTGGATTTGCCGCAGGCTCCGTAGCAGCTTTTCCGGTGAGCAGGCGCTGCCGGCGGCCTTGAGGCGCCCGCGCAAGACCCGGTAGAGCACCAGCGCGAGGAAGCAAATCATCGCGTGCGCCCGAATGCGCTCCGGCAGCCGGTGGTAGACCGGCGCGATTTCAATCTCGCTCTTGAGTACCCGGAATCCACGCTCGATATCGGCCAGGGAGCGGTAACGCTCTACCACAGCTTCCGCCCCCATGTCGGTGAGGCTGGTAACCAGCAGTAGCTTGCCGTCCAGACGTTCGGCAGCCGCCCAGGCGGGCTCATCGATGGTGTAGCTGAATTGCGGCGAGCCGAGATCGGCCTTGATGATCGCGCTCATGCGCCTCTCCAGCACGGCCTTGTGGAAGCGCTGGTAGGCACTACGGTCGGTGGAACGCCGCCCACGACCGGGCTGGCCAGCATCCTGATTATCGAGTCGCTCGGCGAGTTGGGCACCAAGGGCGTCAAGCTCTTCGATGGTCTGCCGACGCTGCGCGCTCTGCTCGGCGGCCCGTTCGGCATTGTGGGCCACCACCAGGCGTCGGCCCTGCCAGGTGGTTTCGGTCACCACGTCCTGACTAGGCTCGGTGACGGCGGTTTCCAGTTGCGTATGCAGAGACTCCATCACCTCGGTGAAGTCCCCGTAACGCCGGGCGGGTACAGCCAGAATGTAGTCGACCGTCAGCCCCTGCTCGACGCCCAGTGCCTCCAGAGTGTCGATGTTATCGAAGCTGAGCAGGCCGCGGTCGGCGACCACTACCACGCGGGCGAGCGCGAAACGCTCCAGCAGACGTTCAATCATTGGGGCCAGGGTGCGCGTCTCGGCGACATTCCCCTCGAAGACCTCGTGGGCGATCGGCAGGCCTTCGGCAGTCTGGACCACCCCCAGCGCAAATTGGCGGCCAATACCGGCGGTGTCCTTGCTGAGGCCATGCTGACGGATATCGTCTTCCATCGCATGGGTGCCGTGGATGCGTACCGTGGTGAGATCGTAAAAGATGACGCTGAGATCCTGGTCAAGCAGCGGCCGCAACTGGCCGGCTACCGCACGCTCCACGGCCTCCTTGTGGTCCTCCAACGCATCCATGGCACGCAGGAGTTGCTCGTGGTGCACGGTCGAGGCATCGAGCCCGGGCATGCTGGTGCTCTCGCGCAACCACTCCAGCGTGCCGCGTTTGCTGCTCGGCTCAGCGAGGCGGTTGAAAACCATGGCTCGGATGAGTGCCTCGGCATCGAACTGTCGTCGGGAGGAGCGCAGAGCCCGTTTCAAGGCCCCATCCAGGCCTAACTCCTGCCAGAGCTGATGGAGGGTCCACACATCGCCAAAGGCGCGGGCGGTCTCGAACTGAGGCGCTTCAGGCAATGATTCAGGACGCCCCACCGCCCGTTGGAGTCCCTTGATGAGCGGCTCCAGGTCAGCTGCCTCAAGCTGATCAAGGCGACCCAGGCTGGCTACCACACGCTGTTTAACCTTGCCGTTGGCGTCTCGGTAGCCCTCGACCAACTGCAAATAGCGGCGCGGGCCGGACTTTGTGATGCGCGTGTACATGGCATGACATTATGCCACCCAGAGACCTGCAATCAATAGCCAGCTTAGGATTCGCGTGACACAACAGCGGCTTGGCTGGTTCTGGCCGCGCAGATCAATCGCTTCAAGCACTTACGTCCCACAACCCCTTGGGTTTTCGGTCTGAAGTGTGGAACTTGGGCGCCCCAGGTCACGCTGGCGGGCATGGGCGTCTTGAACCTACTTGCACCCGTGAACACCACCACGGAATGGATGTGCTCTGGCGGGACACCAAGCGCTGACTCCAGTGCCTTCACGTGCTTGTAATTCTGGCGAAGGGGGTTCTGGAACTTGAAGGTTTTCTTGTAGATCTTCTGCGTCCACTGAGCCTGACGCTCGCCGCCGAAAATCCAGCCCTTCATGTTCTTTGTCTCTACCACGAAGATGCCGTAGCGAGACACGAAGATATGGTCGATCTGCGTGGTTCCGTCCGGTGTGGGTAGCGTGACGTTGTGCAGTCGGTGGTATTTACTCGCCGGGAGCCTTAGCTTCGCTGCCAACTTGACCAAGGATTCGCCGACCAGCCCCTTGAACCATGGAGAGCGGAGTATCGCCATGATCAGGGCGATAGGAATCACCCACCACAGTGTCTTCAGGATTTCAGTTGTGATTAGGTTAGTGTCCATGTCTTGTCATCAACGTGGCGCTAACCGGCGCGAGGCACGAGCGTCCGGTTGAGCAATTTGTTAGCGGTATAAAGTCAAAATCTTCCTGATAGCCAACTTAGCGGCAGCGAGCGGTATCACGGTCATGACAGGAACAAGCATCGCGCCCACGAACACAGCTCCAGACGTTGCAGGACTCCACTCGAGCGGGTTGAGATAGAACAGCGCCATAGCTCCGGTCGCCACCCCGCAGAGAAGGAGAGACACAGTCACCCGAAACTCCAGGGCCCAATACTGCGGCCACTGGTAAAGAACTTTATTCTCTTCCTCGTCCCCCGGCCGTAGCACATCCATGCCGAGTTTGTAGCTAACACCTACCAGCACAAGCGGAAGCCCGCCAAGGAAGGCAGGAAGCCCCTTTGCATCTCTAACAGACGAAGCCACCGCCTCGAAAAACTCGGGGTTTCGGTGCGCCAGGAGCGCGACCGCTAGAACGCAAAGAAGCTCGGGCGACACCAACAGAAGCCGCTTTAGGTCAAGGAGCTTCGCGAGCATCAATCGTGCTCCATGTGTCGCTCTTCTTTGATTCGCTCAAGTATAGCGGCCGTTTTCCGGTAGAGTTCCTCGGGTTCAGGGTCTCGCGCGAACGAGAAGTTCCTTACCGTTTCAGAGGTCCTGATTATTACCACATCATCGCCCTGCTTCCCCCGCACGTATCCTTTGCCGTATCCATCAGCGGCCATCAGGATGGCAGCATCTCCGATTGGCAACGATCCCGGTGCGTACGGCTTGTCCGCACTCTGCTGAACAATACCTTGGACATGCTCCGGCAGGTCGGTGTCGAGCGGCTCCCTTTGGCTGCTGTCCTCTTCGACTTTCATGCGGTCTGTGTTGCGGGACTTGAGGTAGTTCTTGAGATCCTCCCACAACGGACCGAACAATGGGTTGGGCGGCGACACGGTCGCTGATACGCGATATATTCCGTCTAATCCGTTGAGTTTGCGTGCAAATGAACGAAGATCAGCTATGGGGTCGACATCGCACCGCGCAAGAAGCTGGTTGTGCGAGGCATTGATAACCTCAGCCCAACGATTCATGAAGGTCGTATGCTCTATCTGATTGGACACATGGAGGAACGAGAGGCCCGAATGCTCGGGGACGTATAGGAAAGGGCTCGATGCGCGCGTGATATTGGGCTGCCGCTGAGTCGTCTCCTTGTGTTGCTCCGGATCGACTACCGAAACCTCGCCGTCTGGATCGTATTTCCCAAGACGCCCAAAAAAGTATGAGGATCGGCCATCGGAAAGCTCGCGGACGTCAAGGAACGTCCATGCGGAACCGTACCTCGTTATGCTCTCAGGCGCACGCAGAGCGGCCTTTATGTCGGCGGTTTCAAGAGCGCCGGTCTTTACTACCCTCCCTAGGTAGTAGGTTCCCTTGCGGGCCATGCAAATTCCCCCAGAGTCTTATTGTTGGTCTTCCGCTAACGGCCGGCTTCCAAACGGCCGGCGTCCAAGCCGATGTTAGCGCTGATGGGATGGCGCGACCCCAACCCGTCTGAGCGCCTCGGCGATGTCTCTCCGGTTTATCAGTTGGTAAGTGTTGTCGCCCATGTCTAGCTCGAAGTCTAGGGCGCCACACATGCCATTTATCCTGCCGTACCCCGGCGCGCGAACAGGTGCGTTCGGCTTGCCCTTGATTTCGTGCTTAGCTAAGTTGATGCGGATCGATTCAGCCATTCTGAAAACCGGCTCTAGCGCCGCATCGTGGGCCTCCATGAGGGCAACGAACTCCGGATCCTCTTGGAGACGCTCAAGATGCCTCACCTTCATGAGAGCTCCTAGGTTGTGCTGATCCTGCTGGAGCCGACGCATCATGTGAGGGATGGCGCCGTTCTCGCGCCATGTCTTCAACTTGCGAATCCGGTGGCGCCACGTCCTGAGCAACTCGTATAACGCGAATATCCACATCTGAGACTGCGCCGACACAAACAGCGCCTGCTGAGTAGGCGTCCGCTCAATCTCAAAATATGTTCTTAAAAGGTTGTACTCTTGGTCCGTGATAAAGGAGTCGTTTATCGCGATGTTCATCCCCTGCATGTTGAGGAACATGTCATCGAACAGGACCAAGCTACGGAACATCGTATGGATCCGTGAGAAGTCGATCTCGTCCAACGCAGGCTAGAGCTCTTCGTCATGCTCGCTGTGGTCGTCGTAGTGCGCCATTACTCCACCCGCTAACATCTAAGCATTTATCTGCCGTGCGCAGCATGGCGGATAAATGTCTGTTGGACTGAGCCGCCCTGCCCGGAGGCACGCGCTGGGTGGTCTTCTATATAAGGGGGAAAGTATCAGGCGCCCGTGGGGCACTTCGCACCTAGCGGCGCGAACCGAGTAATGCGTGGGTCTTCCTTGAGCGACCACCGCCGGTCTCCTCGAAGCTGGCCGTGAGTTCGTTCCCTTGATACTGCACCAGCCCTGCCCGAATTCCAACCGATGGCCCGCAAGGGACCGCGCCTTGCTCTGAAGGCGGTCTTCTCCACACGTTCAGACGGTGCGTCGAGCTACGGGGATCGTCGTCGTTCCGCCTCCTCCCGCAGCGCACGGGGTTGCAGTTCCGCGATGACGAACAAGTAGCCCGACTTGCATTCCGGGCAGGGGGTGCCAACAGCCGAGGCCTCACCCGCCAAAGCGGGCGGTTCAGTGTAGGCTGACAGTGCTTCCCGCACCTGCGCCAGCTTGGCCCTGTGACTGCGGTTAGCCAGCAGCCCAAAATGGCGGATTCGCATCAGCCCCTTCGGCAGCACGTGTAGGAGCACCCGGCGCACGAACTCCTCACCGGCAAGCGTCACCTCACGGCGCTTGCCGTTCGCCCGGTAGTCCTGGTAGCGGAACGTGACGCTGGCCTCGTCGATGGCCAGGATTCGGTCATTGTGGATGGCGCTGCGGTGCGTCTAGGGGGACCGGTAGAGCGCGCCGGTCCGCGCCGCCTCACGCAGCGGAGGGGTTCACCATCCGTCTTTGGTAATGGCGCGAGAGCGCGCGGACCGGAAAATGGCATGCGCTGATTGGGTCCTTATATTGAATGGGGTAGAAACAAGGGGCATGGCAGGCATGTATGCAGTCAGCGTCCCCCAGCCCGCCGCCAAGCTCGCTCCTTGGCCTCATCCGCCTCCGCTTCATCCAACTCCGCCGTAATGGCGTTCACCAACCGCTCCCCGTCCGGGTGCCCGTTGGCCGCCGCCAGCCAAGCCCAACTCGCGGCCTCTAACTTGTCCCCCTCGTCCATGCCTTCGCCGGCGTAGTACATCTCCGCCAGCCAGGCCTGCATGGGGGCGTTAATCTGGGTGTCCGGTGAGCGGGCCCCTTCGTACAGGTAGGGCAGGGCGCGCTCGGGGTCGGGTTCGATGCCCAGGCCCTCCCGGTACATCCGCGCCAGGTAGTAGCTGCCCATGTCCAGCCCTTCCTCCAGGGCCGCTTTGAAATGCCCCTGGGCGCGCTCGGCCAGCTCGGCGGAGCCGCCGCCCACCACGTCGCTCAGCAGCACCGATCCGATCCCCAGGTGGGCCTCGTGGTGGCCCGCGTCGATGGCCACCTGGAACCAGTGTTCGGCCGCTTCCCGGTCGGGCGTCACCCACGCCCCCTCCAGGTAGGCCCAGGCGACGCGGGTGGCGTGCTCGGTGCGGCCGGCCTCCACGGCGCGCTGGTACCAGTGCAGCGCCTGTTGTCCGTCTGCCTCCACGCCCAGGCCCTCCTGGTGGAAGTAGCCCAGGTGCACCTTGGCCCGGGCGCTGCCCGCCGAGGCGGCGGACTCCAGCCACGCCAGGGCTTCGGCGTAGTCCTCCTGATCAGCGTGGGCCAGGGCGATCTCCCGTTGGCCCTCGGCGCTGTGGTCGTCGGCGGCGCTTTCCTCCCAAGGCGGCGGGCCCGCCAATGCCGGGCCGGTGGTCAGGGCCAGGGAGAGCAGGGCGGAGCAAAGCAGGGAACGGGTGCGCATGGTCGGTGCCTCGGATTGGCTCGGTGGAACGATGCGCATTCTAAGGCCATGAATGGCCTGTCAATATGACAGTTCCATGACACAAGCGGGCCTTCGCCAAATTGTCACGAAACCGTCATGCCGGGCGCCTACCATCGCCGTCACTTCATCCACCACGGCGAGTTCACACCTTGACCATGACGGACACCTCCCCAGCCGCGGCGGGCGGCACCAGCGGCCGTTATCTCCCCAGCGAAGAGCAGCGCAGGCGCTGGCGCCGGTGGCGTCACGTGAAGGACTGGATCAGCAAGGGCAGCATCGCCACCTTCGGGGTGGGGGTGATCGTCGCCCTAGGGCTGATCTTCGTTTACCTCTTCTCCGAGACCCTGCCCATCTTCGGCGACCCGGAGATCCGGCCGGTGTCCACCTACGCCGCCCCGGGCGGGACCGACTCCGGCCGCACCCTGCATACCGCCATGGAGCGCTACCAGGAGGTGGCGGTGCGCTTCACCGAGGAGGGAGGCGTCTACTTCTTCCGCCCCGGTAGCGGCGAGTTGCTGGACGAGTACCGCCTGAACCGGCCGGAGGGCGTGGAGGTGCGCAGCTTCGACGTGGCCGAGGCGCGCACGCGCCTGGTGGGTTACGGCTTGTCCGACGGCACCGCCATCATGGCCCGCCACGATTACGACGTCAGCTACACGGAAGGGCGGCGCGCCATCACCCCCAGCATCACCTACCCGGAAGGCGAGGGCGAGCCGCTGGAGGTCTTTGCCGAGGAGGGGCTGCCCCTGGACGCCATCACCGTGCAGCGCGGCCGGCGAGGCAGTGCGGTGGTGGCGGCCAACAACGAGGCCGAGGCGCTGCGCCTGGTGATGTTCGAAGAGGAGACGGACTTCCTCACCGGCGCGGCCACGGTGGAGCGCAAGATCTACGAACTGCCCTGGCCGGAGGCCGGCGTCGAGGTGACCCAGATCCTGCTGGACACCACCATGCGCAACCTGTTCGTGGGCGGTGCCGACGGCCGGCTGCACTTTTTCGACGTCTCCAACCTCAACCGCCCCGAGCTGGTCAGCAGCCAGCGGGCCATCACCGGCGAGGGCGCCGAGGTGACGGCCATGGACTTTCTGCTGGGGGCGGCGTCCATGATCGTGGGCGGGTCCGATGGCTCGGTGAGCCAGTGGATAATCACCCGGGGGGAGGATCGCAGCCGCAGCCTGACCGAGGTGCGCAGCTTCGACGCCCACGCCGCGCCCATCTCGGTGATCGCCCCCGAGCATGGCCGCAAGGGCTTTGCCACCGGCGCCGAGGACGGCACCGTGCAACTGGCTTACGCCACGTCGGCCCGGACCTTCTCGCGGATCGGTCTGGAGGGCGCCGACCGGGTGGACGGCCTGGCCATGGCGCCGCGCCAGGACGCCATGTTGGCGGTGGGGGGCGATGGCACCTTCCACTTCCTGGCGGTGGACAACCCCCACCCGGAGGTCTCCTTCTCCGCCCTCTGGCAGAAGGTCTGGTACGAGGGGCGCAACAACCCGGCCTACGTCTGGCAGTCCTCCTCGGCCACCCAGGAGTTCGAGCCCAAGTTTTCGCTGGTGCCGCTGACGGTGGGCACCTTGAAGGCGGCGTTCTACGCCATGCTCTTCTCCATCCCCATCGCGGTGCTGGGGGCCATCTATTCGGCCTACTTCATGGCGCCGAAGATGCGCCAGATCACCAAGCCCACCATCGAGATCATGGAGGCCCTGCCCACGGTCATCCTCGGCTTCCTGGCCGGGCTGTGGGCCGCGCCCTTCTTCGAGCGCAACCTGCCGGCGGTCTTCTCCATCCTGATCGTCATGCCCATCGCCATGGTGTTCGCCGCCTACTTCTGGACGCGGGTGATGCCGGAGGGCATCCGCCGCCTGGCCCCGGCGGGCTGGGAGGCGGCGCTGCTGATCCCGGTGGTGCTGCTGGTGGGGTGGCTGGGGGTGACCGCCAGCCCCTTCCTGGAGCTGGCCTTCTTCGGCGGCGACATGCGCCAGTGGCTCACCGACCAGGGCATCAACTACGACCAGCGCAACGCCCTGGTGGTGGGGGTGGCCATGGGCTTCGCGGTGATCCCGACCATCTATTCCATCTCCGAGGACGCCATATTTAACGTGCCCAAACACCTGACCCAGGGCTCCCTGGCGCTGGGGGCGACCCCCTGGCAGGCGATGGTGACGGTGGTGCTGCTCACCGCCAGCCCGGGCATCTTCTCCGCCATCATGATCGGCTTCGGCCGCGCCGTGGGCGAGACCATGATCGTGCTGATGGCGACGGGCAACAGCCCGGTGGTCAACTTCAACCTCTTCGAGGGCATGCGCACCCTGTCGGCGAACATCGCCGTGGAGATGGGCGAGGCGGCGGTGGGCAGCACCCACTTCCGCATTCTCTTCCTGGCGGCACTGGTGCTCTTCCTGATGACCTTCGTGGTGAACACGGCGGCGGAGATCGTGCGCCACCGCCTGCGCAAGAAGTACAGCACCCTGTGAGCCCGGTGATGAGACAACGCCAACCCGGACCGTCCCGACCCGGACTGTCAACGAGAGGAATTTGAAGCGATGCGCGACTGGTTCAAGCGGGGTACGCCCTGGATCTGGCTCAACGCCGGTGCCGTGGCCATCTCTATCGTGATGGTGGTGGGGCTGATCGCCCACATCGCCTGGAACGGCCTGCAGCACTTCTGGCCCAGCAACGTGGTGGCCTTCGAGTACAGCGAGCCGGGCCGGGAGACCCGACAGGTGCTGGGCGAGGTGGACGCGGCCGAGACCCTCACCGCCCCGGCGGCCCGGGAGCGGGGCTTCGATGTGGCCGACGACGATGCCCTGGTCACCCGCTACCGGATCAAGCGGGGCAACCGGGACGTGGACGGCCGGGACTTCGCCTGGTTCGCCGGCCCCAGCATGTCCGAGTGGAGCTACCCCGAGGACGTGGTGGTGATGGAGCGCCGCCAGTGGGGGGACTTCATCGGCTACCTGCGCGAGGTGCGGGTGGACGGCGAGGCGGTGGCCCAGGGCGATGAGGCCGCCTGGACCCGCTTCGATGAGCTCTTCCAGGACAACCGCGGCCGGATCGAGGAGATCGGCCATATCGAGCGGGTGGAGATCGGCGCGGTCAACGCGGCCATCGAGGAGCTGCGCCTGGCCCAGCGCCGCCTGGACGCCGACGAGACCCTTTCCGAAGAGGCGCGTGCCGAACAGGCCGCCGCCATTCAGGCGGACCGGGATCGCTGGGAGGAGGAGTACGAAGGGCTGGTGGAGCGCCGCGACGAGCTGCTGCGCGAGGTGGCCCGTTTCTCGCTGCTGATGGAGACCGCCTCCGGCGAGCAGGTGGAGATCGCCATGGGCGACGTGGTGAAGCCCTGGCGGCCCAACGCCATGGGCGTGGGCGAGAAGATGGCCTTCTACGTGCGCGACTTCTGGGACTTCGTCACCGGCTACCCCCGCGAGGCCAACACCGAGGGGGGCATCCTGCCGGCCATCTTCGGCACGGTGCTGATGACCATCGTCATGGCCATCTTCGTCACCCCCTTCGGGGTGCTGGCGGCCATCTACCTGCGGGAGTACGCCAAGCAGGGGCCGCTCACCCGCACCATCCGCATCGCGGTGAACAACCTGGCCGGGGTGCCCTCCATCGTCTTCGGCGTCTTCGGGCTGGGTTTCTTTGTCTACTTCGTGGGCGGGGGTATCGACCAGCTCTTCTACGGCGAGCGGCTGCCGTCGCCCACCTTCGGCAAGGGCGGGGTGCTCTGGGCCTCGCTGACCCTGGCGCTGCTGACCCTGCCGGTGGTCATCGTGGCCACGGAGGAGGGGCTGTCCCGCATCCCCGGCTCCATCCGCCACGGGGCGCTGGCCCTGGGCGCCACTAAGAGCGAGATGCTCTGGCGCACGGTGGTGCCCCTGGCCACGCCGGCGATGATCACCGGGCTGATCCTGGCCGTGGCCCGGGCGGCGGGGGAGGTGGCGCCGCTGATGCTGGTGGGCGTGGTGAAGTTGGCCCCGCAGCTGCCGGTGAGCGGCGACTTCCCCTTCGTGCACCTGGAGCGCAGCTTCATGCACCTGGGCTTCCACATCTTCGACGTGGGCTTCCAGAGCCCCAACGTGGAGGCTGGCCGGCCGCTGGTCTACGCCACCGCGCTGATCCTGCTGATGGTCATCGTGGTGCTGAACCTCTCCGCCATCTCCATCCGCAACTACCTGCGCGAACGCTACAAGGCGCAGAGCGACTGAGGCCCGGACCGGGTCGACGAATCCGGTCGCCGGAAGGGCGGCCGCAGGGGCCGGAAGGCCCGATAACGAATTCACGGAGTACCGAGCCATGGTGAGCACGATGATGAACGAACAGCAACAGGGTGGCATGACCCACGGCTACAACGTCGAGGCGCTGAAAAACAAGCCCAAGTCCAAGCCGGGCAAGGCCACCGACACCTGCTTGGAGGTGAGCGACCTGCAGCTCTGGTACGGGCAGGACAAGGTGTTGAAGGGCGTCGACATGGAGATCCCACGGGGGCGGATTACCGCCTTTATCGGCCCTTCCGGCTGCGGCAAGTCCACCCTGCTGCGCTGCTTCAACCGCATGAACGACCTGATCGACAACTGCCGCATCGAGGGCCACATCCGCATCGACGGCGAAGACATCTACGACCGCCGGGTGGACATCCCCGAGCTGCGCCGCCGGGTGGGCATGGTCTTCCAGAAGCCCAACCCCTTCCCCAAGTCCATCTACGAGAACGTGGCCTACGGCCTGCGCCTGCAGGGCGTGCGCAACCGGCGGGTGCTGGACGAGGTGGTGGAGCGCTCCCTCAAGCGCGCCGCTCTGTGGGACGAGGTGAAGGACCGCCTGCACGAGAACGCTTTGGGCCTGAGTGGCGGTCAGCAGCAGCGGCTGGTAATCGCCCGCGCCGTGGCGGTGGAGCCGGAGGTGCTGCTGCTGGACGAGCCCGCCTCCGCCCTGGACCCGCTGGCCACGCTGAAGATCGAGGAGCTGATGTTCGAGCTCAAGGAGGAGTACACCATCGCCATCGTCACCCACAACATGCAGCAGGCGGCCCGGGTGTCCGATTACACCGCCTTCATGTACCTGGGGGAACTGGTGGAGTTCAACGACACCGACACCCTGTTCACTACCCCGGCGAAGAAGCAGACCGAGGACTACATTACCGGTCGCTATGGTTGACCGGATAAGGGTCGCCGGGGAGGGGGCAGCGGAATCGAGGCCGCCAAGACAGAGGCACCAAGATAGGTTGGCCATTAGAGGGCGTCGAAGTCGGTGGTGCCGGGCTGCGGGGGCGGTTCGTCGTTCATGGGGTGTAGGCGGCATGGATGCCGCCTTCAAGCGTACAGGGATGTATTCACAGCGTCCCCATGAACGACGAACCGCCCCGCAGTCCGGCACCACCCAACCCAAGCCGCCATAGCTACAGTCAATACAGGTCGAACCACCATGGACAACAACTTTTTCCAGCAACACATCTCCCAACAGTTCAACGAAGAACTGGAAGACATCCTCCGGAAAGTCATGACCATGGGCGGCCTCGTCGAGCAGCAGCTCGCCGACGGCGTGGCGGCCCTGGTCGAAGGCGACAGCGCCAAGGCCGAAAAGGTGATCACCAGCGACTACCGGATCAACGACCTGGAAGTGGCGCTGGACGACGAGTGCAGCCACATAATCGCCCGCCGTCAACCCACCGCCACCGACCTGCGTCTGCTGATCGCCGTGATCAAGGCTATCACCGACCTGGAGCGCATGGGCGACGAGGCCGAGCGCATCGGCCGCATGGCCCTGCACCTGCTGGAGCGGGACCGCAACCACAGCCCCGTCGACGAACTGGCCGTGCTGGGCGAGCATGTCCGCCAGATGCTGCGCGGCGCTCTGGACGCCTTCGCCCGCATGGACCCCGACCAGGCCGTCCGCGTTGCGCAGCAGGACATCCAGGCGGACAGCCAGTACGAACAGATCATGCGCGAATTGATGAACTACATGGCCGAGGAACCGGCCTCCATCCCGCGCATCATGGACATCGTCTGGTCCGCCCGCGCCCTGGAGCGCATCGGCGACCGCTCACGCAACATTTGTGAATACGTCGTCTACTGCGTCAAGGGCAAGGACGTGCGCCACACCAGCTTCGACCAGATGGCGGAGCAGGCCACGGGGGACCGGCGTTAGTCGCGAACCCACGCGGAGAGAGTCAGTCGTTGCCGTCCGGGCAATGAGGCAGCGGCAGCGCCGTGCCCGTCCGGTGCTGGACCGCACAGGGGCATGGTAGATCCATGGCTGTTATGCCACAGGTGGTCGGCCCGACGGGGCGGTACGGGGCCCGAGCCGGTCATTTCCGCTACAGGCCGTACTTGGGCGGGAAGTAGGACAGCGGGGGCTCGCGGTTCAGCCACTCCTCGGCGAGTTCTTCGGCTTCGGCGATTTCATCTTCGGTCATGCGGTCGCGTTCTCGCCCAAGAATGCCCTCGGCCGTGCTATCTCGCGTCTCTTCATAAACCGCGTGAAGTATGGCCCAACCCTTGACCGTGTCATCTGCGTCGTCCGGGCAGAAATCCGCCCAGGTATTATCCAGGTAGCACCAGCCAACGGCGAGACGACCGCTGATATGGCCATGTCGGGAACTTTTTTTCGTCCATTTCCAGTCTTCGTTATACCGCTCCTGATCCCGCAAGGCTAGGGACAGGTTGTACATCCCCGGGGCGTAGCCCTGCTCGGCGGCCTTGCGGAACCAGGGCTCGGCGGCCTTGACGTCTTCCAGCGGCGGGGGCCATTCGCCGGAGCGCTCCTGAATACGACTCGCCCACAGGTCTTGTGCCTGTGGGAGGCCCGCCCTGGCAGCGTTGCGTAACCAGTTCCGACCCTCTTCCACCTCCTCCAGCGCAACATAGATCGAATACAGTGCAAGCATGGCATCCGGATCCCCTTCCTCGGCTTTGGGGAGTTCCTGGCCCAGGGCCATTTCTGCCCAGGTGTCATGCTCTTCGGGGCAGATGTCGGCCAGCTCGCAGATCATGCCCCAATTCAGACGAAGCATGGCGTAGGGATCCCCGCCCTCCGCCGCGCGGTGGTACCAGTCGATGGCCTCGTGGGACATGCCACGGTCCATAAAGCGGTAGATCTCGCCAAGGGTGTACATGGACTCAACATCGCCGGCCTCGGCGGCCTTTTCCAGGTGGTGGATGGCCACGCTGCGCCAGCGGATGCCGTACAGGCGCATGCCTTCTTCCTTGGCCTGTTGTTGCTCGGCATCGAGCTCTGGGGATGTTGTGTCTTCGCCTTTGTTGGCTTGAGCCGTCCCGGCCCATAAGCCAACGATCAAGAGGAAAACCATTGTTCTTGTGCAGGGCATTACCGATACCTCTGTTGGGCCTTCGCAAACCGCCCGTTGTCGTCGCATGCCTTCCTTTCTACTGAATGTGGCGGGAAAGCCAGCCGGCATTCTGTCTGTATTTCCTTTGCATATCGGATTGCTCAGGGGTAGCGCGGCCCCCTGATATGAACTGATCCAGCCGCCCTCGGTTCTCGGCATACGCATCGGCCCTCGATGCGTCGGTAGGCTGTCCGTCTCGGGCCATGCGCACCACGGCCTTTTCAAACAACTTTTGCGCCGGGTTCGGGTGCTCTGCGGAGAACTCGCGCCGGGGCCCGTAGACGCCGGCCAGGACGCCGGAGACAATCCATTGCAGGCAGTTGAGGATCGCCCGCTGGTGGAATCCTCGTGCTTGCTCCACGTTGTATTGGTTCTCCTCCACCTCGAACGCCTGCGGCTGACTGGTCAGGGTATAAAGCAGCGGCCCGAGGGCCTCGGGCGGCAGTTGGCGCACCCAGGCGCGCAGTTGCTGGACGCGCTTGTGGTGTTCCCGACTGGCCTCCGGGTCATACCGGAGGTTGGGCGGTTCCTCGGCGGCGAGTTCGTAGGCGATCCGGCTGGCCATGTCCCGCTCCCGGGTGAACCATTCGATCAGCTGGCGCAGGCGGTGGGTGCCGCGCAGCAGGAGCAGGGCGGGTTCGACCAGGGTGATGGCGGCGAGGTAGGCCAGGCGGCTCATCTCCTCGAAGGCGTCTTCGTCGATCCAGTCGACGCGCTCGTAGCCGACCTCCACCAGCGCCTGGTGCATCATGGCGAGCCAGAGGTCGAGGTGGCGGGTGTCGAGGGCCAGGCGCACGCTGCCCCCGCCGCCGACGCCGAGCACCAGGCGCAGGGAGGCGTGCAGCACGAAGCGGCCGTTGTGCAGGCCGAGCCGGAAGGCGGCCTCGCCGCCGACCCCGACGCGTACTTCGGGGTTGATCTCGGCACGGGTCAGGGTTTTCCACTGGCGGGCCTCGTCCCGGGCGTAGCCCGCGCGGTCGATCTCGGCCATGGCCTGGTAGCGCGGCAGGCGCGCGAGCAGGTTCGCCGGCGGCTGCCAGAGCAGACGGCAGTGGTTGTGGCCGGCCAGTCCGGTGCCGGCGAAGGCCTCCAGTCGGGCATCGACGCCGTCGCGCTCCACGGGGGCGAGGCCGTTGACGGCGAGACGGCCCCCGGCGGTGTCGAGCCCGACGCCGCCGCCCAGCGCCACGGAGACGGCGGCATGGCCGTGGAGCACGGGCTCGATGTGCAGGCAGTAGCGGCCGATGGAGCGGGCATCGGGGTGATTGGCATCAAGGCCGAAGGGGACGATGACCGGCTCCGCCTTGGCGGGATCGGGCAGCTGGATGGGCGCGAGGGCGATCTCGCCACGGCCGAAGTCGAAGGCGTGCTGGCCCTGCGTTCGCAGCGGCGTCGTCGCGCCGTTGGCCCCGGGCTCCACGGTGGGAACGATGACGTGACCGTCCAGGGCCAGGCTGGGGGTGACCGCGAAACTCTGCCCGGATTGGCCGGGACCGGTGCCGACGGCGTCGTCATGGCGGGCGGTGATCCCGATGCGGACGCCGTTTCCGGAGGCATCGTGCTCCGGGTCGGCCTGCGCCAGGGATTCGGGCAGGCGGCAACTATTCCAAGGGAGCCAACCGGTCCGGGCGGTGACCTGCCAAAACAGGAGCATTCCGCTACAGGCCGTACTTGGGCGGGAAATAGGACAGCGGGGGCTCGCGGTTCAGCCACTCCTCGGCGAGTTCTTCGGCTTCGGCGATTTCTTCGTCGCTGAGAAGATCCGAAAACTCCTCCATATACCAGCGAGCATCATCATGGCGAGTTTCTTCGTACGCTGCATGAAGGATGGCCCAGCCCTTGATCGGATCGCTGTCATTGGGGCAGTAAGGCCGGTCCTCGGGCTTGAGATGGCACCGACCGTAAGTCACTCGATTATTTACATAGCCATGCTCGGACCCGCGCACGACCCATTTCCATGAGCCCTCGACGTCGTCCTGTCGCCAGAGATTGCCGGCCAGGTTATTCATAGCCGGGGCATACCCTTGTTCGGCCGCCTTGCGGAACCAGGGCTCGGCGGCCTGCACGTCTTCCAGCGGCGGGGGCCACTCGCCGGAGCGTTCCTGAATACGACTCGCCCATAGGTCTTGTGCCTGTGGGAGGCCCGCCCTGGCAGCGTTGCGCAACCAGTTCCGACCTTCTTCAACATCTTCTAGCGCAACATAGATCGAATACAGTGCAAGCATGGCATCCGGATCCCCTTCCTCCGCTTTGGGGAGTTCCCGGTCCAGAGCCATTTCTGCCCAGGAGTCATGCTCTTCGGGGCAGATGTCGGCCAGCTCGCAGATCATGCCCCAATTCAGACGGAGCATGGCGTAGGGATCCCCGCCCTGCGCCGCGCGGTGATACCAGTCGATCGCTTCGCGGGACATACCCCGGTCCAGCAGCCGGTTGGCCTCGCCCAGGTAGTACATGGCCTCGACATCACCGGCCTCGGCCGCTTTTTCCAACGGGGGCTGCATGTCGATCCATTCATGCAGGCCCCACAGGCGCATGCCTTCTTCCTTGGCTTGATGGAGGGGTTCGTCAAGGCTGAGCTCAGAGGTGGCACTGGCCGGTATCAACGAACTCCCCACTGCTATCAGAAATGCTGGAAGCCAGAAACGTGTGACGCTTTTGCCGATGAGAGACATGGCGCTGTTCCTTTGCTTGCGCAATTCAAAATACGGTCCCACTGTAAAACTCAGTTCAGCGGGGTAATGTGTCGGGAGAGGGTTCTTACCGCACGCTCATACCGTTCGCCGATCGCGCCGACGCGGCTGGTCGGTGAGGCTCCAGGCATAAAGTCATCCAGACGCTTGCGGTTTTCCGCATAAGCATCGGCCCTGGATTCGTCGGTAGGCTGTCCATCTCGGCCCATGCGCACCACGGCCTTCTCGAACAATTTCTGCGCCGGGTTGGGCTGCTCGGCCGAGAACTCGCGCCGCGGCCCGTAAACGCCATTCTGGGCGCCAGAGACGATCCATTGCAGGCAATTGAGGATGGCCCGTTGGTGGAATTCTCGTGCTTGTTCCGCGTTGTATTGGTCGCCTTCCACCTCGAACGCCTGCGGCCGACTGGTCAGGGTGTATAACAGCGGCCCCAGGGCCTCGGGCGGTAGCTGGCGCACCCAGGCGGCAATGGCGTCCCGTTGCGGGTCGTTGACGATGGTGTAGGCGATCCGGCTGGCCATGTCCCGGTCCCGGGTAAACCACTCGATCATCTGGCGCAGTCGGTGGGTGCCGCGCAGCAGGAGCAGGGCGGGTTCGACCAGGGTGATGGCGGCGAGATAGGCCAGGCGGCTCATCTCCTCGAAGGCGTCTTCGTCGATCCAGTCGACGCGCTCGTAGCCGACCTCCACCAGCGCCTGGTGCATCATGGCGAGCCAGAGGTCGAGGTGGCGGGGGTCAAGCGCCAGGCGCACGCTGCCCCCGCCGCCGACGCCGAGCACCAGGCGCAGGGAGGCGTGCAGCACGAAGCGGCCGTTGTGCAGGCCGAGCCGGAAGGCGGCCTCGCCGCCGACGCCGACGCGCACCTCGGGGTTGATCTCGGCGGCGGTCAGGGTTTTCCACTGGCGGGCCTCGTCCCGGGCGTAGCCCGCGCGGTCGATCTCGGCCATGGCCTGGTAGCGCGGCAGGCGCGCGAGCAGGTTCGCCGGCGGCTGCCAGAGCAGACGGCAGTGGTTGTGGCCGGCCAGTCCGGTGCCGGCGAAGGCCTCCAGTCGGGCATCGACGCCGTCGCGCTCCACGGGGGCGAGGCCGTTGACGGCGAGACGGCCCCCGGCGGTGTCGAGCCCGACGCCGCCGCCCAGCGCCACGGAGACGGCGGCATGGCCGTGGAGCACGGGCTCGATGTGCAGGCAGTAGCGGCCGATGGAGCGGGCATCGGGGTGATCGGCATCAAGGCCGAAGGGGACGATGACCGGCTCCGCCTTGGCGGGATCGGGCAGCTGGATGGGCGCGAGGGCGATCTCGCCACGGCCGAAGTCGAAGGCGTGCTGGCCGCGCAATCGCAACACGACCCGCGAGCCGTCCTGCCCGCGGGGCCACGGTGGCGGTGATGCCCAGCTCGTCGAGAGCGAGGCTGGGGGCCACACTGACCGTCCGGCCGCCGGCGTTGCCCCCGGTGTCGATGCCGGCGGTGTCCTGGTAGCGGGCGGTCAGGCCGATGCGGGCACCGGTTCCGGAAGCGGCTGTCTCCGGTTCGGCCTGCGCCACGGGTCCGGGCCGGCGCAGCCACAGGGGTGCCTCCCCGGACAGCGCCCGGTCGCGCCGGTCGGGCTCGGCGTATGCGCCGGCCAGCAGGCGCAGGAGCTGCGCCGGGCCACTGGCATCGAACAGGCGCATGGGGTGGTTGAGCGGGTCGGCGAACAGGATCCGGCGCAGGCGCCGGCCCCACTCCTCCCGGGCGCTGTCGTCGGCAAGGCGGTCGATGACCAGGCCCTGGTGGTCGAGGTCGTGGAAGAAGCGTTCCGGCTCGAACAGCCCGAGCGGCTCGCTGTGCCAGTCGGGGTTCCAGTCGAGCCGCCGGCAGCCGCGTCGGGTGAGCCACCCGGTCAGTGCCGTGTCGGGCAGGGAGCGGGGCTCGGTGACCGTGCGGCTGTCGTGCGCGATGGCGGCATCGCGCTGGCGGGCGTAGTGGGGGCGGGTCTCGCCCAGCTGGTGCAGGCTCAGGTGATCGAGGGTGCGCTGCCGACCGGGGCCGCTGAACTCGCGCAGGGGGAAGTCGGCGCGCACCAGCCGGTGGATCGGGGGCGGGCGGTAGGGTTCGGGGTCGCGGATGTCGTCGGGGCCCAGGTCCCAGTGCAGGACGCGCCTCGGGCGCGTGCGGTCCACCCGGCGCCGGGCCGTGCGGTAGAGGCGGTCCATGCGCTCGCGCAGCCGGTCGAACCGCGCCTGCTCGTCGGTGAACAGGAAGATGGGCAGCGGGGTGGCCCGGCCCGTGCCCTGTTCCCACTCCCTGAGCCGCGTGTCCACGTCCTCGCGCAAGGCGTCGAGTTCGTCCAGGGTCGCGAAGTAGCGGGCCACGTAGTCCACGCCGTCGGCGAAGCCGGCGTCCGGGTCCTCAGCCAGCGCCAGCTCGGGGGTGGCCACGCCCAGCCCGGCCAGCTCGATGAGACTGTCGATGTAGTGGCGGTAGTCCTGCTCCAGTTGCGGGATGTAGTGCTCGATCACGGAGGCGATCTCGCAGCGTTCGACGGCCTCTGGTACCGGGTCCTGGTCGCAGAGCGCCACATGCCGGCGGTATTGCTCCAGGATCTTATGGAGCGGCCGCGTCGGTGGCAGGCCCTGACCCTGTTCCAGGTGGGACCGAGCACCCTGGAAAGCAAGCTCCCGCCGCCGGTGATAGCGCTGCAGCGCCTCGCGGATGCGCGCCTCGCTGTCGCCGTGGACCAGGGCGCTATCGACGACATAGCCGGCCTTCTCGGCCTTGTCCAGGCCGCGTTGATAAAGGGCCTGAAGTGCGTCGAGATGGTCGTTGCTCTCGTGGATGCGTGCCGGTTCCGGGCATTGGGTCGGTACGGCCGAAGGCATTGAATGATCGCCGGACCAGGATTGCGAGGTGCTCACGCTGGTGGTGCCCTGGAAAGGCACGCCGTCCACCACCCGTTGCAGCAGCGTGTCCGGGGCCTCGTCCTGAAGGGCGGCGAGCTGCTGGAGGGTCTGCGCGAACCGTTGGCGGTCCGCTTCCCCCAGGAAACTGACCGGATGCGCTGGCAGGAAGCTGTCCAGCACGCCCGCCTCCTCGGACAGCCGCCGGTTGCGCTCGTCGCGGTCGTCCACGGCGGCGATGTCGGCCAGCTTGTCGGCCGCGTGGTGCATCGCGGCGGCGGCTGTGGCGTTGAGCAGCCAGAACTCGCCGGAGCCGGTGAGATAGACGATGTCCGCCCACAGGAACGTTGCGCACAGGGGGCGCGGGTCTTCGTGGAAGAGGTCATCGTCGCGGCCGCGCGGTCCCGCGGGCCAGACCTGGGGGGCGATGGAGTCGGTCATGTGCCGGCCTCCCTGCCCGCGGCACCCGGTTTGGAACGGGCTGTCTGATCCTTCGCGCCGCCGGGTTTCGCCAATCGGCGGCGCCACTCGTCGGGGAGGTGAATGCCCGCCTCACGAAGGGTTCGGAGCTGCTCAAGCATGTCGGGCGGGACGGCCTCCAGCGGAATTCCAAGGTCCTGCCCAAGCCACCATGCCAGCGGGGCGTCGTCCAGCGCCCGGCACTGGTTGTGATCGAGAAACGGTGGGCTGGTCGGCCCGCGCGGCTCGGCCCCGACCCAGCAGCGCCAACCGGCGGTGGGCGTCGGTGTATAGACCGGTCCGAGTACCTGCAGCCACAGGTCAAAATGGGTGCGCGGCGCGCTGGCCAGGAGGGCGGTCCAGGCCTCCGGTTGCTGCACCTGTACCAGCGACTGCCCTCCGTCGGCGTCGTCCATCACGGCAAGCCGCTGCATCTGCTCGACGAAGGGCTCCAGGGCACCGCCGGGCGGCCGGCACATCCAGCCCAGCGCCAGCTCGCGGCAAAGCATTTCGGCCTGTTCGAACGCGGGGCTGCCCGGTGTGAGCCGCGCGGCCCAGGGCCCGTAAGCTGACAATGAACGGAGTTCCGTCCCCGCGAACAGGGGAACGATGTCGGTAGCGCCATCAAGGGTGTAGAGGGCAAGGGCCTCTTCCGGGATGCGGTGGGGGTCGATGATCAGCCCCACCCATTCCCCGTCGGCGCCATCGCCGGGGCCTTCGACGGTGTGGCTTCGCTCACCAATCCGGGTCAGCCACTCGTGCACGGGCATTCCTCCCTGGAACAGTTACCGGACTCCGTGTCCTTGCCACACAATTGAATGCGGGCGGCCTCGCTGCGTGCATAGCGCTCGGGGTCCGGGCCAACGCCCTTTACGACTCGTGGGGGCGGTTCGGCCGGCACGTGCCCCGGCCGTGCGGGCGTCTGGGCCCGCTGTGCACTCCCCGAGCCCGGGCTGCCTCCGGAGTTTATACGGATGCCGGGGCCGCTGAGGGTGATGCCGGAGGGGTCGAGCTTGATGAAGCTGCCGCCGGCCCGGAGGGTGATCTCGGCACCGGCCTCCAGGATCAGCTTGACCCCGGCGGCATGGTGGATCTCGTGCCCAGCCTCCACCAAAAGGCACTCGCCTTGGTATTGATGGAGCGTGCCCTCCACGCTGAGATGCTGATCCCCACCGGTGCGCTCGCGCCGCTCGCCCTGCACGGTGAGGTGCTCGTCGCCGTGGATCTCCGCGAGCCGGTCGCCGTGGACGCCCAGGTGGCTGTGCCGGCCGATGGTCTCGGAGCGGTCGTTGCGGGTGTGCAGGTCGAGATCGCGCTGGGCGTGCAGGTGGATGCGCTCGGCGTCGTGGGCGTCCTCGAAGTGCAGTTCGTTGTAGCCCTCGCCGCCGTGGCTGCGACTGCGCAGCACGCTGCGGGTCTTGTGCTCGGGCAGCGGATAGGGCGGGGTGTTGTGGCCATCGTAGACCCGGCCGGTGATCACCGGCTGGTCCGGGTCGCCGGCCATGAAGTCGACAATCACCGCATGGCCCACCCGGGGCAGGAACAGCCCGCCGTAGCCGGGCCCGGCCCAGGGCTGGGCGACGCGCAGCCAGGCGCTGGCGTGCTCGTCGTCGGCGGCGTAGCGGTCCCAGGGGAAACGGACCTTGACCCGGCCGTGCTCATCGCAATGGATCGCCTCCCCCTCGGGGCCCACCACCCGGGCGATCTGCGGGCCCTCCATCCGCGGGCCGGCGCCCGGGTCGTGGGGCGGGCGCCAGTCGGTGTCGGCGGGCACGAGGGTGAGCCGGTTGTTCAGCCGGGCCACGCCTGCCTCGTCCTCGTCGGCCAGCAGGATCGCGTCCTCTTCCAGCGCGGCGGGCTGCCGGGCGGTATGAAGGGCGCCGACCACCTGCCAGTCGCGGCGCCGTTCGCCGGCGTCGTGGCCATCGAGGGTGAAGCGCACGCCGGGGCGCAGCTCGGCAATATCGCTTTCGGCCTCGGCGGTGTGGGCGTCGGCGCGCAACTGGCCGAGCCGGACCCGGGTGAAGGCCCGGCCGCTGGTCTCGCTCTTGAACCGGCCGGGGTGGTCGTAGTGCTCGTAGGGGGTGGCCCCCGACTCGGCGCCATCATGCCCGGCTGCCCCATCCACCGCCTGCGCGTGGATCAGCCGCCGCCGGGGGGTGCGGAAATGGCGATCCTCCAGGGTGGCGCGCTGCGCGCGCACCCGGTGGGCCTCGCGCAGGGTGTGCACATGGCGGGCCTCGGCCACGCCGCCGGCGCGGGGGCGGTAGGCCCATTCGCCCGCCTGCCCCAGCCCCCGGTGGGTATCGGTGAACACCGGGCGGTGGCCGCCCTCGGGGGTGTCGTCGAACTCGTGGAAGTAGACGATGCCCAACTCGGCGGCAAGCCGCTGGACAAAGGCCAGGTCGCTCTCCCGGTACTGCACCAGGTACTCGCGGGGCTCGGGGCGGTGGCGGACGGCGAAGGCGGCGTCGGTGATGCCATGTTCCGAAAGCAGGGTGTGGAGGACATCCAGCGGGCAGGCGTGCTGGAAGATGCGGGCGTTGCGGCGCAGGGCAAGGCGCCAGAGGGCGGGGCGGACGACCAGTTGGTAGGCGGTGCGCCGGGCGCCGGTGCGGCCGCGCTGGAACTCGGTGACCACGCCGTGGACCCGGCGGGTGACGCGGCCGGCCTGATGGATGGCCAGTGCCAGGCCCTGCTCAAGCCAGTCGTCGGGGGCGAGATCGGGCGAGGGGTGGACCAGGTCCAGGGTCAGCGTGAAGGGCCGGGAGAGGTGCTCATCCAGGGTGAACCCGGTGACCCGGGGCAGGTCGGCCTCTGCCGCGCCGGGGCGCGAGAGGGCGAGGTACAGTCCGTTGTCTATTGGCATGCCGGCTCCGTGGCAGTGCAAGTCCATTCAATCCTTGGCCGTTCCTATGCTAGGGCGAGCGGTTCGATGCCGTCAATCACTCGCGTGCGCCTGCGCTGGGGTGGGAGTGGGCGTCGGGGCCGCCCATCGGCTCAGATCAGCCACGTGGTGCCGAACCGGACCTCTGGTTTGGCACCCGGGATCAGGTCGATCAGCAGCCACCCCAGGACGAAGGTGATCAGCGCGGCGCAGATCAGGGTGGCCACGTAGTGGCCCAGCCGGTTACCCCGGCGGATCCCCAGCACGATGGCGAAGGCGGGCAGCAGGAGGATCAGGCTGTAGACGATGAGCGCCAGACCAATACCGTTGCCGTAGGGCCATGGGAAGGCGGCCGCAATATTGCCTACCCAGGCCGGGATCATCGCGTAACCGACCGCCTGCAAGGCCCGCTCGAAATCACTCCGGCCCTGGAATAATTCAGCAAGCCAATGGGCCGCCCCGGCTAGGCCCAGACAGGCAATGGTGAGGATGATGAAGCTGTAGATGCCGAAGCCGATCGGGTGCGGCACCCCTTCCGGCGGCAGACCGGTGGGGATGATCTGGTAAAGGGTCTGACTGGTGAAGACACTGAAGCCGATCCAGGGGAGGATCAACTGGAAGAGGGACCGTTGCCAGGACGGTGGCGGTGCCTCGCCCCCCCGGCGAAGGGTGCGCACGGGGTTCAGCAGCAGGCCGTAAAGCAGGGTTGAGAAGGGCTTCATCAAGACTCCGCTGGCGGTTCGGGGCCGCCGGCCCGGAGGGGCCCGGGCCGGCGACGCAGCGGATGGTAGGACAAAGAGATGACAGTTTCGTGACCGGGCCGGCTGGGGCGCCGGTCGGCCGGTGGACCATCCCGGCCCACCGGCCATGGTGGGTGGTGAGCCCTTAGTAGCCGCCTTGGCGCTGACCTTGGCCCTGGCCTCCACGCTGGCCGTCGTCCCGGCGCTGGCCCTCGCCGCGTTCCCCACGCCGGTCCTCACGGGTCTCCCCACGGCGCTCCTCACGGGAGTCGCGCATACGCTCCCCCATCTCGCGAGGCGCTTCGTCCAGCATCTGCCGTTGCTCGGCGTCCAGGGACTGGTACAGGCGCTCACCGGCCCGCCGCGCCTCGCGCATCCGTTCCGCGTGCTCCGCAGACCAGCGCTCCATCCGCTCGAGCCGCCCGGTGAAGTCGTCCTCCATCATCTCGCGCATGGCCCCGCGGCGCTGCTCATGGTCGTGGCGCGGGCCCATGTGCTGGTGAAATTCGTCCCACAAGGCCCGTTGCTCGTCGTCCAGGTTCAGGCGCTCGGCCATCCGCTCGCGGTGCGCCTCCATGCGCTCACCGTAGTCACCGCCGTGCTTGTGGCCCTTCATCATGCCGTGGCGCCCTTCGCCACGTTCCATCATCATGCCACCGCGCTCGCCGCGCTGGCCCTCACCGCGCTGGGTCTCCTGGGCCAGGCTGTAGCCGGTTACGGCGGTCCCGGCGAGCAGCGTGGCCAGGGTGATACCGGTTAACATGCGGGTCATCGGTCGGGTCTGTTTGCGTGTCATGGCGTTGTCCTCTCGATCAGTGTGTCGTGGCTGGCAGGCGGTTTGTCCTGCCACGCCTTCATCACACCATAGGCAGGTAAGCGCCCTGTTTCCGCGGGGCCATGGTTTGTAACGGAACGTAACCGGTGCCCGATGCGGCGTCACAAGCGCTTACACCCCGGCTTTCGCGAGGGTGGTATACAAGGGACAGTCCCCCCGTGGCGGCGTTCCCGGCGGGCGGGCAGCCGGCAACAAAGGAGCAGCGAATCGCATGCAGGCGAACATACTGATCGTGGACGATGATCCCGGCTTGCGGGAACTGCTGGTCGACTATCTGGGCCAGAATGGACTGGAGGCCCGCGCTGTGCCTGATGGGACGGCGCTCTGGCCGGCCCTGGAGGCCGGCCCGGTGGACCTGCTGATCCTCGATCTGATGCTGCCCGGGGATGACGGCCTGGAGCTCTGCGGGCAGCTACGCGCCGCCGATGCCCCTTGGCGTACCCTGCCAGTGATTATGCTGACCGCGCGGGGCGAGGAGACAGATCGCATCGTCGGTCTGGAGCTCGGTGCCGACGACTACCTGCCCAAACCCTTCAACCCCCGCGAGCTGCTGGCCCGCATCCGCGGCCTACTGCGTCGCAGTCGCATGCCCCCGGCCCGGCAGGACGACCCGGCCGGCACCGCCGGGGAGCGCGTCCGGTACCGGTTCGCCGGCTGGCTGCTGGACCCGGCCGCCCACACCCTTGCCGGCCCGGACGGCCAGGTGCATACCCTCGGCGGGGCGGACACCCGGCTGTTACAGGCCCTCGCCGCCCGGCCGGGGCGACCGCTGAGCCGGGACCGGATCATGGACATCACCCGCGGCCGCGATGCCAGCCCCTACGACCGCAGCATCGATGTGCAGGTCAGCCGGCTGCGCCGGCTGCTCGGGGACGATGCCCGGGAGCAGCGCATTATCCGCACCCTGCGCAACGAGGGCTATCTGATGGCCTGCGACGTGGAGCGGGTGGCCTGATGCGCCTCTGGCCCCAGACCCTGATGGGTCGTTTGCTGGTCCTCATGCTGGGCGGGCTGCTGGCGGCCCAGCTGGCGGCGGGCTGGATCCTCTGGCAGGACCGCAGCCGCATGACCCTGGGGGTGGTGGTCTCCGGGCTGGCCGAGCGCCTGGCTGGCAGCCTGGACGAACTGGAGACCCTGGCCGCTGATGACCGGCGTGACCGGTTGCGGGGCCGGGGCATGCTGCGACCCAGCCTGGACCAACCCTGGCGCGATGATCCGCCGGAGAGCTATGCCGCCCGCCGGCTGGAGCAGGTGCTGGGTGAGCGGATGACGGCGGACCGCCCGTTCCAGGTCTGGGTGGAGGCGCCGGAAGAGCAGGGCGGTCGCTATACCGAGATGCAACGGCGCCACCAGCATCACCACGCCGGGGCCCTGCGCCTGGTCGTGGTCCAGGCCCACCTGGACGATGGCAGTGTCCTGACGCTGCGCCAACCGGTGCCGGCCGATGCGCTGAGCTGGCCGCAGCGGCTGCTGGCCGCGCTGGGTGTCTTCACCCTCTCCGTGCTGGTGATTGCCGGGCTGGCGGTGCGCGGCCTGACCGGCCCGCTGCGCACCCTCGCCCGGGCCGCCGAGAACCTGGGGCGCGACCTGAATCACCCGCCGCTGCCGGAGCAGGGCAGCCGGGAGGTCCGACAGGCCACCCGCGCCTTCAACGCCATGCAGCAGCGTCTGCGGGACAACCTGGCCCAGCGGGGCCGGATGCTCGAGGCGGTCTCCCACGACCTGAAAACCCCCATCACCCGGTTGCGCCTGCGTGCAGAGATGCTGCCCGACGAGGCCCTGCGCGAGCGCTTCCAGCGCGACCTGGCGGAGATGGAGCAGCTGGTCCATTCCACCCTCGATTTCATGCGCGGCGACACCCCGGTGCAGGACCCGGAACCGCTCGATCTGATGCCCCTGCTGCGGGCACTCGTCCACGAGACCGCCGAGGTCGGCGGCGAGGTGGCGCTCACCGGGCCGGACAGCGCCTGGACCCTGGGCGAGCCGTTGGCCCTGAAGCGGTGCCTGGGCAACCTGATCGACAACGCCGTGCGCTACGGGGAACGGGCCCAGGTGCGGGTCAGCGCGGACGGGACGGGTGTTCGGGTGAGCATCCGGGACCGCGGTCCGGGTATCCCGGAGGCGGACCTGGAACGGATCTTCGACCCCTACTATCGGCTGGAGGCCTCGCGTAGCGCGGCCACCGGAGGCACCGGGCTGGGGTTGGGGATTGCCCGCAACATCGCCCGCGCCCACGGTGGTGAGCTGGCGCTGCGCAATACCGGCGCGGGGCTGGAGGCCGTGATCACCCTGCCATCGGCCAATACCCGGCGGGACTGACACCGGGGTCGGGTCATCTGAGATACTGGGCCCACACCGACGGCCCCGAGGTAATCATGGCCCTATCCAATGCACCGGTGGACCCGCAGCGGCTGCCTGCCCTGGAGGCACAGTCCCTCCAGCCGGTCTCGCCCCGATTTGCGCCCTACCAGCTTATCAGCCGGTTTCTCAGCCTGTTGCCACTGGCCTTCCTGGCGTGGTTGCTGCCGGTGATGACCGGCATGCCCCTGGCCATGCGGCCGGTGCTGCTGGCCGGTGTGGGGTTGCTGCTGGTGGTCTCGCCGGTCCTGGCCTGGCTGGAGGCGCGCCGCCGCGCCTGGGCCGTGCGCGAGCAGGACGTGACCTACCAGAGCGGCCTGCTGGTCCAGCGGACCACGGTGCTGCCCTTTGTCCGCATCCAGCATGTGGAGACCGCAAGCAACCCGGTGGAGCGGGCCTTCGGCCTGGTCCGCCTGACCTGTTTCACCGCTGGTGGCGCCGGGGGCGACCTGGTCATCCAGGGCCTGGAGCGGGACCGGGCCGAGCGCCTGCGTCAGTACCTGCTGGACCGCATCCAGGGCGCCGCGGCGCCGCCGGCCAACGGGGAGACAGGGGAGGCGGATGGCCGCTGAGTTGGAGGGCCCCCCGGTGGGGCAGTGGCAGCGCCTGTCGCCCTGGGCGCTTGCGATCCTGTTCCTGGGCGGGCTGTTCCGTTTCGTCCGCGAGAATCTGCCGCTGGTGGTCGGTGCCGGTGCCGGCGCGGCCCTGCTGGAGCAGGTGGGCCTGCGCGAGCTGGGCCTGGGCCTGGCCTTGGTGGGCCTGATCGCCGCGCTGATCAGTCTGCTCTATTACCGGCGGTTCCGCTTTCGCATGGACGGCGATGTGCTGGTGGTGCAGCGCGGCGTGCTGGAGCGGCGCGAGGTGAAGGTGAGCGCCGAGCGGGTCCAGCATATGGCGTTGGAGCAGCCGGTCTACATGCGCCCCTTTGATGTGGTCCGCTTCAGCCTGGACACACCGGGCGGGGCCACCGCCGAGGTGGAGCTGCCGGGCATCCGCCGGGCGGTGGCGGAGGCGCTGCAGGAACGGTTGGAACGGGGCCGGCCGGGGCCCGCCGTGGAGGGTGCGACCGGGGCGGAGGCGGGGCAGCCCCCGTCGGAGGCGTCGACGGAGACGTTGTTCCGGATCGGCCCCCGTGGCCTCACCCTGCACGGCCTTGCCAGCAATCATGCCTACGTCATCGCCGCGCTGTTGGCGCCGGTGGTGCAGCCGTTGGAACGCCTGGCCCTGCGCAACCCAGAGCTGCTGGCCGGACTGCCCTGGCTGGAGGCTGCCGCCGAGTCGCCGGTGTTGGCCCTGGTGCTGACGGTGACGGCCCTGCTGTTGCTCCTGGTGTGCGTCTCGGTGGCTGTGGTCTGGCTGCGCTTTTTCGGCTTCACCCTGGTGCGCGAGGGCGGCCGCTACCTCCAGTACAGCGGTCTGTTCACCCGTCGCCAACAGACCCTCACGGCGGCGAAGCTGCAGTCCCTGGAGTGGGTGCAGACGGCGGCGGGCCGGCTGCTGCGCTGCGGTTACCTGGTCTGTCACCAGTACGGGGCCCTACCCGGCGGACCGGATACCGCGGGTCAGCGTTTCCTGGTGCCAGGGTTGAGTCGCCGGGAGGGACGCGCCCTGAGCGAGGTGTTCTGGTCGGGTCTGGGTGCGGACGCGGCGGGCCGGGGCGGCACTGGGGCGCCGGCCGGGGGCGCCTTCGAGGCGGGCTACCAGCGGGTCCACCGGCTCTACCGCCGGGTGCTGGCGTTGCGGCTGGTGGCCGGCGCCACCGCGTTGGCCCTGGTGCTGCTGACACTCACCGGCTTCCCCGGCTGGCTGGCCCTGGTGGCGCTGGCCCTGGTGCTGGCCTGGCCGGTGGCCTGGCTGCGCTGGCGCGCCGTCGCCTGGCGCCGGGCGGGGCGCTTCCTCTGCGTCCGGCGGGGGCTGCTGGGCCGGCGCACCACCCTGTTCCCGCTGGAGAAGGTCCAGGCGGTGACGGTGCAGCAGAGCTGGGTGCAGCGGCGCCGCGGGCTGGCCACGCTGCGGTTGCAGCTCGCCAGCGGGCCGGTGGTGGTGCCCTTTATCCCGCTGGCCACGGCCCACGCGGTCGCCAATGAGGCCCTCTACCGGGTGGTCTTCCGGCCGGATTCAGCCCTTGGGGCCGAGCAGCAGCCAGAGGATCAGGATTTATAGCGCCGTGTCGCGGATCAGAGCTTGTAGAGTATCCGCATTGCGCCCCAGTGGCGACCATTGACCGTGATCGGCGCCGAGCAGTCGCGCATGAGCACGAACTTGCCGCCGCCCATGTCGCGGCGGTAGGTCTGGAGTAACCAGGGACGCTGGTTCTTGGCGGCGGTCTGGCCGGTGCGGTCCTTCCACAACCGCCGGTTGCGGCTGTTGGCGTTGTTCCACTCCCGCTGCCCCGGCCGTTGCGGCTTGGAGACGTGCAGGTTGTGGGTGGGGATGTAGCCGTTGCGGTCGATGGCGCAGGCCCCGCCGATGGCCGGATCCGATTCTAGGACCGGCTCCTGGATGGGCGGCAGCACGCGGTCGGTGAACTCCACGAAGCGGGTGGTGTACTGCTGCGGGTCGGTGTTCGGGATCGGGACGTAATCCTCGTCGAACAGGTCCGCCTCGGTGATCTCGCCGCTGCGGATCGCCGCCTCGAAGGCCCGGCTGACCTGGGCGGCCGTCTCCGTGGCGACACGGATATAGGGGGTGTCCTCGGTCTCCACGTCACTGGCGTTGGCCAGGTTCATCAACTCCTCGACGAAACTGAGCAACTGGTTCAGGCGGCTGCCGGCGTCCTCCAGCTTCCGCAGCGAGCCGGTGACGTCATCCGCCATCTCGTTCAGGCCGTCCAGGGTCTGGTCGCTGTAGCGATCGATCTCCTGTACGGCGGAGGCGATCCGTGCCGACTCGTTGTCCACGTCACCCATCGCCCGGGCCACGGCATCCAGCACCTCCTGCATGGCGTTGGTGCCCTTCTCCACCTGCTTCGCCCGCTCGGTGCTCTTGCCGCCGGTGTCGATCAGTCCGCGGGTCTGCTCGGTGAGTTCGTGCAGCGTGCGGTCGATATCGGAGGTGGCGTCATGGGTCTGTCCGGCCAGGGATTTCACCTCCTCGGCCACCACGGCGAACCCCTGTCCGGCCTCGCCCGCGCGGGCCGCCTCGATGGTGGCGTTGAGGGCCAGCAGATTGGTCTGCTTGGCGATGGAGCCGATGCCCTTGGCCACCTTGCTCACCCGCACCATGGCGTCGTTGAGCCCGCCCAATTCGGATTCGATGTCGTGCACCGATTGGCTCAGGTCGCGGATGTCGCCCAGGGCCTTCTGGATGGTCTCGTCGGACCGGCTCATGTCGGCGCGGGCGGCGCCGGAGACGTGCTGGGCGTTGCGTGCGGCCGAGTCCACCACCTTGTTGGCCTCGGACATGCGCTGGGCGGAGTCGCGCAGTTCCTCGAACAGCGCCACCTCGCGGCGGGTCTGCTCTTTGATCCCGTCCACGTGCCCGGTGACGTCGGAGGCCTCCAGGCCCAGCTCACTGGTGTGCAGGGAGGTCTGCTTGAGGATCTCCTGGTACTTCAGATCCTCGTCAGTGACCGCCGGCGCCCGCTGTCCACCGGCCGGCTGGTCCTTGGCCTTGCGCTTGAAGAAAAACATTGCGTTGCTGCCCCCCCTGACTCAGTCCGCCGCGTAGATCAGCCGCTGACACCCCCAGTGCCGCCCGCCCACCTTGATGGGCACCGAGACCTCTTTGACCAGGGCATGGTGCCCTTCGCCCAGATTCAGGCGGTAGGTCTGCAGCAGGAAACGCTCGCGGTTGCGGGTCGCGGCACGGGTCTCGCGGCTGTCCAGCCGTCGCCGATGAAACCGCGGTAGTTCGGCGCTGTCGTCCGCTGACGGGGCGCGGGCGGCCTCACGGCTTTGTGCCGGCACATACCCGCCCAGGTCGCAGACGAAGGCGGACAGCACCCGGCGCTGGCGCTGCAGGGCCGGTTCCTGGATGGCCGGCAGCACCCGGTCACAGAACTCGGAGTTGGCGGCGGTGAAACGGGGTGGCGCGGTGTCGGCCTCGCGCTGGTAGTTCTGATCGAACAGCGCCTGTTCGTTGACACTGCCGCGCTTCAGGCCCTCCTCGAAGGCGGCGGCGGTGTCCGCGGCCAGTTGCTCGGCCAAGCGGATATAGGGCGTGTCGATGGTCTCCACGCCCTCCACGGCCGTTTCGCGGATCAGTAGCTCGGTGTAATGACGCAGCTTCTCCGTCCGTGCCTCAGCCTCCTCCAATGCATCGTTGGCGTGCCGGACCTCGCTGGTGAGCTCCTCGAGCCCTCCCACCGTCCTGCGGCAGTGCTGGTCGATCTCGCCGACGGACTCATGGATGCGCCCGGACTCGGTGTCCACGTCCTGCATGGCGCTGCCCACCGTCTCCATGATCTCCTGGATGGCGTGGGTGCCCTCACGCACCGCCTGGGCCTTCTCCGTGCTCTCGGCACCGCGCCGGATCAGCCGCTCGATGATGTTGGTCAACTCCTCCAGGATCTGATGGATCTCGGAGGTGGCATCCGCCGTTTGCTTGGCCAGCTCCTTGACGTGCTCCGCCACCACGGCGAAACCGCGGCCCACCTCGCCGGCGCGGGTGGCTTCGATGGTGGCGTTGAGGGCGAGCAGATTGGTTTGCTTGGCAATGGTGCTGATCTCATTGGCCACCTGGGCCACGCCCTGCAGCGCCTCGTTGAGGCTGCTCAACTGGCCTTCGATATGGGTGACCGACTCGGCCAGCCCGCGGATCTGCTCCAGCGAGTGGGTGATGGTTGCGCGTGAGCGCTCCACGTCCTTGCCGGCGCTGGCCGCCACGTCGTGGGCGCGGCGGGCGGCTTGGTCGACGGTGTCGTTGGCCTCGCTCATGCGCCGCGCGGTGCCCACCAGGTCGGAGAATATGGCCGCCTGGCGCCGGAACAGTTGGGCGACGTGTTCGATGTGGTTGACAATGTCCACCGCCTCCACACCCACGCCGCTGGTGCGCTCGGCGATCTGCTGGATGACCGAGAAATGGTTCATGGTCACGGAAGGCGTGCGCTCTTCGTTGTCCTTGACTACCGAAGCCATGGTCGGCTCCCCCTGGTCCCGTCGTCGTCGTCGTTGTTTGTTGTGGTTGTAATACCTTGCCCGTAGATGACGGCGGTGGGTGGGAAAACTTGAGCCCAACGGCCGGCGCAGGTGGATTAATACGTTGGCAGGGCAAAGGGTAAAGCCACCGGGGCGGCAGGGAAAGCCCCGGCGGGCCTGCCACGGCGGTTCCGCATTGCCGGCAATGGCCACCGGTCAAGCCCGTATCGGGTGGGTAAGCGATGGTATAATCTCCGGCCGATTGAGACAGTCCACGAGTCAGGCCCCCATCTGTGATAGCCGAGTGTCTGAGTAACCGTCGTGCTCCCGGCGCGGTCCGCGAGGATCGGTGCGTCCCGGTGGTCCGGCCGGCGCGGTGCCGTGTGGCAGGTCGGGGGGCGGCCCCGGGTGACCGATGGTGAAGCGATCACGTCAGAGCCGGCGCAGGGCCACCGGGCGGGGGCGCCCCGGGCGTTTGAAGCGCTGGGGCGCGCGTCTGCTGGGCCTGCTGGTCACGGTCGCCCTGGTGGCGGTGGGCCTGCTGGCCTTGTACGCCAAGTCGCTGGAGCCGGAGCTGCGCCAGCATTTTGAGGGCGGCCGGTGGGCGGTCCCGGCCCGGGTCTACGCCCGCCCCCTGGAGCTTTACGCCGGCAAGGCCCTGTCGCCGGTGGAGCTGCAGGTGGAGCTTGAGGAGCTGGGCTACCGGCAGACGACGTCGGGGCGCCAACCGGGGAGTTGGAGCCGAAACGGCGCGGTTTTCCACCTGAGTACGCGCGGCTTTGCCCACCCCGACGGTGAGGAGCCGGCCCGTAGCCTGCGCCTGGCCTTCGATGGGGGGCAGCTGGCCTCGGTGACGGGGTTGGATGACCGGGAGCGGGTCGGTCTGGCGCGTCTGGAGCCGGCGGTGGTCGGCAGCCTGCACGCGCCCCATCAGGAGGACCGCTTGCTGGTCCGGCTCGAGCAGGTGCCGGAGACCCTGGTCCGGGCCCTGCTGGTGGTGGAGGACCGCAAGTTCTTCGACCACCACGGCCTCTCCCTCACCGGCATCGCCCGGGCCGCCCTGGCCAATCTGCGGGCCGGCCGGGTGGTGCAGGGGGGCAGCACCCTGACCCAGCAGCTGGTCAAAAACTTCTACCTCAGTGCCGATCAGACCCTGCGGCGCAAGTTCACCGAGGCGGTGATGGCGCTGCTCCTGGAGCATTACTACGAGAAGGACGAGATCCTGGAGGCCTACTTTAACGAGGTCTTTCTCGGGCAGCGCGGCGGGCGGGGCGTCCACGGTTTCGGATTGGGTGCCGAGTTCTACTTCGGGCGTCCCCTGGATGAGCTCAGCCTCGCCCAGCAGGCCACGCTGGTGGGGATGGTGCGCGGACCCTCGCACTATAACCCGCGCCGCCACCCGGAGCGGGCGCGGGAGCGACGGAATCTGGTGCTCACGTTGATGGCGCGTCACGGCATTATCCCGGGGGACGAGGCGCGGGAGGCCATGGCGGAGGATCTGGGGGTCGTGGCCGACGGTCAGCGCCACCAAGGGCGTTATCCCGCCTTCATGGACCTGGTGCGCCGCCACCTGCAACGGGATTACCGCCGGGAGGACCTGATCAGCGAGGGGCTGCATGTACACACCACGCTGGCGCCGCGGGTCCAGCGTGCCGCGGAGCGGGCGGTGGACAGCCGCCTGGCCGCATTCGGTGCGGAAGGATTGCAGGCGGCGCTGGTGTCGGTCTCGGTGGAGGATGGCGAGGTCAAGGCCGTGGTCGGGGGCGCGGACTACCGCTACGCCGGCTTCAACCGGGCCCTGGATGCCCGCCGCCCCATCGGCTCACTGGTCAAGCCGGCGGTCTATCTGGCGGCCCTGCGGGAACCGGGGCAGTACGCCCTGGGGACCGTGCTCAGCGACGAGCCGGTCACCCTCCGGGATCGCGAGGGCGAGCCCTGGACGCCGCGCAATTACGATGGCGATCACCGGGGTGAGGTGCCGTTATGGGAGGCGCTGTCCGACTCGCTCAACGTGCCCACGGTGCGTCTCAGCCAGGGGCTGGGCCTGCGCCGGGTGGCCCGCACCTGGGCTGACCTGGGCGGCCGCGTCCCCAACACCCTGTACCCCTCGTTCGTGCTGGGTGCCAGCGAACACAGCGTGTTGGAGATGGCGCAGGTCTATCAGACCATCGCCGCCGAGGGCTTCCGGACCCCGCTGCGGGCGGTGCGGGCGGTCACCGACAGCGACGGCGAGCTGCTCTCCCGCTATCCCCTGGCCACCGAACAGGCGGTCGATCCGGCCAGCAGTTACCTGTTGCAGCATGCCCTGGAGCAGGTGGTGGCGCGGGGCACCGCGCGCGGGTTGCGGTCCTGGTTGGGCGACACCCACGGCCTTGCGGGCAAGACCGGAACCACCGACGATTACCGGGACGCGTGGTACGCGGGCTACTCCGGGGATCTGCTCTCGGTGGTCTGGTTGGGGCGGGACGACAATCAACCGATCGGGCTCACCGGCAGTGGCGGGGCGATGCCCGTCTGGGGCGAGCAGTTTCAGGCATTGAGCTTCCGCCGCCTGAACCGCCTGCCCCCCGCTGGCGTGGAGGAGGCCTGGATCGATTACCGGACCGGGCGGCGCAGTGGCCCGGACTGTGACGGGGCGGTGGCGCTGCCCTATATCAGCGGGCACCTGCCGGCGGAGTCGGTGGTCTGTGCCCGCGAGCCGGACGACGACGACCGACGGGGCTTCTGGGATCGCGTCTTCCGGCGCTGAGCCGCGGTGGCGTTGCGCCCCATACCTTATGACCCGGAACCGGGGGATGACGACCCATGACCACCACATTAAGACTGCTGGCCCTGCTCCTGCCACTGACCCTGGGCGCATGTGCTGTGCTGCCCCCAGAGGACCGACGGCCGGAGCCGGTGGAACCGGCCGAGGCCCCGGAGCCAGAGGAGGAGGCCCCGGTGGCGGAACCGGAGCGCGAACGCGAACCGGAGCGCGCGCGCATTCCCGATGCGGTCCTGGAGCTGGTGGCGGATGCCCGGCAGGCCGCCGATGCGGGGGAGTACGACCTGGCGGCCGCCTACCTGGAGCGCGCGGTGCGGATCAGCCCCAACCTGGCCCCGCTATGGCAGAACCTGGCGGTCGTGCGCTTCCAACAGGGCGACTACGCCCAGGCGGAGCAAATGGCGCGCCGCTCCATCCGCTTGGCGGAAGGTGACCGGGCGCTGCAGCAGCGTAACTGGCGGATCATAGAGGCCAGCCGCATCGAGCAGGGTGACGAGGAGGGTGCCCAGGAGGCGCGTCGCCAGGCGGAGGCCATTTGACCGCCGGGGACGCCCCCTTGCCGGAGGTGGCCCTGGAGGTGCTGGGCGCCGACGGGGCGCTGGCCGCGCGGATACTCGGCTTTCAACCCCGGGAGGCTCAGCAGGGCATGGCCGCGGCGGTCGCCGAGGCGCTGGCGGACAGCGCCACGCTGGTGGTCGAGGCCGGTACCGGCACCGGCAAGACCTTCGCCTACCTGGTGCCTGCGCTGCTCTCCGGTCGGCGGGTGGTGATCTCCACCGGTACCCGGACACTGCAGGACCAACTCTTCCACCGCGACCTGCCCCTGGTGCGCGACGCCCTGGGTGTCCCATTGCGTGCCGCGCTGCTCAAAGGGCGGGGCAATTACCTCTGCCTGCAGCGGTTGGGCGCAGCGCGCGAGGGGACGCCGGGGCTGAGCACGGCACAGCAGGATGCCTTGGAGCAGGTGGCGGGGTGGGCGGCCACCACCGACTCCGGTGACCTGGCCGAGGCGCCGCCGGCCGCCCGGCGCCCCGATGTGCGCCCCCGAATCACCGCGACCGCCGAGAACTGCCTGGGCGGACAGTGCCCCCGCTTTTCCGAATGCCACTTCTACGAGGCCCGGCGCCGGGCGCAGGAGGCCGACCTGGTGGTGATCAACCACCACCTGCTGCTGGCGGACTGGGCCCTGCGTGAATCGGGCTGGGGCGAGGTGGTGCCGGAGGCGGAGGCCTGGATCCTGGACGAGGCCCACCAGCTGCCGGAGACGGCGGCGCGTTTTTTCGGCCTGGGCCTCAGCGCCCGACAACTGCGGGACCTGGCCCGGGACTGCCTGGAGGACTACGGGCGCGAGGCCGGGGATCAGCCCGGTTTTCCGGAGCGGGTGGCCGCGGTGACCGCCGCTGCCGATTCGCTGCGCGACGCACTCGGTGAGGGCGATCAGCGGGCCGCCTGGCCGCAGCCCCCCGCTGCGGAGCTGCGCCGGGCGGTGACCGCACTCAAGGGGGCACTGCACGACCTGGCCCTGGCCCTGGCGCCGCTCTCCGAGCGCGGGCTTGGCCTGGCCCGGTGCCAGCAACGGGCGGAGGCGCTCCACCAGGCACTGTGTCGCTTCAATGAGCCCGGGAGCGGTGATGGGGTGCCCTGGTTCGAGACCCAGGGCTCGGGGTTCTGGTTGCGGCTCACGCCGCTGGATGTCTCCGGTCCCTTCCGCAACCGCCGTGCCGCGGCCCCCGCCGCCTGGGTCTTCACCTCCGCCACCCTGGCCATGAAGGGCGATTTCTCCCATTTCGCCGATCGTCTGGGCCTGGAGGCACCGCGCACCCTCTGTCTGGACAGCCCCTTCGACTACGCCCGGCGGGCGCTGCTCTACCTGCCCGACAATCTCCCCGACCCGGACGCACCGGATTATGCCGAGCGTCTGGTGGCGATGGCGCGGCCGGTGATCACCGCGGCCCCGGGCGGGGCCTTCCTGCTGTTCACCAGCTACCGGGTGCTGCGCCGGGCCGCCGAGTCCCTTGCCGGCACCCTGGACCGCCCGCTGCTGGTCCAGGGGGCGGCGGCCCAGCACGAGCTGCTGGCCCGGTTCCGACGGGCCGGGGACGCCGTGCTGCTGGGCACAGCCAGCTTTTGGGAGGGGGTGGATGTGCGCGGCGCCGCGCTCTCGACCCTGATCATCGACCGGCTGCCTTTCGCCTCACCCGCCGACCCGGTGCTGCAGGCCCGGATTCAGGCGGCGGAGGCCGAGGGGATTTCCGCCTTCCGCCACCTGCAGTTGCCGCATGCGGTGATTACACTGAAGCAAGGGGTGGGGCGGCTGATTCGCGATGCGGATGACTGCGGTGTGCTGGTGATCGCCGATCCGCGGCTCACCCGCCGGGGCTACGGGAAGGTCTTCCTGCGGAGTCTGCCGCCCATGAGGCGCACCGGGTCGCTGGAGGAGGTGCAGGCCTTCTGGCAGGAGGGGCGAGATGAAGTTTCTGGATGAGTTGGCCGATGCCCGGATCAGGGAGGCCCTGGAACAGGGCGAGCTGGACGATCTGCCCGGAGCCGGCAAGCCGCTGGCACTCGATGACGACAGTATGGTGCCGGAGGAGTTGCGGACGGCGTACCGAATCCTCAAGAATGCCAACTGCCTGCCGCCGGAACTGCAGGATCAGCGCGAGGTGGAGTCCCTTGAGGCGCTGCTGGCCGGGCTCGACGACGACACCGCCATCCAGCGCCGCCAGCGCACTGAGGCGGAGAAGCGCCTGGCGCTGCTTCGGGCCCGGCTGGAGCAGCGCCGGGGCCGCGGGCGGGGCGGCGGCCTGGTCGCGGTGGAGCGTGCTTACCAGGAGCGGCTGCTACGCCGGCTGGGTGGCGAGGAGTAGGCCCCGCCAACGGGCGTTACCAACCTTCCGAAAGGTTAGTAACAGCGGGCGGCCTGCACTGAGAGCACCCGGGGCAGGAACTCCGCCACCGTCTCCCAGTGCTCGCCGCCGTCGCGGCTGGCGAACAGGTGGCCGCTGGAGGTGCCAAAGTACAGCCCCGCCGGATCGGCACCGTCCTGGGCCATGGCCTCGCGCAGGACGGTGACGTAGGCGTGGCGTTGCGGCAATCCCCGGGTCAGGGGCGCCCAGTGTCGGCCACCGTCACGGCTGCGGTAGACGCGCAGGCGGCCGTCGCAGCAGGTCCGCAGGTGGTTGCTCTCAATGGGGATGACGTACACCGTGTCCGGATCCTGCGGCGGGGTGGCCAGGGCGTAGCCGAAATCGCTGGGCAGTCCGGAGGAGATCTCCGTCCAGTGCCCGCCCCGGTCGTCGCTGCGGTAGACGCCGTTGTAACACTGCCGGTAGAGCCGCTCCGGCCGGCGCGGACAGAGCACCGTGCGGTGCACGTTGTGGCCGGTCACGGCGCAGCGGCCGGGCAGGTTCTCGGCGCGGACCCCCTCGTTGCAGGGGCGCCAGCTTCGCCCGCCGTCGTCGCTGCGGAAGACTCCCCCGGCCGAGATGCTTACGTAGAGGCGTTGCGGCGATTGCGGGTCGATCAGGATGGAATGCAACGAAAAGCCACCGCGGGCCGGCTCCCAAGTGTCCCGCGTGGGGTGTTCGTTGAGTGACGCCACAGGCGTCCAGCTCTGGCCGTAATCATCGCTGCGGAACAGGCCGGCCGGATCGGTGCCGGCGTAGACCGTCCCCGGGGCCTCGGCCGGTCCCGGCGCCAGGTGCCAGACCGCCTTCATCCGCTTGGGCCACAGCCCGGGGCGGTGCAGGGGCACGCCGGCGAGCGGTTCCCAGCGGTGGCCGGCATCGTCGGTGCGGTAGATATGCGCGCCCCACACGGGGTGGTCCACCGCCGCCAGCCCCCGCTGCGGGTCGCGCGGGTCCAGCCAGGCGTGCAGCACCTCGTATCCGGCGATCAGCGGCCCGGCCAGCTCCCAACCGGTCCGGTCAGGGGTGTCCTCCAGCCGGAACAGGCCCTTTTGGGTGCCAACGAGCAGTACGGTCTGGGTCACGGGGTCGGGTTCTCTCCACGGCCAGTGGGGTAGGGGCCAAACGATACCTGACTAAGTTACCATGAAGTCATGATGGCGCCATTGTCCCCACACGCCCTGACCCTGCCCGCCCGCGAGCGCGACCGGCTCGCGCGGTTGGGCCTGGCGCGCTGGCCGGAGGAGGCCTGTGGGCTCATGCTGGGCTGTGACGGTCGGGTCCGGCGGCTGGTGCTCTGCCGCAATGTGGCGGCCCGCCGGGCGGACCGCTACCTGGTCCACGCCCGCGATTTCCTGCGCTGGGACCGCGCCGCCCACCGCCTGGGCCTGGATATCCTGGGCGTCTGGCACACCCACCCGGACGGCGGGGCGCGACCCTCCGGGACCGACCGTGAGCAGGCCTGGCGGGGGTGGAGCTACCTGATCGCCGCTGTGGACGGGCGTGCGATCACCGAGTTGCGGAGCTGGCGCCTGCGTGGCGATCATTTCATCGAGGAAACGTTATGTCTGAAACCAGCGTAACCGTGCGCCTGCCGGCGCCGTTGCGGCCCTTCGCCGGGGACCAGCCGGAACTGCACGTCCCGGGCGCCAGCGTGGGCGAGGTGCTCGAGGCCCTGGCCCGCGACTACCCGCTGCTGCACGCCCGTCTGGTGGATCCGGACGGCGAGTTGCGGGCCTTCGTCAATCTTTTCCGGGGTGAGCAGGACGTACGGGAGCTGGCGGGGCAGAGGACGCCGCTGCGGCCGGGCGATGTGCTGACCGTGTTGCCGGCGGTGGCCGGCGGGGCGCCCTCCGCCCTGGAGCGCCTCTCGGCGCGGATTCGCCGGGAGGTGCCGGAGGTCACACCGGCGGAGGCGCAGAAGCTGGCGGCGCAGGGGGCAGTGCTGCTGGATGTGCGGGAGGCCGGGGAGGTGGCAGAGGGCAGCCCCACCGGCGCGCTGCGCATCGACCGCAACTGGCTGGAGTTGCGCATCGAGGAGGCGGTGCCCGAGCCGGAACGGCCCATCCTTACCCTGTGCGCCGTGGGACAGCGCTCGCTGCTGGCGGCGGACGACCTGCGTCGCCTGGGCTATCGCGACGTGCGCAACATCGCCGGCGGCTTTAACCGCTGGAAGGACGAAGGCCTGCCCTTCGAGGTGCCGCGGGTGCTGGATGACGCCTCGCGGGCCCGCTACGCCCGCCACCTGCGCATGCCCGAGGTGGGTGAGGCGGGGCAGCTGCGCCTGGGCGAGAGCCGGGTGGTGCTGGTGGGGGCCGGAGGGCTGGGTTCGCCGGCGGCGCTCTATCTGGCCGCGGCCGGGGTGGGCACCCTGGTGCTGGTCGACCATGACGTGGTGGACCGCAGCAACCTGCAGCGCCAGATCCTGCATACCGACGACCGGGTCGGCCAGCCCAAGACGGAGTCCGGGCGGCAGGCGGTGGCCGCGCTTAACCCCCAGGTGCGCGTGGAGGCCGTCCAGGCCCGGCTGAACAGCGAGAACATCGAGGCCGTGCTCGCCGGCGCCGACTTGGTGATCGACGGCTCAGATAACTTTCCCACCCGCTACCTGGTCAATGACGCCTGCGTGAAACTGGGCCTGCCGCTGGTCTACGGCGCGGTCTACCGGTTCGAGGGTCAGGTCACGGTGTTCAATGTGGATGACGGGCCCTGCTACCGCTGCCTCTATCCGGAGCCGCCCCCGGCGGAGCTGGCCCCATCCTGTGCCCAGGCCGGGGTGCTGGGCGTGCTACCGGGGGTGATTGGGCTGCTGCAGGCCACGGAGGCGGTCAAGCTCCTGCTGGGTGTGGGGGAGCCGCTGTCCGGTCGACTGGTGCACTACGATGCGCTGCGGGGGCAGTTTCAGCAATTGCGGATGAAGGCCAACCCCGATTGCCCCGTTTGCGCCCCCGGGCGTCCGTTCCCAGGTTATGTGGACTACGAGGCCTTCTGCAGCAGTTCGGCCTGAGCGGAAATGGACCGCGGGTGGGCGGTGCGGCCGGCCACGACCGCACCGGGCGCCTCAACGTGCTTATTGGTCCAGCGCTTTGTCCACCGCCTCCGGGTGGGTTTCGCAGAAGTGTTTCAGGGTTAGTTTCAGCTTGACCACGTGGCGGGTATCGCCGCGGGCCTCGGCGTGTTCAATGTCGTCCAGGATCATCCGCCGGATGCGTGGACAGCCCTCCGGTGAGTGCACCAGATAGTTGCCCAGTTCGATCGCCAGCATCTCCGAACAGTGCTCGTGCTCGCAAATGGCGTCGATCTCCTCCTCCGTGAGCTCCGCGAGCTCCCGGCAGTCGTCGATGGTGAGCATGGTGACCTCCTGCTGCTAGGCCGATATTGGGGCTGGGGAACGGGGAGTCTTTATATCAGTATCGATCAGCCTACTGGCCTGTATAGGGCAAACCGTGCGTCATCTTGACGCAGATCAAGACAGTACCGGGCCGACCGGGATCAATCGACGGCGTGTTCTATGGGCTCCAACGACAGGATGTAATGGGCGATGGCCCGCCGGTCGTCATCGCTCAGATGGCTGCTGGACTCGTCGATGAACTCCCCCATCAGGCCGCCGGCGAAGTCGCCGTCCGGGTCCATGCCGAAATCCAGGTAGCGGACCAAGTGGCGTTCGCTCCAGCGTCCGATCCCGGTTTCGCGGTGGGGGGTGATATTGGGGGCGGTCTCTCCCTCCGGGCCGTCCCGGGCCCCCGCCAGCCACCGGTCGCGGTCGAGGCCGCCGGTGCGGGTTCTCGGCGTATGACACTCGGCGCAGTGGCTCAGCGCATGGACCAGGTACGCCCCCCGGTTCCAGGTCTCCGAGCGGGACGGATCGGGTTCGAATTCACCCGGCTCGAAGTTCAGCCACTTCCACCCGGCCAGGGGCAAGCGCCAGCGCACGTGCCAGTGGAGTTCGTGGGGGCGGTTGGGTTGACTGACCGGTTCCAGTGACTGGAGGTAGGCCCACAGGTCCTCGAGATCCTGGCGCCGCATCCGGGTGTAGCTGGTGTAGGGGAATACGGGGTAGTAGTGACGCCCGTCGGGCGCGCGCCCTTCGGTCATTGCGCCGATGAAGTCATCCAGCGACCAGTCCCCCAAGCCGTACTCCGGATCGGGGGTGATGTTCGGCCCGTAAAAGGTGCCGAAGGGCGTCTCCAGCGCCCGGCCCCCGGCGAGGAACTCGGCGTCCTCGTCCCGGGGCGTATGGCAGGAGACGCAGCCCCCGGCCCGCATCACATACTCGCCGCGGGTGACCGGGTCATCCCCGGGTGCCTCCGCTGCGGCCGGCCCGGTCAGCGCCAGGACGGCCGCAGCGGCCAGGGCGGCTGTGGGCCAGCGCCCGGTCATGGGACCGACCTCAGTCGCGGAAATCGTCGTGACAGGCCCGACAGGATTGGCCCAGATCGCGGAAGGCCGCCATGATCTCCCGGTCAGTGCCATCCTCGCGCACCACCGCGTAGAAGGCCTCCGCGGCATCCCGGGTCTCAGCAGCGCGCTCTTCGAACGTCTGGCGGTCACTCCAGACCGCCTCGCGGGCGTCGTTGTCGCCGACGTCTGAGCCCTCCGGGAAGAGGGCGGGGATATCGCGGGTGAACTCCGCCAGTATCCGGGCGTGTTGCTCCAGGTTGTCGCGGAAGTCGACACCGTCCATGATGATGGCGGCCGACGCCGCGGCATTACCCCCCAGCGAGCTCATCACCCCCTGGCGGTAGTCGACGATGGCCTCCGGATCGGCTGCCATGGCGGGAAAGACCAGGCTGCCCCCCATCGCGACGACCAAGCATCCGTTACGAATTGCCTTGATCATGGAACTCTCCTGTATTTTTGTCTGTCCCTCAGTTAACGCTCGCCACCCAAGGAAACTATCGTCTGGCCTGCGTGACTTGGCAAGCGGTCAAGGCGAAAATAGCGGTGTGGGGCTGTGGAGTCACGGCGCCGGGTAGCGATTAAAGCGGATTTGACAGGCAGCGTTTGCTTGCTGTTAGTGTTTACGCACTCAATTCACTCGCGGCCGACGAGGCCGCCCATAAAATTTGGTGTCCAATTGTCCATGACTATCATTGAAACGATGAAATCTCGTATGGCGCGCGCCGGCATGGTCGCGGCCGTTTGCGGTGCCCTGGCCCTGGGGACCGGGGTCGCCGGAACGGCCATGGCACAGCAGCAGGGCGGCCAGGGCATGGAGCAGGCGCAGCAGGCGCAGATGCGTCTGCAGGAGATCCACCAGCAGCTGGGTGAACTCCAGCAGCAGACGCTGGAGGACAACGCCGGCCTGCGCCAGGAGCAGGAAGACCTGGAGGAGATGGCCGTCACCACCATGGAGAGCATGGGCCACGACCCGCGTGGCAACATCGAGCGCCTCGAGGAGCTGCGCGACCAGCTGCAGGCCGCCGAGGGCGATCCGGAGCAGCAGCAGAGCCTGTTCGAGGCATTTCAGGAAGAGCGCATGGCCCTGGAGGAGGCTCAGCGCGATGCCATGGAGGATGAGGCCTTCATGGAGGCGCAGCAGGACTTCCAGGACAACCTGCTCGCCGCGATGCGTGCCGATCACCCCGAGACCGACGACCTGATCGCTGAGTTCGAGGAGATCCAGCAGGAGATGATGCAGATGCAGCAGCAGGGTGGCGGCATGCAGGGCGGCGGTATCCAGTAAGCCCTGCCGCCTGTCGACACCGCACTCACGAGTGCGTGCGAAAGGTTGCTGTGCGAGGACCGGTCCCCTACTGGGGGCCGGTCCTCGCGCGTTTTCGGGGCCTCATTGGCAGCGGCGCGTGATCGCGGGACAATGACCGCTTCGTTTCCGAGGAGACCCGGCCCAGGATGCTAAGCCCCGAATCGCAAACCACGGAACTCGCACTGTCCACGCCAGCGCTGCTCTTTCCGGCGATTTCGCTGCTGCTGCTGGCCTATACCAACCGCTTCCTAGCCCTCGCCTCGCTGATCCGCGACCTGCAGGCGCGCTACCGGGACAGCCACGACACCCGGCTCAAGGGGCAGATTGATAACCTGCGCCGGCGGGTCATATTGATCCGCAACATGCAGGTGGCGGGGGTGGCCAGCCTGCTCTTTTGTACCTTCTGCATGCTGGCCTTGTTCGCGGGCTGGCTCCTGCTGGCGCAATGGATCTTCGCCGTCAGCCTGCTGTTGATGATGCTGTCGTTGGCGCTGTCGTTGCGGGAGCTGCAGATCTCGGTGGGTGCGCTCAATCTGCAGCTCAGCGATATCGAAGAGGGGCGCCGGCGCGGCGGTGCGGCCGGGCGCTGACGGCCGCGCCTCAGTGCCGCCGGGGCTGGCGGCGGCGCTTGTGGTGGGGTTGGACCCGGGCCATTTTCACCCGGTTGTCCTGGGTTTGCAGGATGGTCACCGGCCAGCCCTGGATCAGCAGGCTGGTGCCGGCCTCGGGGATCGACTCCAGGTGCTCCAGGATCAGGCCGTTGAGCGTACGGGGGCCATTGGCGGGTAGCCCCCACTTGAGCACCCGGTTGAGCTCGCGCACGGTGGTCTGACCCTCCACCATCCAACTGCCGTCGGGCTCCTGGTGCATGTTGGCCAGTGCGGAGCCCGGGTCGGTGGTGAACTCGCCCACGATCTCCTCCAGGATGTCATCCAACGCGGCCAGGCCCATGATGTCGCCGTACTCGTCCACCACCAACCCGATGCGCTCGCGCCGGCGCTGGAAGTTGAGCAACTGCTGATGCAGCCCGGTGCCCTCGGGGATGAAGTAGGCCTCACCGACCCGGCTTTCCAGGTCACTGCGGGTGAAGTCGCTGCGCAGCAGGTCGGCCAGCAGTTGGCGGACATGGATCATGCCCACCAGGTTGTCGATGGCGCCCCGGTACACCGGCAGGCGGGTGTATTGGGTGTTGATCAACATCTCCACCGTCTGCGCCCAGGGGGCATCAAGATCGAGTCCGACCACCTCGTTGCGGGGCACCATGATGTCCTCCACCGTGGCGTACTCCAGATCGAGGATGCTCAACAGCATTTTCTGGTGGCGTCGGGGGATCAGGTTGCCGGCCTCATTGACCACCGTGCGCAATTCCTCGCGGCTGAGGCTGTCGTCGCCGGTGTCGGTGACGCGGACGCGAAACAGCCGCAGCAGGCCATTGGCCACGGTGTTGACCATCCAGACCACCGGGTAGCTCACCAGCAGCAGCGGCGTCAGGGCGTAGGCGGCGGGGAAGGCCACCCGCTCCGGGTTCACCGCCGCCAGCGTCTTCGGTGTCACCTCGGAGAAGATCAGGATGGTAATGGTGAGCAATACCGCGGCGAGGGCGATCCCCGCTTCGCCCATCAGGCGGATGGCGATCAGCGTGGCCAGCGACGAGGCGGCGATGTTGACCAGGTTGTTGCCCAGCAGGATCACGCCCAGGACCCGGTCGGGCCGCTCCAGCAGGCGCTCCGCCAGGCGGGCGCCGCGGTGGCCCTGCCTTGCCAGGTGACGCACCCGGTAGCGATTCACCGCCATCAGCCCGGTCTCGGAGCCGGAGAAGCAGCCTGAGAGCACGATCAGCACACCCAGGGCGATGAACAGGGTGGATAGCGGGATGGCCTCCACGAGTCAGGTCCGGACCTTGGGGCCGACCCCGGGCAGGGCGCGCAGTCGGGCCAGTTCGTCGTCGTCGGGCAGGCGTGGCCGGTCGCGCTCACGGTCGACGATACAGAGAAAGCCGAGGGGTTCATCGCCGCTGGCATGGAACTGGTGAAAGGTCTGTGGCGCGATGTAGATACAGTCGTGCCGGCCGATCCGGTGCAGCGCATCGCCCAGGATCAGCTCCCCCTGCCCGCGCAGGATCACCACCGTGTGAGTGTGCTGATGCCGCTCCAGGGAGGAGTAGCCGCCGGGGGCGATCTCAAAGTACCGGGTCTGGTGGCCCAGTGCGCGCTCGTCCTCGTCAGCGCCCAGCAGGGTCTGCCGGGTGATGGCGCGGAAGTGGGTGCCATCGGTCTTGTAGGCCTTCAGCGGCACGCCCTCCCAGCGGTAGTCGCGGGCGTGGATGACCTTCGATTGCTCGGGCATATCAGTCTCGGATCGCTTGCATCAGGGCTCGGGAGGCGGCCTCGATGTCGCCCTGGGCGTAAAGGCTGCCCCCGATCAACAGGATGGTATCGGGCCCGTAGGCCTGCTTCCAGTGGCCAGCCCGCTTCACGTCCACGCCGCCGCCCGGTGTCGGCCAGGCGCTCGCCAGTCCCTCCAGGGGCCGGCGCAGGGCGTGGTTGATGGCCTGGCAGGTGTCGGCGGAAAAGCGAAAGCGGCCGCCAACGTTGGGATAGATCACGGCATCGGCGCCGGCAATGCGGAATAACTCGCCCAGCAGCAGGGCCGGGCTGATGCCGTGGCGCGGCAGAAACAGCCCGCCGGTCATCGCCGGATGCGCCATCAGGGCCAGGCCGTATTCGTCCCGCGCCCAGCGCAGGGTCTCGAGGCCGGTGAGCCAGGGGCTGATCAGGACCATCTCACAGCCGGCGTCCCGCGCGGCCGCCAGCCGTTCCCCGAGGGCCTGGGGCGCTGCGGTGACATTGGGCAGGTACAGGCTGCGGCCGCCGCTCCTGCGGTTGGCCTGTCGCACCGCATCCTGGCAGGCGTTCAGGCGCTCGGCGAAGGGGGCGTCCGGCTGATCGGCCAGGCCGTGGTCGTCCTTGATCAGATCAACGCCGCCGCGGGCGAAGGCGGCACACCGTGCGGCCAGCGCCGGTGCCGACAGCCCCATGGGCTTGAGCGCGGCGCAAAGCAATGGCCGCGCCCCCACGTCCAGCCGCGCCCGCAGCCCGGACACCCCCAGCCCGGGGCCGCCCCAGCGGCGCAGCAGGCTGGGTGGCCAGGCCACCTGAACCAGCCGGATGCCGGACTGCAGCGAGATATTGCCGAAGAGCAGGTTGAGGCACTGGGTCAGCTCACCACCGATGGCGGCCAGCGGGTAGTCGATCTCGAGGACCCAGTGGTCCGCCCGCGGCTCGAGCGTGCGGATTCGTCCCACCATGCGCTCGGCGATGTCGCCGGGCAGGCAGTCGGCCGGCATCTCCACGGTCTGCTCCAGGGCGATGCCGCGGGCCTTGCCCTCGGGGGATTCACCCTCGGCCAGGTAAAGCTCATAGGTGGCAGTGAGGACGTCGGTCATGGGTGTTCCTCCGCGGGCCGCCGGGCCGGCGGCGCCGCCGGTCGGCGCAGGGTCAGGTTGAGCAGGCCGGCACCGATGACCAGGGCCATGCCCAGAAGGGTCATGGGGCCCAGCAGCTCGCCCCAGATCCACCAGCCGTAGAGCGAACCGAAGACCACCGAGATGTAGGTGAAGGGGCCCAGGCGCCCCGACGGGGCGATGGCGAAAGCCCGGGTGAGCAGGAGCTGGGCCGATGTGGCACAGGCGCCAAGGACCACCAACAGCACCAGCGTCTGACCCGTTGGTGTCTGCCAGACCCAGGGCAGGGGCAGGGCGGAGACCGTGGTGGCGGTCACGCCGAACCAGAAGACCACCCGGCGGCTGGATTCCTCCGGGCCCATGCGCCGGATGGTGACCTTGGCCAGCGCCGCCAGCGCGGCACCGGCCAGGCCCACTGCCCCCACCTGCAGGGCGGCGCCCTGCATGGCCCCGTTGGGTTGCAGGATGAAATAGACCCCAAGAAAGCCGACGGCGATGGCTAGGACGGTACGGCCGGACAGCGTCTCGCGCAACCACAGCCAGGCGATCAGGGGTAGAAAGAAGGGGGCGGAGAGCTTTACCAGCAGCGCCTCCGCCAGCGGCATATGGGCGATGGTCCAGAAAAAGCAGTACATGGCGCCCACGCCGGCCAGGCCGCGCAGCAGATGCAGGTGCGGCACGCGGGTGGCCAGCCCCCGGCGCCCGCCCCGGACCAGCAGCGGCAGCAACAGCAGCAACCCGAACAGGTTGCGGAAGAAGACGAGCATCTCGCTGGGCAGTTCCGCCGACGCCGCCTTGATGGTCGCCGCCATGGTCGCCAGCAGTAACTCGGCGATGATGATTAGGGTTGCCCCCCGGCGGACGGCATCACTCATTGTGGGGCGACAGGGGCACTTTCTCGGCCAGGGCGCAGGTGTTGCCCCCGGAGTGCTTGGCCAACTGCAGCGCCGCGTCGGCCGCGGCCATCAGATCGTCGCTGCTATCGGCGTGCTCCGGGTAGCCGGCCACGCCCATGGACACGGTCATCGCCGGCAGGTGCAGGCCGCGCAGGTGCACTCGGACCTTGGCCAGTTCCCGCCGCAGATCGTTGGCCCGTTCGATCGCATCACGGATGGCGGCCTCGGGCAGCACCAGAAGGAAGCGCTGGCCGGCGGCCCGGGCACAGATGTCCGAGCCGCGGAAGGAATGCTGCAGCAGGTCACTCATGGCCTGGAGCATGCGGTCACCGGCGTTCTGGCCATGCCGCTGGTTGTAGGCCTCGAAGCGATCCAGGTCAATCAGCACCACCGATAGCGGAAGCTGGTGGCGTTGGGCCCGATGCAGTTCGCGCTCCAGGGTGTCCTCCGCGTAACGGCGGTTGAACAGTCCGGTGAGCGGGTCACGGACGTTGCGATGGCGCAGGCGGTAGCGGAGGGTGTGGGTGGCCAGGGCCAGCCCGGCGGCCGAGGCCAGCATCTGCAGGGTCTGTTGTTCGCGTGCACGCAGCGCCCGGCCAGGGCTCAGGGGGCGGAGCTCCACGACCCCAAGGTAGAGGCCTTGGGCCTCGATGTTGAGTCGGTGTGCTGCCTGGTCCTCGGTGCACTCGTAATGAAGCGCATTGGGGTCGGTGAGCAGTTCGGCACCGCGCCAGGCGGCGATCGCCCGGTTCGCGGGTTCTACGCCGGCCTGGTCGACAAAAATGGCCCCCGTGGTATCGGGCAGCAGCTCCGCCGCACAACGCGCCAGCAGTTGTGCGGCGTCGCCCTGGCTCAGGCTCTCGGTGAGACTGCCCAGCAGGGCGTGGAAGGCCTCGAGCACGTGGCCGAGCGCCGGGTCGGTGTCGGCAGCCCACCCTGCGCTGTCCCCGGTCAGCCCTTGGAGCTGGCGTTCCAGACTCGCCTGTTGGTCGTCCAGTTGCCGGACGAGCTGCCGCTGGGCCCTGAGGGCCTGGTTGATGGCCTCGAGCTTGCTCTGATCTGTCGTCATGGCTTGTGGCTGTCCTGGTCCCGGGGCGGGCGGCCCGGGGCGTTTGCAGTCGGGTCAACGCCCGGCGGTGCCTTGCCACCGAGCAGCCGTACCAGCCGGGCACCGGTCTCCGGGTGGCGGCGGGCGAGCCGCGCGAGCACGAGTAGGGGTGAGCCGATGGCGAATACGGCAAGCAGTATGAAGCCGATCAGTTTAAGCCATGGAGGGAACAGTGGCCATAACCAGGTCACCAGTGCGTAGAGCAGGGCTATATACGCCACGGTGAACAGGGCGGCCAGAATGAGGGCGGGCAATGTGCGCATGACGGCTCCGCGGGCTGTCGGGACCCGGTCGGCTGCGACCCGGGGGTCGGGCCGGGTTTCGTTCCGGGTTTCCTTACGGTGCATAATAGGCAGATTGGATGATAACAACAGCGAGGAGACCCGAATGAGTGTTCCGACGACCGACCTCTGCGATGATTTCGCCGACGAGCTGCGGGTGATGAACCCGATGTTTCGGGATTTTGGCGGACGGGTGCGCTTCCACGGTCCGGTGACCACCGTGAAACTGTTCGAGGATAACTCGGCGGTGCGGGAGGCGTTGAGCGAGCCCGGCGAGGGGCGGGTGCTGGTGGTCGACGGCGGAGGCTCCATGCGGTGTGCCCTGTTGGGCGACAACCTGGCGGCCCTGGGGCAGAAGAACGGCTGGGCCGGGGTAGTGGTCTATGGGTGCGTGCGCGACAGCGCGGAGCTGGCCACGATCGATCTGGGTGTGAAGGCGCTCAACGTGCACCCGCTGAAGAGTGTCAAAAAGGGCATCGGCGAGCGCGATGTCACCGTCACCTTCGCCGGGATCACGATTCAGGCCGGCGACTGGCTGTACGCCGACGAGGACGGCATTGTCGTGGCCCGCAACAGCCTGGTGCAGGCCTGAGCGGCGCCGCCGGAGACGCCTGTCATGGGTCACCGGGACGACCAACCGACAGCAAAGGTCCGGCTCGACCGCTGGCTGTGGGCGGCGCGTTTTTTCAAGACGCGCCGTCTGGCCGTCGAGGCGATCAAGGGCGGCAAGGTCGAGGTGGATGGCGTGAACGCCAAGCCGGCACGGGAGGTCGGTGCCGGTAACCGGGTGCGGGTGCGCAAGGGCGCGATCACCTTCGAGGTGGTGGTCCGCGATGTCGCCAACCAGCGCGGTCCGGCAAAGGTAGCGCAGCAGCTCTACGAGGAGACGCCGGAGAGTGTGGCCGCGCGGGAGAAGGTGCGGGAGCAGCAGCGCATGAACGCGGCCTTCGTGCCCCGCCCGGACCATCGCCCGGACAAGCGCAGCCGCCGGCAGCTGGCCCGGGTGAAGCGGGGCGGCGGGGAGTAGGCCGCGCTCGGGGGGCGGAGGTGTGTCCCCGCGCCAGGCCTGCTAGAATGCGCGGCCCGCCTGTTCGCAAGCCATTCACGGTCCGAGTACGTATGTCCGATCAGCTCCCACCCGATAGCAGTCTCTACGATATTGCCGCCGCCAACGTGGTGGATATGGGCAACCGGCTGATGGAACAGCATGAGGATGCCGATGCCTGGGAAGCGGCCTCGGGGATGCTGGCCGGGGCGATCCACTATTGGCTGTACGCCCGCCAGCCGTGCGGCGATCCGACCTGCGCCGATTGTGCCGATATGAGTTCGGCGGAGGAGCGACTGCGCCACCTGCTTGACGAGGTGCGCGAGTCAGCCCGCGGGAGCGATTACTACCACTCGCCGCACGACCACAACGTGGGCAACGCCTGACCACCGCCCCCGCCATTGCGAGGGTCCGCCCCCGCCATTGCGAGGGTCGAAGGCTTTCCCCCGTCATCGCGAGGGCCAAAGGCCCCCTCCCCGTCATCGCGAGGGCCGGAGGCCCGTGGCGATCCAGAGGGGTAGACTGCCGCGTCGCTTCGCTCCTCGCAGTGACGGGGTGGCCCCTCTCCCCGTCATCGCGAGGGCCGGAGGCCCGTGGCGATCCAGGGCGGTAGACTGCCGCGTCGCTTCGCTCCTCGCAGTGACGGGGTGGCCCCTCCCCGTCACTGCGAGGGCCGGAGGCCCGTGGCGATCCAGAGGGGTAGACTGCCGCGTCGGCTTCGCCTCCTCGCAGTGACGGGGTGGCCCCTCTCCCCGTCATCGCGAGGGCCGGAGGCCCGTGGCGATCCAGAGGGGTAGACTGCCGCGTCGGCTTCGCCTCCTCGCAGTGACGGGGTGCCCCCTCCCCGTCATCGCGAGGGCCGAAGGCCCGTGGCGATCCAGGGCGGTAGACTGCCGCGTCGGCTTCGCCTCCTCGCAGTGACGGGGTGGCCCCTCCCCGTCATCGCGAGGGCCGGAGGCCCGTGGCGATCCAGAGGGGTAGACTGCCGCGTCGCTTCGCTCCTCGCAGTGACGGTGGGGGTGGGTCCGCGCTTGCAGCGGCGGGGTGACGGGGCGTCGTTGCCGTCGTCGCAGCCCAGGGCGTCAGTGGAAATCCCGCGAACGGACGTCCAACGCCCCGAGCCAGTCGCTCCAGTCCTCCAGCCGTCCGGCCACCAGGTGGGTGACCGCCCCCTTGCGCTCCCAGATGCCGCTGACCATCAGCAGCCGGGCCGCCAGCAGGGTGCGGCGCTGGGCCTCGGCGGTGGCCTTCCAGACCACCAGGTTGATCTGCCCGGTCTCGTCCTCCAGTGTCAGGAAGGTGACGCCGCCGGCAGAGCCGGGGCGTTGGCGGTTGATGACCAACCCGGCGGTGCGGACCAGGCGGCCGTGGCCGGTGCTGGCCAGATCGGCAGCGGTCAGCAGCCGGCGGCGTCGCAACTGCGGGCGGAGCAGGGCCAGGGGGTGGCGGCCCAGGGTGAAGCCCAGGCTGGTGTAGTCGGCCACCAGGTCCTCGCCCTCGGCGGGGGCGTCCAGCGCCGGCGCCGCCTCCTCGATGTGCAGATCCTCAAACACCGGCAGGCCGGCTTCGGCGCCCAGCACCTGCCACCAGGCCGCGCGGCGGTGACCGGCCAGGCCGCGCAGGGCGCCGGCGTGGGCCAGGGTCTCCAGATCCCGGCGGTGCAGGGCGGCGCGGCGGGCCATCTCCTGCACGTCGCGGAAGGGGCGCCGGCCGCGGGCGGCGATCAGCCGGTCCGCCGCCCGGCGGTTGAGGCCCCGCACCAGGCGCAGGCCCAGGCGCAGGGCCGGTTCGCCGTCGCCGCGGTGCTCCGGGCTGCAGTCCCAGTCGCTGTGGCGCACGTCCACCGGGCGGATCTCCACCCCGTGGCGTTCGGCGTCCCGCAGTAACTGGGCCGGGGCGTAGAAGCCCATGGGCTGGCTGTTGAGCAGCGCGCAGGTGAAGAGGGCCGGCTCATGGCACTTGAGCCAGGCGGAGACGTAGACCAGCAGGGCGAAGCTGGCGGCGTGGGACTCCGGGAAGCCGTACTCGCCGAAGCCCTGGATCTGCCGGAAGAGCCGCTCGGCGTAGTCCTCGCAGTAACCATTGCGGCGCATGCCCTTGAGCAGCTTGTCCCGGAAGGGGCCCAGCCCGCCCTTGCGCTTCCAGGCGGCCATGGCCCGGCGCAGGGCGTCCGCCTCGCCGGGGGTGAAGCCCGCCGCCACCACCGCCAACTGCATTACCTGTTCCTGGAAGATGGGCACGCCCAGGGTGCGCGCCAGCACCCCGCGCACGGCTTCGCTGGGGTAATCCACCGGCTCCAGGCCCTCCCGGCGGCGCAGATAGGGGTGGACCATGTCCCCCTGGATGGGGCCGGGACGGACGATGGCCACCTCGATCACCAGGTCGTAGAAGGTCTGCGGCCGCAGCCGGGGCAGCATGGCCATCTGGGCGCGGGACTCGATCTGGAACACGCCCATGGTGTCGGCGTCGCTGATCATGCGGTAGACCGCCGGGTCCTCCGCCGGCACGTCGGCCAGGGTAAGCCGGCGACCGCGGAACCCGGCCAGCAGGTCGAAGGCGCGGCGGATGCAACTGAGCATGCCCAGGGCCAGCACGTCCACCTTGAGCAGGCCCAGGGCCTCCAGGTCGTCCTTGTCCCACTGGATGATGGTGCGCCCGGCCATGGCGGCGTTCTCGGTGGGTACCAGCTCGCTGATGGGGCCCTCCGAGATCACGAACCCCCCCACGTGCTGGGAGAGGTGGCGGGGCAGACCCAGCAGTTGCCCGGCGATGGCCACGGTGCGGGCCAGGCGCGGGTCGTCCGGGTTCAGGCCGGCCTCGCGCAGCCGCTCCGGGTCCACCCGCTTGCCGTCCCACCACTGGATGCTTCCGGCCAGCCGGTCGATGGTCGCGGCGTCCAGCCCCAGGGCGCGGCCGGCGTCGCGCAGGGCGCTGCGCGGGCGGTAGCGGATTACCGTGGCGGCCAGGGCGGCGCGGTGGCGGCCGTACTTGCGGTAGATGTACTGGATGACCTCCTCACGCCGTTCGTGCTCGAAGTCCACGTCGATGTCCGGCGGCTCACCCCGCTCCTTGGAGATGAAGCGCTCGAAGAGCAGCGACTGGCGGGCCGGGTCCACCGCGGTGATCCCCAGGCAGAAACAGACCGCCGAGTTGGCCGAGGAGCCCCGGCCCTGGCAGAGGATGCCCCGGCGCCGGGCGAAGGCGACCACATCGTGCACGGTGAGAAAGAAGGGTTCGTAACCCATCTCGGCAATCAGGGCCAGTTCGTGGTCCACCTGGTGGGCGACCTTGTCGGGCATGCCTTGGGGCCAGTGGCGGCGGGCGCCCTCCAGGGTGAGCCGGCGCAGATAGCTGGCGGGGGTCTCGCCGGCGGGCACCAGCTCGGCCGGGTATTCGTAGCGCAGTTTATCCAGGCTGAAGCGGCACTGGTCCGCCAGGTGCACGCTGCGGCGCAGCAGCGCTGGGGGGTAGAGCCGGGCCAGGCTGTGCAGCGACCGCAGATGGCGCTCGCCGCTGCACTCCAGCGCCGTGCCCATCGCCGCCAGGGTGCGGCGGTGGCGCAGGGCGGAGAGGGTGTCCTGCAGGGCGCGTCGGCCGCGCCGGTGCATCAGCACGCCGCCGGCGGCCACCGCCGGGAGCCGGAAGCGATCCGCCAGGGCCAGTAGCCGCTGCAGGCGGGCCTCGTCGTCGGGGCCGTGGTGCAGGGCCACTGCCACGTGGCCCCGATCGCCGAAATGGCGGGCGAACCATCGGCCCTGTTCGGCGTCGTGCGGTGCATCGTCAGGCACCCACAGGGCCAGGCAGTGGGGCAGGGTGCCCTCCAACTGCTCCCGTTCCAGACGGTAGTCCCCCTTGCGGGCCTGACTGCGGCCCAGGCTGATAAGCGCGCAGAGTTCCGCCCAGGCCCGGCGGCAGGGGGCGAGCAAGACCAGCAGCGGGCCCTGGTGAATGCGGATCTCGCTGCCGTGGATCAGGTGCAGGTCCGTCTCTTTGGCCGCCTGGTGGGCGCGCACCGCCCCGGCCACCGAGCACGCGTCGGTGAGGGCCAGGGCGCGGTAGCCCAACTCGGCGGCCCGCTGCACCAGTTCCGCCGGCTGAGAGGCACCGCGCAGGAAGCTGAAGCAGGACAGGCAGTGGAGTTCGGCGTAGTCGATGGGCATGCGGGGTCTGGAGCTGTATAAATATACAGTTATTGTCGCCCTCCCGGCACCGGCCGGCAACCCTGCCGGGCGGGCGGCGAATCCTGGGGGCCGGTTAGCGCGGGGTGCTTGGGGGTGTCGGGGCGTCCAGGCCCTGCGGCGTCGCCTGCATGGCCGCCTGTCTCTGTACCGCCCTGGGTGCGCCATTGGCCAGCAGCACCGCGCCCAGTGAGCAGACCGCCATGATCAGCACAATGGGCAGGAGAGCCTCACCGGCCAGGCGGGTGGAGAGGGCGCTGACGGCACCCGCCACCGTGAATTGGGTGGCGCCCAGCAAGGCGGCGGCGGTGCCACCCAGGTTGGGGAAGTAGTCCAGGGCCCCCGCCAGGCTGTTGGGGACGATGGCGCCCATGCAACCGGTGACCGCCATCAGACAGGCCACCACGGCCCAGGAGGGCGCATCCAGCAGCACCAGCAGGATAAGCAGGGCGATGGCGAGGTGCTGCGTCGCGACCGCGGTGCGCAGGATGTGCACCGAGGGAAAGCGCAGGAGCAGGCGGCGGTTGACCAGGTTCAGCACGGCCATGGCCGCCACATTGGCAGCGAACAACGCCGCGAAGGCGCTGCTGGAGAACCCGAACCACCCCTGGTAGATGAACGAGGCGTGGGTAATGAACACCAACATGGCACTGAAGGCCAGGGTCTGCAGGGCAATGAAGCGCATGGCCACCCGGTGCCGCAGTACCAGCAGGTAGTTGGTGACCAGCGATTGGACCGGCGTGCGCGCGGGGACGCGTACCGGGATGCGCCGGAACAACCGGTAATGCAGCAACACCCCGAGCAACAGCGCGTAGCCGCCAAGCGCGTAATAGATGGCGGGCCAGTTACTGACCGCCAGCAGGGCGCTGCCCAGGGCAGGGGCCGAGGCCGGGGCGATGAACATCACCAGGCCGATCAACCCGAACAGGCGGGCGGCCTCGTTGCCCCGGCACTGGTCGCGGACAATGGCCGGGACGGACACCGCGCAGAAGGCGCCGCCCACTCCCTGGACCACCCGCCACGCCAGCATCTCGTTCAGGCTGTCCGCCTGCGCCACCATAAAGGCCGCGGCGGCGAAGACCGCCAGCCCCAGCAGCAGCACCCGCTGACGGCCGTAGCGGTCGGACAACGGGCCGCCGATCAGTTGTGCCAGACCGAGGGCAAAGACATAGGCGCTCAGCGTCAGGCCCACATCCGCCTTGCTGACGCCCAGGTCGCCGGCGATGGCCGGGAAAGCGGGCAAATAGGCATCCAGGGCCAACGGCCCCAGGGCGACCGTCATGCCGAGCAGAATCGCGAGTTGATAATGGGGCATTGACTCACCTGATGAGCGCTAAAAGGCGCCTTGTGCGCTATTCCGTACGGGTGACTTGCCGGTCAGTCCGCCTTACACTGAACTTATGGTCATTCAGGGTATGCCTTTTGTGCCGGGCGAGGCGGCCGGCCGGATCACCTACGAACCTGCCGATGCTTCGGACAGCCATATCCTTGTGCTGCCCTACGCCGAGACCTTCTCCCTGGAGCGCATCCCGGCCGGTCTGGTGGTGTTGGGCGGTGCTCCGCTGGCTCACCCCTTGATCCAATTGCAGCAGCTTGGTGTGCCCACGGTGCTGCTCCATGCCCGGCAGGGCGACGCCCTGCACCCCGGCGAGCACTTCCATTTGGACGGGACCAGCGGCGTGCTGAGCCCCGCCGCCGGTCGTCCGGAACGGAGCCAGGTTCAGAGGGTAGCCCGCCAGAGTGGGCGTGTTCGGACTCGCGACGGTGTGCCGGTGCATCTGCGCGCCACGGTGACGGGCGAGTTGGGGGCCCGGACCGCCCGCGATGTCGAGGCCGATGCCATCGGTCTGGTGCACAGCGAGTACCTCACGCCGGCCTTGGCGCGGATGCCCGATCAGGCCTACTACGAGAAGGCGTTCGGGGCGATCTGCCGGGCGGCGGAGCCGTTGCCGGTCACCGTACGGCTGCTGGATATCTCGGTGGACAAGAAGCCCGCCTGGTTGGGTGAGCTGGCCGGTCTGACCGGCCTGCTCGGCCTGCAAGGATCACGACTCTATGATATACCACCGGTCAAGAGCGTGGTGGAGGCCCAGGCGGCGGCGTTGGCCACGCTGGCCCGTCACTACGAGCTTCGGGTGGTGATCCCCTTTGTCAACAGTCCGGAGGAGTTCCGCCATTGGCGCAACCGCCTGCGCCGCTGGTTGCCGCCGGTCATCCCCCTGGGGCCCATGGTGGAGACACCGGCGGCGGCGTTGTCACTGCAGCAGCTGGACGCCGTGGCTGACTTCGTCAGTATCGGTACCAACGACCTGATGCAGTGCTTCTTCGGGGCCGACCGCGATATCCCCCAGGTGGCCGGCCACCTGGACCCCTACGCCCCCTCGCTCTATCGCCTGCTGCAGGTGGCGACCCGGGACGTGAACGTCACCCGGGTCCAGCTCTGTGGCTTGCTGCAGCAGTTGCCCGGGGTGTTGCCGGTCCTCATCGGACTGGGTTTCCGGCGCTTCAGCGTCAGCCCCCGGCTGGTGCCCCGGCTCTCCGAGGTGGTGGCCGCCACAGACAGCCGCAGGGCCTATGAGCAGGCCCAGCGGATCTGTACCGCCCGGGACAGTCAGGAGGTGCGGGCGCTGCTTGGCTTTGGGCCGGGCGGTGATGAGCCCGCCGTACCGTGGCAGGTGGGCGAGGTCCGGCTGGGCCTGCGTTAACCGACTTGCGCCTCGGTCGTCCCGGGCCACCCGGTGATCAGTCGCCCTGCCGGGTCGAAGGGCAGGGGGCCCCGCAGGGGGCACAGGCCGCGCTGCCCTCGCGCTGATTCAGGGTGGTCTCCAGGCCACCGACACCCAGGTTGGTCTTGAAGGTGGGGCTGGTGAAGTGGTCGGCCATCACGGCGCCCGTGACCAGGAGCAGGGCGGCCAGGACACGCCAGCGTTTGTACCCGCGGTTCGGTTCGCTCACTTCGCCCCCCTTACCGATTGCTCAGGTTGAAGAAGGGGCGCAGGCGGATGCCGATCAGGGAGCCGACCCAGGCGGCGGCGAACCACACCCAGCCATGCAGGCTGGCCGAGGCGATGCCGCTGAACAGCGCGCCGATGTTGCAGCCGAAACCCAGGCGCGCACCATAGCCCATCAACAGACCGCCGAGAATGGCTGCCAGCAGTGAGCGGGGCGGTATCCGTCCGGCGCTCGCCTTGTTGTACTTGTTGGCCAGGCCGGCGGCCAGCATGGCGCCCAGGAACACCCCGAAGTTGGTCACCGAGGTCACATTCACCAGCACGCTGTCGCGCAGTGCCAGGGCGGGGTAGTCCCAGGTCCAGAATTCGAACTGGGCCAAATCGACGCCGACCGCCTGCAGGACCTTCGCCCCCCAAAGGCCGAAGGCAAAGGTGATGCCCCAGGGGTGACCGGAGAGCAATAGGATCGCAAGGTTCCCCAGGGCGAGGACCACCACCGCCCAGATCAGCGGCCATTGGCCGGTGAAAAAGGTCTGCAGCCACCCCTGGTCCGGGCCCGGACCGACGAACACCTTGCGCTCCACGTCGCCATGGTGACGCCGCTCCAGGTGGCTGATCCACGCCGTGAGGGCGGCGATCACCGCCAGTTGCACGCCGATGGCGCCGACCGGGCTGAGGCTGATGCTCAGGTTCACCGGATCGGCCCCCGGCTGATCCAGCCACCAGGGCAGGTGGAAGGTGCCCACCACTGAGCCGACGATGAAGAAGACCAGGGTTAGCACCATGCGGATGTTGCCGGCACCGACCGTGAACAGGGTACCGGAGCCGCAACCACCGCCCAACTGCATGCCGAGCCCGAACAGAAATGAGCCCAGCACCAGCGAGACACCCACCGGCGCCAGTGCACCGGTCATGCTGCCGGCCTCGGCCCCGGCCAGCACCGGTACAAACAGCACCGTGGCCAGGGCCAGCAGGGCCAACTGCGCGCGCAACCCGGCACTGCGCCGCTCCACCACAAACCGGCGCCAGCCGCCGGTGAAGCCGAAGGCGCCGTGGTAGAGCGCCACCCCCAGCAGGCCGCCGATGAGGAAGAGGACGGCCATGAAGGGTGCCGTCTCCAGCCAGATCAGCCCGCCCAGCAGGGCGAAGCCCAGCAGTGCCGTGGCGACGATGAAACGGTCGATCCCGCCCCGGTCCTCCTGGACTTGTGCGGTGACCGAGGTTGCGGTGCTTGCCATTCACTACTCCTGTGGCGAACGGTTCGCAGGGCGGGACCTGCGAACCGGGGAAAACGGTCTGTCGGGAGCGCCCTAGTTTTAGTTGAAGAAGCGCTCAATCAGTCGGGCCAGCCCCTGGCGCTCCACCTGCAGCGGGCGCTCGGCGTCGGCGCTCCACTCCACCATGGAGCCGTCGTACATCAGCACGTCGTCGTGACCGGCGATCTCGCTAAGCGCGAACCAACCCACGGAGGCCCAGTGCCCGGTGTTGCAGAAGGTGACGATCTCGCGCTGCGGATCAACGCCCGCCTCGGCCAGCAGTTGCTGCAGCCGTTGGCTGTCCACTGCGCGACCGGACTCATCGACGATCAGGCGGGCCTCTTCCACATTCTTGGCCCCGGGGATGGTGCCGTGCGCCCGGGCCGCCGGATGCCCGCCGCGGCCCAGGTAGTGCGCCTGCGGCCGGTTGTCCACCAGCTGGGCGCCGCGCTCGCGCCACTCCAGTAGTCTTTCGGTGGTGCCAACCATCTCCGGTCGGAAATCCGCTGCGAAGTCGCTGCGCGGGCGTTCATGACCGCCGGTGGCCACCGGCAGCCCGGCCTCCTGCCAAGCGCGGAAGCCGCCGTTGAGGATGCTGACCCGGTCGTGGCCCAGGACCTTGAAGGTCCAGTAGATCCGGGCGGCGCTGCCGAAGTCCAGGCCATCAGTACCCGCAGCGGTGATCACCACATGGTCGTCGTTACTGATGCCCAGCTCGCGGATCAGCCGCTCGAGCGATGCCACGTCCGGGAGCTGCGCGGGGACGCCCTGGCGCTCCGTGCGCCAGCCCGCCTTCAGGTAGTCGCTGTGGATGGCGCCCGGGATATGGCCCTCCAGGTAGGTGTCATGGCCACCGCCGTCCAGGGCGTTGCGGACATCCAGGACCACCAGGTCATCGCGCTCCAGTTGCCCCTGGAGCCATTCGGGTTCCGCCAGCGGCCGCGCCTCCGGATCGCCCGCCCCGGCGTGGGGGGCCAGGGCCAAGAGGGCGGCGGCGAATAGGCTTGTCAGGATCTTCATGGTCGTCGTCCGAGCATTACCAAGTGTAATGGTTAGTTTATTTATAGATAAAAGTTTTTGTAACCAGCCTTGTTAGATCGATTATGAATTTGGTAAGGCAGTGACGCACTATCCAGGGGTGAGGCTGAGCGGCCGGCGACCAGGGGATGAGAGGGGGGGGGGGTGACAACATTCAAAAAAATTCTATAATATCGAACCAACACGACGCGGCCCCGGCCGTGACCGGAACAGACGTGGCCTGACCCCTAGGAGGGAACATGCGAGAGATTGAGGTCGATGTAGCGGTGATTGGCGCCGGCTCCGCCGGTTTGCGGGCTTATCGCAGTGCCGCCCAATACGCCAAACGGGTGGTGCTGATTGAGGGCGGTGACTACGGCACCACCTGCGCAAGGGTGGGGTGCATGCCTAGTAAGCTCCTGATCGCGGCCGCCGAATCGGCGCATCATGCGCGCGGTGCTGCAAAGTTCGGGATCCGGGTGGCGGAACCCGAGGTGGACGGTCGGGCGGTGATGGAGCGGGTTCGCACCGAGCGCGACCGGTTCGTCGGCAAGGCCACGGCCGTGACGCAGAAGATCCCGGAGGCGGACCGGCTTCACGGGCACGCCCGGTTCGAGGACCGGAACACCCTGCGGGTGGGGGATGATTTGCGGGTGCGCGCCGGCAGTGTGGTCATTGCCACCGGCTCACGGCCGCAGGTGCTGCCGATGTTCGAGGGGCTGGGTGACCGGTTGGTGGTGAATGACGACATCTTCGACTGGATGGACCTGCCCGAGTCGGTGGTGGTCTTCGGTCCCGGTGTGATCGGACTGGAGCTGGGGCAGGCGCTGCAGCGGCTAGGGGTGCGGGTCCGGATGTTCGGCATCGGTGGTTTTGTCGGGCCGTTGACGGACCCCGACGTGAAGGCCATGGCGGAGCGTCACTTTCAGTCCGAGTTCCCGCTGGATGCGGACTCCCGTGTGGAGTCGGTGGCCCGGGAGGGCGACCAGGTGGTGGTCCGCTTCCGGGACGGGGAGGATGAGCTCCGGGAGGAGCACTTTGAGTACCTGTTGGCCGCCACCGGCCGGCGTCCGAACGTGGACCGGTTGGATATCGGCAATGCCGGGCTGGCGCTCGATGACCAGGGGCTGCCGGTCTTCGACCGCTATACCCTGCAGTGCGGCGACAGCAGCGTGTTCATCGCCGGTGACGCCAACAACCATCTGCCTCTGCTCCACGAGGCGGCCGATGAGGGCGTCATTGCCGGGCGGAACGCGGCCCGCTTCCCGGAGGTGGCGCCGGGACATCGGCACTGCCCGCTGAGCATCGTCTTCACCGATCCGCAGATCGCGATGGTCGGCGATGCCCGTGCGGAGCTGGAAGAGGGCACCTATGCGGTGGGTGAACTGGATTTCAGCGCCCAGGCTCGGGCCAGGGTGATGGGCGAGGACCATGGTCTGATGCGGGTCTACGGCCGCTACTCGGACGGCCGGTTCTTGGGGGCGGAGATCTTCACACCCCGGGCGGAGCACATGGCCCATCTATTGGCCTGGTGCCGGGAACAGGGCCTGACCGTTGCCGAGATGATCGACAAGCCTTACTACCATCCGGTGCTTGAGGAGGGGTTGCGCAACGCCCTGCAGATGCTTCAGAGCCGTCTGGAACAGGGCCGAGGCCAGGTCCGGCCCTGATGGGGCGCCGGCGACCGGCCATCGGCATGACCCCCGCGCTGCGGGGGCGTCCGGTGGGTGGGGGGCGTCAGGCGAAGCCCGGCGGATTCCACTCGTCCATCATCTTGCGCCGCGCCGCATCCAGGCGCTCCGACATCAGACTGGCGAAGTGTTTGAGGATGGCGTAGCCCAGCCTCGGGTCCTTCTCGCAGTGCTGGCGGATGACCTCGCCCTCGAACTCCACCAGCCGGGTCGGTGCCTCGGCGCGTGCCTGGAAGGTCCATCGGTAGGGTGGGATCAGCCAGGACCAGCCCAGCACTTGGCCTGCCGTCAGGCTTTGTACCTCCAGTGTCGGCCCTTCAATGGCAGGGACCTCGATCACAATGTTGCCATCCTTGAGCAAATAAAAGTGACGGGCCGGATCGCCGTTGCTGAACAGCACCTCGTCCTTGTCCAGGGAGATCTCGCTGGCATGTTCGGCCAGCAGGTCCAGTACGGCATTGTCGAAATCGGAGAAGAAATCCTGATCGGCCAGGAATTGTTTGATCGCTGCTTTGGTCACGGTGCTACCTCCTTGCCCGTCCGCCGCCGTTTGCGGTTATGGTTCGGGCCAGCCAGTGCCTTCTTATGATTCTTTAGAGCCCGCGGGCGACTTTGGTGTTCCCGCGGACCGACGTATTTTGTGCGGAGCACTGCCCCCAGCCTAGACTAAGCGGCGGGGCGTGTAACCCTGCACCGAGGCGGCAGATCAGCACACCGGCCCGACGCCCCGCGGGCGAAACGTAGGGTGGCTGCCGCCGGTGAGCGGCCGGTCAAACGGCGGGAGGCAGATGATGAAAGTGACGGTGGATTTGTGCGTGATTCCCCTCGGGGCCGGGGTCTCTCTGGGCGGGTATATTGCCGCCTGTGAGCGGGTCCTGGAGGACGCCGGACTGAGCCACGAACTCCATCCCTACGGCACCAATATCGAAGGCGAGTGGGACGCGGTCTTCGCCGCCGTCCGCCGTTGCCATGAGGTGGTGCACGACATGGGCGCCCCGCGGGTCTTTACCACCCTCAAAGTGGGCACCCGCACCGATCGGGACCAGTCCCTGCAGGACAAGGTGGCGAGTGTGCATCGCCATCTGGGCCAGGCATGAGGGTGTTCCGCACCCTTTTCCCCGCGGAAAGCCGGCGCCTGCCCGCTCAGCGTTGGGTCAACATCGGGCTGCGCTCTCTGCACCTGATGGGGACGGCCGGACTCGGCGGCGCCTACCTCTATGAGGCGCCGCAGGCGGCCTGGTTGCCCTATTTCTGGCTGACCATGGTGTCCGGGGTGTTGATGGCGGCTATCCACATCTGGAACAACGGGATCTGGCTGATCCAGGTGCGCGGCCTGGCGATCATGGCCAAGGTGCTGCTGTTGTTGCTCATTGCATGGCTGGAGGGCGCGGATCTTGCGCTGTTTCTGTTGGTCATACTGATATCGGGTGTAATCGCCCATGCGCCGGGTGACCTGCGCTATTACTCGCCATGGTATGGAAAACGCATGGAGAAACTGTAGTCATAAGAGAAGCGCGTCACAAAATGAGTCGTCAGACACTTGCCTGCGGACAGTCATATGCCTACCCTGCGTTATTCGTCTGCGCGGCCGATTCCAAGTGAGGTCGTATATGTCCGGGTGGTGGCTGCCAAGCCGTTGATCCCAGGGCCATCTCTTTGCGGGCGTTGCGGGGGCCGAGGGCCCCGGGCGCCAAGTTCGACACCTGTTCCGGGTGCCGTTCCGGGTTTCTGGTAGGTCCAGTGCATGTCCGGCTGTAGGCGGGCAGGGCCGGGCCTTCGCCGGAGCCCGCGATATGTGGGAGGAAGATTATGAGCCAAATGCTTCCGCTGCGTCCCGTCGATCGGGATGGAACCTTCGAAGCGCGTCGATTCCAGGTCTTTACGGCCCGCAACATGGACAAGATTCCGGGGCTGGACCGGATGCCAGAGGACGAGCGCTTCGCCATGCGGGTGGTGGCCAATGTGCTGCCCTTCCGGGTGAATGAGTACGTCATCAACGAACTTATTGACTGGGAGAAGGCGCCGGATGACCCCATCTACCAGCTGACCATCCCCCAGCGGGGCATGTTGGCTCCGGCGCTGTTCGACCGCATGGCCGATGTGCTGCGGCGGGACGCGTCGCGTGAGGAGATCAACCGGGTGGCCTGGGAGATCCGCAACGAACTCAATCCCCACCCCGCGGGCCAGATGAAGCTGAATGTCCCCCAGCACGACGGCGAGAAGCTGGAGGGCATGCAGCACAAGTACAACGAGACTGTGCTGTTCTTCCCCAGCCAGGGCCAGGTCTGCCACTCCTACTGCACCTTCTGTTTCCGTTGGGCGCAGTTTGTCGGCGATAAAGACCTGCAGTTCGCCTCCAACGAGGCGGAGCGGCTGCACGCCTATCTGCGCGACCACCGGGAGGTCAGCGACCTGCTCCTCACCGGCGGCGACCCCATGGTCATGAAGACCCGGAAGCTCGAGGAGTATCTCGACCCCCTGCTGGCGGCCGACCTGGAGCATGTGCAGACGGTGCGGCTGGGCACCAAGGCGCTGACCTTCTGGCCTTACCGCTTCGTCACTGACAAAGATGCCGACGATCTGCTGCGGCTGTTCGAGCGGCTGGTCAACAGTGGCCGGCACGTGGCGCTGATGGCCCACTACAACCACCCGCAGGAGCTCAAGACGCCGATTGCGGAGGAGGCCATCCGGCGTATCCGCGACACCGGCGTGGAGATCCGTGCCCAGGGGCCGCTGCTCGCGCACATCAATGACAGCAGTGAGGCCTGGGCGGAGCTTTGGCGCAAGCAGGTGCGGCTCGGCATCATCCCCTATTACATGTTCGTGGAGCGCGACACCGGGGCCCGGCACTACTTCGAGGTGCCCCTGGCGCGGGCCTGGGAGATCTACCGCGACGCCATGAAGCAGGTCTCCGGGCTGGGACGCACCGCGCGAGGCCCGTCGATGAGCGCCGGCCCGGGCAAGGTGGAGGTGCAGGGCATTACCGAGGTCCAGGGCGAGAAGGTATTCGTGCTGCGCTTCATCCAGGGGCGCAACCCGGACTGGGTCCAGCGGCCCTTCTTTGCCAAGTTCGATCCCAACGCCACCTGGCTGGATCAGTTGCAACCGGCGTTCGGTGAAGATAAATTCTTCTTCCAGGATGAATATGACGCCATGCTGGCGTCGGTCGAATCCGACTGACCCACCTGACCCACCCCCACCCCGGTCCCCCGCTCCTGCGGGGGACCTTCGGTTTGGGCCGGTGGTTGCCCGGCCTGAGCCTGGTGCAGGCCGGCTGCTGTAACCCCGTGAGGCAAGGCCCTGATGCGTATCGGTCTCCAGCTCATCATTCTGTTCTTCCTTATGCTCGTCGGCGGCGCCGGTTGGTACGCGCTGATGCTCTCCGCGGCGGACGGGGAGGGCGACCAGCGGCCCTCGATGGCCGCGCCGGTTCAGATTGCCCCGGTGGAGCGCGATGAGGTGCTACGCACCGTGGAGTCGGTGGGGTCCACCCGGGCGCTGGAGTCAGTGACGGTGACCCCGGAGGTCTCCGGTCGCATCGCCACGATCCATTTTGCCGAGGGGGATCGCGTCGGTGAGGGCGATGTGCTGATCAGCCTGGATGATGCCCGCCACCAGGCGCGGCTGGCGGAGGCGCTGGCCACCTATGACGACGCCCGGGCCCAGTACGCGCGCGCCGAGCGGTTGCTGGCCACCAACCACATCTCCCAGGCGGAGCTGGATCAACGGGAGGCGGCCATGAAGGTGGCCGGGGCCCAGGTGCAGGTCGCCCGTGCCGAGCTGCGTGACCGTCAGATTCGGGCACCCTTTGACGGTGTGACCGGACTGCGCGGGGTCAGCGTGGGGGCCTACGTCACCACCGACACGGTGATCACCACCCTGGACGACCTGGAGCGCCTGCGGCTGGACTTCTCAGTACCGGAGCGTTTCCTGCCGACGCTGCAGGTGGGGATGCCCGTGCTGGCCTACAGCGACGGTTACGGCGGGGCCTTCGAGGGTGAGGTCCGGCGATTGGACAGCCGGGTGGATCCGGTGACCCGGACCTTGCGCCTGCAGGCGGAGTTGGACAACCGGGACAATCGGCTGCGTCCCGGCATGTTCATGAACGTCGACCTGGTGCTGGAGCGGGAGCCGGACGCCCTGCTGGTGCCCGAGGAGGCCCTGCTGCTGGAAGGGCGGGGCAAGTACGTCTTTGTCCTCCAGCGTGGAGAGGGCGACGAGCCTGACCTGGTCCGGCGCCAGGCGGTGGAGACGGGCATCCGGCGGGGCGGCCGGGTCCAGGTTACCGACGGCCTGGCGGAGGGTGACTACGTGGTTCGGTCAGGGCTGCAGCGGCTGCGCGACGGCGCTGAAGTGCGTGTCCTGAACCCGCCCGAGGCGACCGAGGGCGAGGAGGTCGTCGCCGCGGCCGACGGCGCCGAGGGCTGAGCCGTTATGGTCCTTTCCGATATCTCCGTCAAACGCCCGGTACTGGCCACGGTGATCAGTCTGGTCATCGTGGTGCTGGGGGTGGCCTCGCTCAGCCAGCTACCGATCCGGGAATACCCGGACATCGACCCGCCCGTGGTGTCGGTCACCACCACCTATACCGGTGCCGCCCCCCAGGTCATTGACACCGAGATCACCGAGGTGATCGAGTCGGCGGTCAGCGGTGTCGACGGTATCCGCACGATCACCTCCGAGAGCCGTGATGGCCGCGGCCAGACCACCATCGAGTTCCGCACCAGCCGTGATGTGGACAACGCCGCCAATGACGTCCGTGACGCCATCAACCGGACGTTGGACGACCTGCCCAATGAGGCGGACCAGCCGGTGGTGGCCAAGGCGGATGCCGACGCCCGGCCGATGATGTGGATCACCCTCAGCTCCGAGCGTTGGACGCCGGAGGAGGTCAGCGATTACGCGGAGCGCTTCCTGGTGGACCGCCTGTCGGTCCTCGATGGGGTCTCCGATATCTTTATCGGCGGTGAGCGGCGCTACGCCATGCGGGTGTGGCTGGACCGCCGTGCCATGGCGGCCCGCGGCATTACCGTGGCCGACGTGGAGAGCGCGCTGCGGGCGAATAACGTGGAACTGCCCGCGGGCCGGGTGGAGTCCCGGATGCGCGACCTCACCGTGCGTACGGAGACCCGGCTGGCGGAGCCGGAGGAGTTCGCCAACCTGGTGATTCGGCGCACCGACGACTACCTGGTCCGCCTCGGCGAGGTGGCCCAGGTGGAGCGGGGCGTGGAGGACGACGACACCACCGTGCGCATGAACGACCAGACCGCCATCGGCCTGGGGATTCTGCGCCAGTCCCAGGCCAATACCATCGCCGTCTCCGACCGCGTGCAGGAGGAGATGGAGGCGATCCGCGCCTCGCTGCCCGAGGGTATGGCGATGGAGGTGGGCTACGATGAGTCCATCTTTGTGCGCGATTCCATCCGCGAGGTGGTGCGCACCCTGCTTATCGCCGTGGGTCTGGTGATTCTCACCATCTTCATCTTCCTGCGCAGTCTACGGGCCACCTTCATCCCCTCGGTGACCATCCCGGTGGCGGTGATCGGGGCCTTCACCGTGATGGCGCCCCTGGGCTTTTCGGTCAACGTCCTGACGCTTTTGGCGCTGATCCTCGCCATCGGACTGGTGGTGGACGACGCCATTGTCATGCTGGAGAACATCCAGCGTCGGATCGACGAGGGGGAACCGCCTCTGTTGGCGGCCTATCGGGGTGCCCGCCAGGTGGCCTTCGCCATTATCGCTACCACCGTCACCCTGATCGCCGTCTTCGTGCCCCTGTCCTTTATGGAGGGCAACGTTGGCCGACTGTTCACGGAGTTCGGGTTCGTGCTGGCCGCGGCCGTGGCCTTCTCGTCGCTGGTGGCGTTGACCCTAGCGCCCATGCTCTGCTCCAAGTGGTTACGCAGCGGCACCGAGAACCCCGGGCGGTTGAAACAGGCCACCGATCGACTGTTCCAGGGGCTGACCAACGGCTACCGTTGGGTCCTGGAGCGTTCGTTGAAGATGCCGGTGGTGGTGCTGGGGGTGGCCGCACTGTTCGCGGGGACCGCCATCACCCTGTTCCAGGCCCTGCCCCAGGAACTGACACCGACCGAGGACCGCGGGGTGTTCATTGTGCCCGCCACCGGGCCCCAGGGCGCCACCAGCGAGGCGCTGGATGAGAGTCTGCGGGAACTCGAGGCGCTGCTGGCGCCCCTGCGCGACGAGACCGGTGAGGCCTTTCGCATCCTCTCCATCGGCGGGTTCCGCGGGGTCACCAACCGTGGTTTCGTCATCGTCGGGCTGACCCCCTGGGGGGATCGCGACCGCCGGCAGCAGGACATCGTCGCGGAGATGATGCCACAGATCATGGGCGTCCCCGGGGTGCGGGCCTTTGCCGTCAACCCGCCGGGGCTGGGGCAGAGCGGCTTCCAGCAACCGGTCCAGTTCGTGATCGGCGGGCCCGACTACGAGGATGTGGCCGAGTGGGGCGAGCGGGTCATGGCGCGCGTGCGCGAAGAGAACCCCCGGCTGGTCAATCTGGATATGGACTACGAGGAGACCCGGCCGCAGGTTCAGGTCCAGGTCAACCGCGCCCGCGCCTCGGACCTGGAGATCCCCATCGATGTGATCGGCGGGACGTTGCAGACCATGATGGCCTCGCGGGAGGTGACCACCTATCTCGATCGCGGGCGCGAGTACCAAGTGGTGTTGCAGGCGGGAGACGAGGCCCGGGCCAGCCCCGATGACCTCAGCCATATCTTCGTGCGGGCGGGGGTCAACGGGGAACTGATCTCGCTGTCCAGCCTGCTCACCCTGCGCGAGGAGGGCTCGCCGCCCACCCTCAACCGGGTGGGCCGGCTGCCGGCGGTCACCCTCACCGCCTCGTTGGCGGACGGCTACGATCTGGGCAGCGCGCTGGAGTACCTAAATCGGGTGGCGGCCGAGGAGTTGCCGCCGGAGTCCCGGATCAGCTACCTGGGACTGTCCGAGGAGTTCATGGAGACCTCCGGGGCGCTGGTGCTGACCTTCGCCCTGGCGTTGTTGATCGTCTTCCTGGTCCTGTCGGCCCAGTTCGAGAGCTTCATCCATCCGCTGATCATCCTGGTGGCGGTGCCGCTGGCGGTGACCGGGGCGCTGGCGGCATTGTTCGTCGGTGGCCTGACGCTGAATATCTATAGCCAGATCGGTATGATCCTGCTGATCGGGTTGATGGCGAAGAACGGGATCCTCATCGTCGAGTTCGCCAACCAGATGCGGGATCGGGGGATGACCGTGCGCGAGGCCATCCTGGAGGGCGCCACCCTGCGTTTCCGGCCGGTGCTGATGACCGCCATTTCTACTATCTTCGGGGCCCTGCCGCTGGTGCTGGCTTTCGGCGCCGGCGCTGAAAGCCGGATGGCCATCGGTACGGTCATTATCGGTGGTATGAGCTTTGCCTCCCTGCTGACGCTGGTGGTCATCCCGGTGCTGTACGACCTGTTGGCGCGCTTCACCCGTCCGGTGAACGCCGTGGCGGAGGAGCTCAAGGCGCTGGGGGCGGAGGAGAGCGCCTACACCCGGTAACCGCCGGTGCGGGGCAGCGGTCGACCGAGGGAGCTAAGGACGGAGGGGGAGGGCCATGGCAGGCAAAGGGATTTCGATTCCGAGGCGATGGTTGTGGGCCGCGGCGGCCCTGCTGGTGCTACTGGTGCTTGTGCGCCACCTGCCACCGGCGGCCGGTGCCTGCAGCGGCGATTTCACACCGATTTACCAGGTCACCGGGGACGAACCGGGCGAGGCCCTCGATCCGGGGACGTCCGTCCGCGTGAAGGGCGCGGTTACGGGGGTCTTTCTGGACGACGGGGGCCTCGACGGCTTCTTCATCCAAGGCGAGGGCCCCGGCGACGGCCTGCCCAGCGGGGTGTTTGTCTATGCGCCGGGGCTGGCGCCGGAGGAGATGGCGCGGGTCCGTGCCGGCCGCCAGCTGGCCCTGCGGGCGCGCACCGGGCGCTGGCAGGGGCAGATCCAGCTTCAGCGCGTGCGGGCGTTAAACGACTGCGGCGAGGCGGCGGAGTTGGCACCGCAGCCCGTTCGCTTCCCGCTGCATCGCCCGGAGCGGCGCTGGGCCGGCTTGTGGGTGCGGGTGGAGACCCCGATGACCGTCAGCGGCAGCCACGAACTGCAGCGTTACGGCAGCCTGCACCTGGCGGCCGACGGGCGTGCCTTCCGGCCCAGCAACTTTCTCGACCCCGATGAGCGTCCGCCCGGCCGGCTGCGTTTGATCCTTGATGACGGTAGTCATTCGGTCTGGCCGGAGCCGGTGCCCTGGCTGGATGAGCGGGGGACCCGACGGGTCGGGACCCGGGTGGAGGGCCTGGAGGGGATATTGGCCGACACCTTCGGTGCCCTGCGACTGCACCCCACCCGCACGCCCCGGTTCGTCGACCAGAACCCGCGTCCAGCCCCCCCGGAACGGGCCGGGGAGGGGCTGATCCGGGTGGCCGGTTTTAACGTGGAGAACTACTTCCTGACCCTCGGCGAGCGGGGGGCGGACAGTGCGCGGGCCCTGGATCGCCAGCGCGCCCGCCTGCTTCCGGCGCTCGCGGCCCTGGACGCGGACATTGTCGGCCTGGTGGAGATGGAGAACGACCGCGCCGCGCTCGAGGACCTGGTTGCGGCGCTGAATGATCACCTGGGCGCCGACCGGTACCGGGCGGCGCCCGGCACACCGGACACCGGCAGCGACGAGATCAAGGTCTCGCTGATCTACCGCCCTGACCGGGTCGAACGGGTGGGCGGACCGCTCCGTGACCTGGAGCCCGTCCATCACCGGCCACCGGTCAAGGCGGCTTTCCGGCCGGCGGCGGGGGGCGCGCCCTTTGCCGTTGCCGTGGTCCACCACAAGGCCAAGGTGGGCTGCCCCGACAGCGACGACATCGACCGCGGCCAGGGCTGCTGGAACCTGCGCCGCCAGGCGCAGTCGGAAGCCCTGCTCGAGGCCATTGGCCGCTGGCGTGAGGATCGCGCGGACGACCTCCCCGTGCTCATCGTCGGCGACGTGAACGCCTATGGCGGTGAGGACCCGGTGCGCGCACTGCTGGCCGGTGGCAAGCGCGACCTGCTGGCGCGCCACCTGCCGCCGGAACGGCGCTACACTTACGTCTTTCGCGGCGAGTCCGGCTACCTGGATCACGCCCTGGCCCCGCCACGGCTTGCAGACCGGGTGCAGGCCGCCGGCACCTGGGCCATCAACGCCGATGAACCGCGGCTGCTGGAGTACGATGCGCGTGGTATCGAGCGGCGCTTCCGGCCCGGGCCCTGGCGCAGCTCGGATCACGACCCGGTTTGGGTGGACCTGCGGCCCTGACCGGACGGGCGCCGGCGCTACCAGCGCACGCTGAGGCTCAGTGACCCGTACTCGGCGTCCTCCGGTTGCCCCTTGAACTCCCGGGTGCGGTAGGCGTGGGTATAGGCGAGCCGGGCCCACCGGTTGGCCACCGCCAGGCCGACGGTGGCCTCGGCCACCCAGGGCTCGCGGCGTACGCTGCGGCTGCGTCGGTAAGTGTTGCCGTCCAGGAAGACATCACGGGCCCGGCCCTGGCCATCGATGCCAGTGAAGACATACCAGCCCCAACGTTCCGCGGGGACGAACCGCATGGACCCGGGAAAGGCGGGCTGGATGCGCGGCGGCGAGAAGTCATTGGGCATGTGCCGACCGAGGCGCAGGGTCAGCCCGGTGCCGGCCAGGGTGAAGGGGGTGCCCAGGGCGAGCCCCAGGTGGCCGTTGAGGTCGGCGCCCCAGCCGTCGACCCGGGGCATCTCCCAGACGCGCTCGATCCGCTCGGCGCTCACCATCAGGGTGGGTTCGTTGCGCAACTGGGTGTCCCAGCCCCGGGGCATGTCGGTGTCGATGAGCCGGTGCACCTCCTTCTGGGTGCGTTTCGCCAGCGAGGCCGGGCCAACCATCCCCACCGTGACCATCACCCGGGTCAGGCTGTCACTGCGCAACTGGCCCAGGCCCGTGCTGACGTTGAGCCAGCCGGCGTAGGGGCGGTCGTCCTCCGGCGGGTCCGGGTCGGTGATGTCCTTGGGGGTGTACATGTTCTGCCCCAGGGAGAAGCTGTAGCTTATCGGTTTTCCCGGATCGACCAGGCGGCTGCGTTCGCCCACCAGGGTGACCAGGTCGTAGAGGAGCCCCGGGCGGCCCGTGCGCATCCAGGTGGCGCGCACGCCATTGGTGTACCAGCGGTCATCGCCGCCGAACAGATCGTTTTCGTACTCGAGGATCAGCGTGGTGTCCTCCGCGACCACCTGGCCGGGAAGGGCTATGCTTGCCGCTAGCAGGAGGCTACTGAGCAGGGGGGCTATCGGGCGCATGAGGTCGTCTTTCCCTGGCAATTCCTGAGTCCCATTTTCGGGAACGGCTTGCGGTGGGTTTTGCAAGGTCCGTTACAATAGCGCGTCAACTCACGAAAGCGGAGCACAACACATGAAGATCGTGAAACTGCAGGATATCATCGGTACCGAGCGCGAGGTCCACGGTGAGGGGTGGCGCAGCCGCCGGATCCTGCTGAAGAAGGACAAGATGGGCTTTTCTCTGCATGAGACCATCTGGCCCCCCGGTCACGAACTGCGCATGTGGTACAAGAACCACCTGGAGGCGGTCTATTGCGTGGCCGGCAACGGCTCCATCGAGGACCTGGAGACTGGCGAGGTCCATGAGCTCTACGATGGCGTCTGCTACGCGCTGGACAAGCACGACCGCCATATCCTGCGGGGTGGCACCGAGGAAATGCGGCTGGTCTGTGTCTTCAACCCGCCGGTGACCGGGTTGGAGGTCCACGACGAGGACGGGGCTTACTGTCTGGTCGAGGACGACGACGACTGAGGCCGTTTCCGGCGCGGTTCAGCGGTGCAAAAAAAACCGGCGCCGGTGGCAACACCGGCGCCGGTTTTCTCATGGGTGACACCCTGGGAGCACCCGGCGGCTACTGGCTGGAGGCGGCGTCGCGGTTCATGCCCAGCTCCTCCATGGCCGCCACCAGCGCCTGCTCGATGATCGCCAGGCCCTTCTCCAGGTCCTCGTCGGAGGTGACCAGCGGCGGCAGCAGCTTGAGCACCTCGTCGCGCGGCCCGGAGGTCTCGATGATCAGCTTGCGCTGGAAGGCGTGCTCGCTGATCTTCTCGGCCAGCTCGGCGTTATCGAAGGCGATGCCCTGCATCATCCCGCGGCCGCGGACCTGACCCGGGGCCTGCGGGTACTTTTTCAGCAGGCCGGCCAGGAACTCGCGCATCTTCTCGCCCTTGCGCAGGACCTCCTTCTGGAAGCTGTCGTCGCTCCAGAACAGTTCCAGTGCGCGCTTGGCCGTGACCACGGCGGGGTTGAAGCCGCGGAAGGTGCCGTTGTGCTCACCCGGCTCCCAGATGTCGTGCTCCGGCTTGACCAGCGTGATGGACAGGGGCATGCCGTAGCCGCTGAGCGACTTGGAGACGGTGACGACGTCCGGCTTGATGCCGGACTCCTCGAAGCTGAAGTAGGACCCCGCGCGACCGTTGCCGGCCTGGATGTCGTCCACGATCAGTAGCATGTCGTACTTCTTGCACAGTGCTTCGACCTGGCGCATCCACTCCGCGCAGGCCACATTGAGGCCGCCCTCGCCCTGGATGGGCTCCATGATGATGGCCGCGGGGTGGTCCACGCCCGAACCCCCATCCTTGAGCATCCGGTCCAGGTAGTCGACGCAGTTGCGCTCGCTCCCGCCGCGGTTGACGCAGGGGCCGAAGTAGCCGCAGTAGGGCATGGTCTGGCCGTGGGTCAGCGGGATGCCGGCCCCCTTGCGCTTGAACTCGTTACCCGTCACCGACAGCGAGCCCAGGGTCATGCCATGGAAGGCGTTGGTAAAGGAGATGACGTCCTCCCGGCCGGTGACCTTGCGCGCGATCTTCAGCGCGGTCTCGACGGCGTTGGTCCCGGTGGGCCCGGGGAACTGCACCCGGTAGTCCATGCCGCGCGGCTCCAGGATCAGGCGGTGGAAGGTATCCAGGAATTCGGCGCGGGCCTTGGAGGCCATATCCAGGCTGTGCGTGACGCCGTCGCGCTCGAGGTATTCGATCAGCGCCTTTTTGATCTCCGGGTGGTTGTGCCCGTAGTTCATGACGCTGGCGCCGGCGAAGAAGTCCAGGTAGGCCTCACCGTCCAGGTTATAGAGGTAGCTGCCCTTCGCAGTGTCGAACACGGTGGGGAAGCTGCGCACGTAGGAACGGACGATGGACTCGTGTTCCTCGATCGTGTGCATATAATCGATAGTCATGGTGATCCCTCTGTATGAATGAACCTTGGTTGTCGAGTGCCCGGCAGCTGCCGGCTCAGGCGATGCAGTCGCCGTAGCGCCGCCGGACCTCGTCCGGGTCGAGCGGGCCGATCCGGAAGAGCAGCTCCGCCTCGTGCCCCTGATCGGGGTGGAAGTGCTCTTCGGTGAAATGCGGGCTTTCGATGTTGTCCACGCCCAGCTCGCGCGCGATGGAGGCGAACAGCGCCCGGGAGGCCTCGTTGGAGGGCGAGATCGTGGTCTCCAGCAGCGTCGCGCCGCGGGCACCGGGGGCGGCCAGGAAGGCGCGGAGCAGCCGCTTGCCCAGGCCCTTGCCCCGGGCCGCCGCATCCACGCCCACCTGCCAGAGAAAAATGGAGTCGGGGCGCTTAGGCGGGCGATAACCGATGACGAAACCCACGATCTGGCCGTCCATCTCCGCCACCACGCTGGTGTCCGCGAAGTCGGTGGCCATCAACAGGTAAAGATAGCTGGAGTTCAGGTCCAGCACCCCGGAGTCGCGCACCACGCGCCACATGGGGCCGCCGTCATCAACGGTGGGGGTGCGGATTACAATGCCGTCCGCCGCGTTCTTATCAGACACGGGATTCTCCTCGCTGGCTAGCTGGATGCGTGACAGAGAGCGGGTGTGTGAATGCCCCAGGGCCGACGGGCGGTTTCCGGGCGGGCCCGGGCCGGGCATTCAAGGGATGAATCGGTGTGATTGTTGAGGCCGCCGGTGGTTGCCGGCTTATTCTGTAGGGCTCGCAAACCGAGTCCTCGTTGCTCCTTTAAGCCCTTCATTCAAACATTCCGCTATAAGCAGGTCAAGCTGGGCGCCCCGGGGGCATGAATGGCGAAGGGCGCCGGCGTATACTGTCCGTCCTTATCACTATAGGTGGCGGTAGCGGTGATGGTGCAACGAATTCTGGCCCTGGATACGGCCACGGAGGCCTGCTCGGCGGCGCTGGCCGTGGGCGATGCGGTATTGGCGGACAGTGTCATCAGCCCCCGCGGCCATACCGCCCGGGTGCTGCCCATGGTCAAGGCCTTGTTGGCCGAGGCGGGCATCTCGCTGGCGGCATTGGACGGCCTGGCCTGGGGCTGCGGCCCGGGATCGTTCACCGGGTTGCGCATCGGGACCTCGGTGGTCCAGGGGCTGGCTCTGTCCCACGATCTGCCGGTGGCGCCGGTCTCGAACCTCGAGATGCTGGCCCAAGGGGGCTGGCGGGCGGTTGGCGCCGCCCGGGTGGTGGCCGCCCTCGATGCCCGGATGGGCGAGGTCTACTGGGCCGGCTACGAGATCGGTGAGGATGGGCTGATGCACCCGGTTGCCAGGGCCCGGGTCTGCGCTCCCGAGGCCACCCCCTGTGTGGTCCGCGGGGAGGGCTGGTGGGGTGTCGGCCGGGGGTGGGGGGCGTACGGTGACGCCCTGGCGCGCCAGCAGGGCGAGTTGGCCGGCACCCTGCCGGAGGCCGTGCCGTTGGCCCGTGACGCGCTGGCCCGGGCCCGCCAGGTGTTGCGGGATGGCGAGGGGGTTTCGGCGGAGCAGGCCCAGCCGGTCTACCTGCGCAACCGGGTGGCGGAGAAGCCGCGGGCCTGAACCCGGCACCCGCAGTGGTCGTCCCGGCGACCGATGCCCGGGCGTGCGGCGTCAGGCCCGGGCCAGACAGGCCGCCAGGTCGTCGGCCAGGCGCTCCATCAGCTCGAACCAGGCGTCCGGGCCGGGTTCCAGGGTTGCGCCCAACGGGTCGAGGACGCCGGCCTCGGCCCCGGTGCCTTCCACCAGGGTGGTCACCAGGCTCGGGCGGAACTGTGGTTCGGCGAAGACGCAGCGGGCACCGGTATCACGGATGCGCTGGCGGAGTTCTGACAGCCGGCGGGCGCTGGGCTGGCGCTCCGGGCTCACCGTCACCGAACCCACCGGACTGAGGCCGTAATGCGCCTCGAAGTATTGGTAGGCGTCGTGGAAGACCAGATAGGGAAGCTCAGCCAGCGACGCCAGGCGTTCATGCAGTGACGCATCCAACCGCTCGATCCGCTCCAGGGTGGCGGCGGCGTTGGCGCGATAGGCCGCGCCGTTGTCCGGGTCGAGGACCGCCAGCCTCTCCGCCAGCGTGTCGATAAACTGGCGCGCGAAGGCCGGGGAAAGCCACAGGTGAGTGTCGTAGTCCCCGTGGTGGTCGTGGGGCTGGCCATGACCATGGTCATGGTGGTGGTCACTATGGCCGTGGCCATGGGGTTCGTGGCTGTGATCGTCGTGGTGGTGCGGGTCCCACAGCCCCCCCTCGCGGATCGGGTGCAGGGGGATACCGTCCAGCGCCAGCAGCGTCATCTTCTCCGCATCACCGGCCAGGTTGCGCAGCGGCCGCTCCAGGAACCGCTCCAGTTCCGGGCCGACCCAGATGACCAGCTCGGCGTGACGCAGATGCTCTGCCTCCGACGGCCGCAGGCTGTAGGTATGTGGCGAGGCGCCACCGGGGAGCAGCAGTTGCGGCTCGGCCACGCCGTCCATGACCGACGCCGTCAGGCTGTGCAGCGGCAACAGGCTGGCGACCACCTTTGGCGGCTGCGCCAGGGCACCGATGCTTGTCGTGAGCCCCAGAAGGGCACAGCCAAGCAGGCCGAACAGTTTGCTTTTCATGGGCTTGTCGGGGTTCCAATGGGGAGAGTGGGCCGCTCGGCGCCGGGGCGCCCGGGTTCCGTGAATCGGTTCAAAATGTTATAACATTGCACACTGTGGATGCAAAGCGGGACGTCATACCATGAACGAGCCGGGGGTGGTCACCGATTTCCACGACCACGGCCATGACCATGCCGGGTGTCAGCAGGCGGCGCTGCGCCGGGCCGAGGCGGTCTGTAGGACGAGCGGGGCACGACTCACGCCCCTGCGGCGCCGGGTACTGGAGCTGATCTGGGCGAGCCATGAGCCGGTCAAGGCCTACGAATTGCTGGCCCGGCTGCGGGAGGAGCGGGCCAGTGTGGCGCCGCCCACCGTCTACCGGGCCCTGGAGTTCCTGCTCGCGCAGCGGCTGATCCACCGGCTCGAGTCCCTTAACGCCTACCTGGGCTGCGGCGCCCCGGACCGGCCTCACGCCTGTCAGTTCCTGATCTGTGAGCGGTGCCAGGCGGTGGCGGAGTTGTCCGATGACGATATCAGTCGGCTCATTGAGCGCAAGGCGCGCGACCTGGGCTTCCAGATGGACCGGCAGACCATTGAACTGACTGGCGTGTGCCCCGCATGTTTGGCCTGATCCACAATCCGCCCCACGCAGGGCGGCTGCCGGCCGCCGCCACCACCCTGGTGGAGGCCCGGGGGTTGACGGTGCGCCGGGGTGACCAGCCGGTGCTGTGCAATGTGGATCTGGTGGTGGAGAGCGGACAAGTGGTCACCCTGGTGGGGCCGAATGGCTCCGGAAAATCCACCCTGGTGCAGGTGCTGACCGGCGTGATCCGGGATTACCGGGGGCAGGTGGGGCGCCGCACGGGGCTGCGGGTGGGCTACGTGCCGCAGCACTTTCGCATCGACCGCAACCTCCCCATCACGGTGCGCCGGTTCATGAAACTGGCGCCGCGGGGCCGCCGGGGCCACTGGGCGGAAGCGGTGGCCGATGCCGGTGTCTCGCAGTTGCTGGACCGGCCCATGCAGGGGTTGTCGGGTGGCGAATTGCGGCGGGTGCTGCTGGCCCGGGCACTGCTCTCACGCCCGCATCTGCTGGCGCTGGACGAGCCGGCAGCGGGTCTGGATCAGCGTGGCCAGGGGGAGCTGTACCGTTTGATCCGCCATGTGCGGGATCGCTACGGCTGCGGCGTGTTGGTGGTCTCCCACGACCTCAACCTGGTGATGGCGGCCACCGACCAGGTGCTCTGTCTGAGCGAGGGCCATATCCTGTGCCGTGGGGCGCCGGAATCGGTGCGCGCCCACCCGGAGTACCGGGCGCTGTTCGGCGCGCACCTGGGGCCGGAGACAGCGGTCTTCCCTCACGCACACGGGCCGGGGGAGGGCTGCACTCATGGATGATTTCCTCCTTCGTGCCCTGTTGGCCGGTTTCGGACTGGCGGCGGTGGCCGGGCCGTTGGGGAGCTTCGTGGTCTGGCGGCGCATGGCCTATTTCGGCGACACCCTGGCCCACTCCGCCCTGCTGGGGGTGGCCCTGGGCTTTCTCATCGGCCTCAATGTCAATCTCGGGATCTTGCTGGTCTGTGGGGCGCTGGCGGTGCTGTTGGTCGTGCTGCGCAGCCGCCAGCGGCTGGCTGACGACACCATCCTGGGCATCATGGCGCACAGCACCCTGTCCCTGGGCCTGGTCTCTCTGGCGTTCCTGGAGCACGTTCGGGTGGACCTGATGGCCTACCTGTTCGGGGATATCCTGGCGGTGGGCCCGACCGAGTTGTGGTGGATCTGGCTGGGTGGGCTGGCGGTACTGGGGGTGTTGGCGCTGATCTGGCGTCCCCTGCTCACCATGACCCTGCACGAGGAACTGGCTCGGGCCGAGGGCGTGCCGCTGCTGCCGATGCAGCTGCTGTTCATGGGTCTGATGGCGGGGGTTATTGCCATTGCCATGAACATCGTCGGTATCCTGCTGGTTACGTCGCTGCTGATCATCCCGGCGGCGACCGCCCGCCTGTTTGCGCGGACGCCGGAGCAGATGGCGGTACTGGCCTCCCTGCTGGGTTGCCTGGCGGTAGCGGGGGGGCTGCGGGGCTCCTGGAATTGGGATCTGCCCACCGGGCCTGCCATCGTCGTTACCGCCACCCTGTTGTTCACCCTGGCGATGGCGGCGACCTCCGTCTGGCAGGCACTCAGGGGTGATGGTGGGCGGGTCAATGGCTGATGCGTCCGGCCCGGCGCCGAGCCTCGTTCAGTCGGCCGGCCGGGCGTCCTTCAGCCGGTAGAACATGCCCATCTCATTCGGGTCGAGCAGTTCGAGCTCACCCTCCAGGGTGAGGGCATCGAATGTGAAGGCCAGCCCACGGTCTGTCTTGACCTCCACCACGCTCTCCGGTCCGCCCGGGGCGCAGTAGAAGCAGCTCGGGGTGCTGGCGCTGAGCAGGAAGTGGCGCTGCCGGTCGCCCTGTTCCAGCGGCATCATGAAGCCCTGGACCCGGACGGTCTGGCCCTCCAGGGCCAGGATGTCGTCGGGGAACTCGGCGGCCAGCAGGTCCTCCTCCTCCCAGGTCTTCAGGGCGCCGAGCCGGCGCCAACTGAGCACATCGTCGCGCTCCGGCAGCTCACCCTCACCCACCTGGTGGTCGCCGTGTTGGTCCGCCTCCTCGCCGCCCACACGCAACCGCAACTCTCCCCGGGCCTCCCCGGGACCGGAGATCTCCAGGGTGTCCTGCCCGCCGCGTTGGGCTAGCAGCCGGGTGCGGGCAAAGCCGTCGGCGTCGGTACGCGGGGCGGGGTGGGTGATGAGATTGCCCGCGCGGGAGAGCACGGCCAGCCGCTCGCCCGCGACCGGCGCGCCATCGGCATCGGTAAAGCGGAAGGCCAGGTGGACCTGATCGCCGGCGTCCAGGCTCAGGGCCTCCACCTCGCCGAGTTCCAGGTTGCCGTCCAGGTAGGCGCTGATCCGCGGCTTGCCGGCGCCGTCCCGGCTGTCATCCGCGCAGCCCACCAGTGCGAGGACGGCCATCAGCGCAACCGCAAGGACCTTGCCGGCCATGGTTCGTGGCATCGGGTTCCCCCTCGTCGTGCGGCCTGAGCCCTCGGAGTATGCCATCTCGCCGCGCCGGGTGCCCGAGCGGCCGGTCCGGCGCCGACGGCTACCGCTCAGACAACGTCAGGGCGATGTCGGTTCGATAGGCCTGCCAGGCCGGCAGCAGGGCGGCGACCAGGCCGATGCCGGCGGCGATCAGCAGTAGCCAGCCCTCGCTCGGCACCCAGGTCAGGCCGGTCAGCTCCAGCGGCCGGTCGCGGCCGATCCAGCGGCCGATCAACTCGGCCGACAGGTGGCCGCCGGCAAGGCCCAATAGGGTGCCTGTGAGGGCCAGAAGCTGGCCTTCCAGGAGCACCAGGCCACTCACCAGTCGGGGCGAGGCGCCGAGACTGCGAATGATCGCGATGTCGTGCCGCCGTTCCCGCAGGGCGTTGTAGAGGCCAATGAAGACGCCCAGGCCGGCGGCCAGCAGCAGCACCCCGCCGAAGGCCTTCAGGGTGTCCAGGCCGACACCCATCATACTCATGAGGCGCGCGCTCTCGTAGGCCGGAGAGGCGGCCTGCAGGCCGGCCTCGGCGTTGATGGCGCGGGGCAGTTGCATGGCAGCCAGCGGTGAGCGGTAGCGGACCAGCAGGGCGGTCAGTTCCTGGTCTGCGGTGGCCACATCGTCGTGGCCGGCGCCCGGCTCCCGGTGGTCATGCCCTTGCCCGGCCGGATGCCCGTGGTCGTGATCCGGGGCCGGCTCGTGGGTGTGAGCCCGGTCGGCCTCATGGTCATGGCCATGGCCGGCCTCAGGGTGGTCGCTGTGGTCGTGCTCATGGTCGTGCTCATGGTCGTGATCGTGGTCGTGATCGTGGTCGTGATCGTGGTCGTGATCGTGGTCGTGATCGTGGTCGTCGTCATGGACGTCCCAGACGCTCTGCACCGAGGTCAGGACCAGCCGGTCCATGACCGTGCCGGTGGGGGCCAGTATGCCGACGACGGTGTAGGGGGCGTAGTCGTGGACATGGCCATGGCCGCCACCCAGGCCGTGGGCGCCGACGATCTCATCGCCGATGGCGAGCCCATGGCGGGCTGCCACCGCGGATCCGAGGGTGGCCTCCATGGCCTGCTCCCAAAGGCGCCCCTCGGCGAGTTCCCCCCGGTAGAGATCCACGTAGCCCGCGTCCGTGCCCACGATGCGGTGGCCGCGGTAGTTGTCACCCAGGGCCAGGGGGATGACCTCGCTCACCAGCCGGTGGTCCGCCAGCTCGCGGGCGGTTCGTTCAGGGATGTTGCCGGTGGGGATGTCCAGGTGATAAACGCTGGACAGGATCAGCTGCATGGGGCTGCCACTGGCGCCCACCACCAGGTCGATACCCTGGGCATCGCGGGTGAACTGGCGCTCCAGTTGATGGCCGTATAGCAGTAGCAGGGCAATGGTGCCGGTGCCCAGCGCCATCAACAGCAGATTGAGCAGCGCGGGGAGGGGACGGAAGCGCAACCAGTTGAGAGTGAGGCGCAGGGCGTTCATGCGGCCACCCTCCCTTCGGCGAGATCCAGCCGCTGGGGCAGCCAGCGGCCCAGGCGGCGGTCGTGGCTGGCGACCACGAGGGTGGCCGCGCAGGCCTCCGCCTCGTCGCACAGCAGCCGCGCCACCCGCTCGGCGTTGGCCTCGTCCAGGCTGGCGGTGGGCTCGTCGGCGAGCAGGATGCGCGGCTGATTGACCACCGCGCGGGCGATGGCCACCCGCTGGGCCTGGCCCTGGCTCAGCTCATGAGCACGCCGGTGGGCCAGATCGGCGATGTCCAGGCGTTCCAGCGTCGAGTGGACCCGCACCCCGTCCCTGGGGAGTCCGGCCAGGTAGCGGGCCAGTTCCAGGTTGGCGGTTACGGTCAGGGCCGGCAGCAGATGCAGCCGCTGGAAGACCATGCCGATATGGCGGCCGCGGAAACGGTCGAGCTGGGCCGGCGCCAAGGTGGTCAGGGCCTGCTCCCCCACCCGCACCTCCCCGGTCGCCGGCCGCAGCAGGCCGGCCAGCAGGTGCAGCAGCGTGGTCTTGCCGCTGCCCGAAGGGCCCGACAGCCACCATTGCTCACCGGGGCCGGCGGTCCAGTCGGGGAACCGGATGGGCTTGCCATTGCGGTAGCGGTAGGTCAGTGCCGAGGTCTGCAGCATGGTGCTCCTGCCTGAGGGTAGTGGGCCATCGGACGATAGGTTGATAATGTTATGTGATAACGTTGCGCCCGCAAAGCCGTCCGATCGCTGAAATGGCCAAGGGGCCCGCTCACCGTCGGACCCACTCAGCGGTGGTAAAGGGTCTCCGGGTCGATCTCCGGCGCCGCGATGACCTCCAGGCCGTCCCCGTCGAGCCGGTTGTAGAAACAGCTGCGGCGGCCGGTGTGGCAGGCCGGGCCGGTCTGGTCCACCCGCAGCAACAGGGTGTCGCCGTCGCAGTCCAGGCGTAGCTCCACCAGTCGCTGCACCTGACCCGAGCTCTCCCCCTTGCGCCAGAGGCTGCGCCGGGAGCGGGAGTAATAGCACACCCGCCCGGTGCGCAAGGTCTCCTCCAGCGCCTCGCGATTCATCCACGCCATCATCAGCACCTCGCCGGAGTCGTGCTGCTGGGCAATGGCGGGGAGCAGCCCCTGCGCATTCCAGGGCAGGGCCGCGAGCACGGCGGGGAGATCCCGGCGGGTGCCGGGGCGGGCCTTCTCCAGATCCTTGAACATGGTCAGCGTTCTTCCAGGGCGGTTCTCAGGTGGTCGGTGATCTGCGGGAGCAGTTCGGCCAGGGCCCGGTTGGCGGCCTTGGCGCCGGCCACCGGGTGGCGCCGTTCGGCGGTCACCTCGGCGTGGAAACGGCGGGTGGTGAGCACCTCGCCGGCCTCGCTGTCCAGCAGCTGGATGCGCAATGTTAACACCACCCGGCCGGCGTCCTCGTCGTGCTCGAAGCGGTGTTCCAGGCGTTTCAGCTCCGTGTGCAGGCGCAAGGGGGCGTCGACCACGGTGGGGCCGTGAATCACCTGGCGGAACGGGCCGTCGTGCTCCAGCACTGCGACCAGCGCCGGAGTGAGCATCCGCGCCGGGGGCTCCACCCACTGGTGGTGGGCGAAACGTTGCAGTTCCCAGTCATCGCGGCGGTAGCGCATGGCACTGCTGGTGTAGCCGGGCGCCGCCTGGGTTGCCATCACCCGCACGGCGCCCGCCAGGGGTTCGGATCCGCCCGGGGCCTCGCTGGGCGCCCAGGTCAGGCTGTAGGTACGCGGCGACTCGGCCGGGCCCGGCAACGCGAGGCCGCAGGCGTTCAGGCTGAGGGCCAGGGTCAGGGCGGCAATCAGGGCCGTCAGGCAGCGGGTCATGTCAGCGCGTCTCCTCTCCGGGGCCCGGGGCGATGGGTTGGCGGCCGTAGATCAGCATCTGCGGCTCGTCGCTGAAGTCCTCCAGGGTCCGTTCCAGATCCTGTGACAACCGGCGCATCTCGTACATCAGGGTGCCCAGTTCGGGGATCAGGGTCTGATTGACATCGATAAGGGTGGTCTCGCCCCGGCTGGCCAGGGCGTCCAGGGTGTCACCGGTCCGGCCCAGGTCGTCGGCCAGCCGCGCCCAGCGCGCCAGGGTGTCGTCGAGCCGGTCCATGCTCTCCGGCAGCCGCGCGGCGGCCTCATTGCCCTGGTCGAGCAGTTGGTTGAACCGAACCATGGTCTGGTCCAGGTCCTCGCTGCCCTCGGCCAGGTTGGCGACCAGCACGTTGGCGTTCTGGAGCAGCCGGGCCACGCGCTCGCGATTCTCCTCGCGCAGGAGGTCGCGCACCTCGTCGGCCACCACCCGCATCACACCCAAAGCCTCGTCCACCGTCTGCTCCAGGCGGCTGCCGAAGGAGGGGACGGTGCGGAGGGCGGGCAGGTCATCGCCGGCGCGCGGTTGCGGCGTGACGGGGTCGGTGGTGCTGCCACTAAGCTCGATGAAGGAGATCCCGGTCAACCCCTGGGAACGGAGCGTGGCCACGGTCTCCCGGCCGATGGGGACCCGCTCCTCGACGGAGATGACGATGCGGACCTCGTCCGGATGCCGGGGGTTGAGGGTGATGGCCTGGACCCGGCCCACGTCCACGCCGCGGTAACGAACGGGGGCGCTGACATTGAGCCCGGCCACCGACTCATCCATGTAGACGGCATAGTCGGTATGAGGCTGGGTCCGGATGTCGCCACCGAGATAGAGCCCGGCGCCGATGATGGCCAGGGTGAGCAGGATGACGAACAGCCCAACCAGGGCGTAGCTCACGCGGGTTTCCATGTCAGCGGTCCCTCCAGGCGGCGGTGCGCGATCCACCGAAGTAGGCCTTGATCAGCGGGTGGTCATTGCGCGCAAGCTGCTCGATGGGCTGCACGGCCAGGACCCGGCGGTCGCCCAGAAAGGCCACCCGGTGGGTGGTGGCCCAAAGGGCATCCATGTCGTGGGTGACCATGATAACCGTAAGCCCCAGCAGCTTGTGCAATTCCGCGATCAGTTCGTCAAAGGCGCCGGCACTGACCGGGTCCAGTCCGGCGGTGGGCTCGTCGAGAAAGAGCAGCTCCGGGTCCAACGCCAGGGCGCGGGCCAGGGCGGCGCGCTTCACCATGCCGCCGCTCAGTTCGCTGGGGTAAAGGTGAGCCGCATCCAGCGGGAACCCCGCAAGTTGGATCTTCAGCATCGCCAGGTCCTCGACCGTGGCGGCATCGAACCGGGTGTGTTCCCAGAGCGGCAGGCTGACGTTCTCCTTGACGGTGAGCCCGGTAAACAGCGCCCCCTGTTGGAAGAGCACGCCCATGCGCTGGCGCAGGGCCTTCTCCTCGCCCCGACCGAGGGACCGGGTGGGGGTCCCCAGCAGGTGGATCTCCCCGGCCTGGGGGCGGTGCAACAACAGCATGCTGCGCAGCAATACCGTCTTGCCCGAGCCGCTGCCGCCCACCAGGCCGAGGATCTCGCCCCGCCGGACCTGCAGATCCAGGTCCTGGTGCACCGTGGTACTGCCGAAGCGGTTTTCCAGGCCGGAGACCGCCACCGCGATGTCGCCCGGGATAGCGCTCATAGCCCCACCAGGTTGAACAGGATGGAGAAGACGGCGTCGGTGACAATGACCAGGAAGATGGCCTGCACCACCGTGATGGTGGTGGCTCGGCCGACGCTCTCGGCACTGCCCTTGACCCGCATCCCCTGGAAGCAGGCGATGCCGACGATGATCAGTGCGAACACCGGCGCTTTGACGAGGCCGACCCAGAGGTGGGAGGTGGCGATGGCCTCCGGCAGGCGGTTGATAAAGTCGTGCATGGCCACGCCGAACATCAGGTCGGCCACCAGCATGCCGCCGAGAATGCCCAGGACGTCGGCATAGATGGTGAGCAACGGCAGCACCACCATCAGGGCCATCAGCCGCGGCAGGATCAGCATGTCGAAGGGGCTGATGCCCAGGGTACGCAGGGCGTCGATCTCCTCGGTGATCTTCATAGTGCCCAGTTGTGCCGCCCACGAGGAGCCGGTGCGCCCGGCCACCACGATGGCGGTGAGCATGGGGGCCATCTCCCGCAGCATAGTCACGCTGACCAGCTCCACCAGGAAGATGTTGGCGCCGTAACGCTCCAGGGTGTCACCGCCCTGGTACGCGATCACCAGGCCGGTGAGAAAGGCGAGCAGGCCGATGATCGGCAGCGCCTGGACCCCGGCCTTCTGGATCTCCGCGGAGAGCTGTTTCCAGCGAATCGTCCAAGGGCGGAGGAGGCGGGGCAGGGCCTCCAGGGCGATCTCCCCGATGAACGCCAGGAACGCCCAGAAGTGCCCGAGCCGGATCACCGTCTGCCGGCCCAGGCGCTCCAAGGGCCCCGGCGGCGGCGGGGGCGGGCGGCGTTCACTGACCGCACGCTCGGTGAAGGCGAGCAGGCCGTCCATGTGCTCCGGGCGCTCCTCCCCCAGCCTCACGCTGTCGCCGCGCTCGCGCAGTCGCTCCTGCAGCCGGTGCAACTGCCGGGCACCGGTCAGGTCCAGCCTGCCCATGGCGCTGGCATCCAGGGTCCAGCCCCCGGTTCGTGGCGGTGGCAATGTGCGCAGGTCCTGGCCGGCCAACCGGGTCAGGCCCGTGCGGGTCCAGTCACCGCTGCATTGGATGAGCCCTCGGACCTCATCCCAACTCAGCCCGGCCGTTTGTGCTTGCATGTCCCTGGTCACTGCCTCAGTGTCCCTGCCTTGGTCGTTGGGGCGGCCGGCGCCCCACCGGTGGGGGCACCCTTGGGAGGCCCTTTGGTGCTACCATTCGCACGGGTAAGTTATCGCTAGAGGTGTGAAGTGAGCAACGGCAGTGATGCCATGGAGACACAGGCAGAGTTACTTGCGGCGCTGCGGAACCCCCGGGTCTACCCCTGGCCGGCGGAAGGCGTGGAGGTCATAGAGACCCACATCTCCACCGTTTTTCTGGCTGGAGACCATGTGCTGAAGATCAAAAAGCCGCTGGATCTGGGCTTTCTGGACTTTAGCACCCTGGAGCGACGGGCCTGGTGCTGCGAGGAAGAGGTGCGTCTGAACAGCCGGCTCGCGCCCGATTGGTATCTGCGCGCGGTGCCCATAACCGGCCGTGCCGACGCGCCGGCGCTGGAGGGTGACGGCGAGCCGCTGGAGTGGGGGGTGCTGATGCGCCGTTTCCCCCAGTCGGCCCTGATGGATGCCCGGCTCGAGCGCGGAGAACTGCCGGTGACGGTCATGGAGGACCTGGCGCGGGTGGTGGCCGAGTTCCATGCCGAGATCCCCGGGGCGGGGCCGGATACCGATTACGGCTCGGTGGATTCGGTGCTCGCGCCCATGCTCCAGAATTTCGAGCAGCTGCGGGGGTTGGAGGCGGCCGGGGCCGACCCGGCCGCGTTGGACGCCCTGGAGGCCTGGACCCAGGCGCAGGGGGATGAACTGGAAGAGCTGATAGACAGCCGGTTCCAGGGCGGATTTGTGCGCGAGTGCCACGGGGACCTGCACCTGGGTAACATCGCCTGGCATGAGGGCCAGGTGATTGTCTTTGACGCCATCGAGTTCGAGCCCTACCTGCGCTGGATCGACGTCGCCAACGAGGTGGCGTTTGTGATCATGGACCTGGACCACCGCGGCGCCAGTGATCACCGCCACCGGTTCCTGAACGCCTACCTCGAACACACCGGCGACTACGGCATGGTCCGCCTGCTGCGCTTCTATGCGGCCTATCGGGCCATGGTGCGCGCCAAGATCAACGGCTTCATGGCCAGCCAGGCGGAGGCGGGCAGCGATGCCCGCCAGGCGGCGCGCCAGCGGGTGACCGACTACATGGCCCTGGCCCAGCGCTACACCCAGCTTCGCCGCCCCGAGCTGGTCATCACCCATGGCCTGTCCGGGGCCGGCAAGACCCGCGTGGCCGGTGAGCTGGTGGCCGCCGAGGGCCATCTGCGCCTGCGCTCGGACGTGGAGCGCAAGCGGTTGTTCGGCCTGAGCCCGGATGCGCGCCGGGACGATGAGCCCGAGCAGGGGTTGTACACCGCTGAGGCCACCGAGCGTACCTACAGTCATCTGGAAGGATTGGCCCGGGAGATGCTGGAGGCCGGCTGGTCGGTGGTGGTGGACGCCGCCTTCCTCGACCCCCGGCACCGGCAGGCCTTCCGTGACCTGGCTGAGGAGTTGGAGTGCGACTTCCGCATCCTCGCCGTGCAGGCCCGGCCGGAGGTGCTGCGGGAGCGGGTCAAGGCCCGTGCTGATGCCGGTGGCGATGCCTCCGACGCCACCCTCACCGTCCTCGAGCACCAGCTGGCGGACTACGAGCCGCTGAGCGAAGCCGAGGCGGCGGTGGCGGAGGTGGTCCGAACGGACGGTTGACCGACCGTCACCCAACACCCCATGGAGACGTTGTAAATGTCCGCACCCGACGAGGCGGCAGTGGCAGAGCCGGTCACCCGCAAACAGGCGCTGGTGGACTGGGTCGCCGCCGGCTGCAAACCGCCAGAGGATTGGCGAATCGGTACCGAGCACGAAAAGTTCGTGTTTCACCGCGGGGACCTGAGCCCCGTGCCTTACCAGGGCGAGCGCGGCATCGGCCAGTTTCTGGCCCGCCTGCAGCGGTTTGGCTGGGCCCCGGTGCACGAGGGCGAGCACATTATTGCCCTGAAGAAGGACAAGGGCAGCATCACCCTGGAGCCCGGTGGCCAGCTGGAGCTCTCCGGCGCCCCCCTGGAGAATATCCATCAGTCCTGCCGCGAGGTGCAGGAGCACCTGCGCCAGGTGGACGAGGTGGCGCGGGAGCTGGATTTGGGCATGATCGGGCTCGGTTTCCATCCCACGGCCCGCCGCGAGGACATCCCCTGGATGCCCAAGGGGCGTTACGCGGTGATGCGCAACTACATGCCCAAGGTCGGCACCCTGGGGCTCGATATGATGCTGCGCACCTGCACCGTGCAGGTGAACCTCGATTTCAGCTCCGAGCGCGATATGGTGCACAAATTCCGGGTGGGATTGGCCCTGCAGCCGCTGGCCACCGCGCTGTTCGCGAACTCACCCTTTGTCGAGGGCCGGCCCAGCGGCCTGCTCAGCTACCGCAGTCACGTCTGGACCGACACCGACAACGATCGCTGCGGCATGCTCCCCTTCGTCTTCGATGAGGGCATGAGCTTTGAGCGCTACGTGGAGCATGTGCTGGACGTGCCGATGTACTTTGTCTACCGCGACGGCCGGTATATCGACGTCGCCGGCCAGTCGTTCCGCGACTTCATGTGCGGCCGTCTGCCGGGGCTGCCCGGCGAGTACCCGCGGATGAGCGACTGGGAAGACCACCTGTCCACGCTCTTCCCGGAGGTGCGCATGAAGCGCTTTATCGAGATGCGCGGTGCCGACGGCGGTCCCTGGGGGCGGCTCTGTGCCCTGCCGGCGTTCTGGGTCGGGTTGCTCTACAGCGATCGGGCCTTGGATGAGGCGCTGCAGTTGATCGCGGACTGGAGTGTGGAGGAGATCAGCGCCCTGCGCGAGCAGGTGCCGAGGGAGGGGCTGGCGACCCGGTTCCGCGGCGGCACCCTGCGCGAGGTGGCGCTGGAGGTGCTCGCCATCAGCCGTCGCGGCCTGGCCGATCGGGCGTGGCTGGACCGGCGCGGCCGTGACGAGGCGCACTTCCTCGACCTGTTGGACGGGATCGCCCAGAGCGGCCGTACCCCGGCGGAGGAATTGCTGGAGGCGTGGGCGGGGCGTTGGCAACAGGATGTGGCCCCGGTGTTCCGGGAGTTTGCTTATTAGCCCGATCCAGGGGCCCATCGGTCACGGGGGGATTGTCACGGGGCCGCACCGGGCATAGGCTTGTACAGGTATTGTACAGTTAGGTCCGGAGGGATCCCAATGAGCCAGGCCAGCTTTATGCCGCCCCGTGACCACACCAAGATCCCCGTTGGGATCAGCTCCTGCCTGCTGGGGGAGCCGGTGCGCTATGATCGGGGCCACAAGCGCAGCGCTTTCATCACTGATATCCTGGCCGCGTATTTCGACTTCCGCCCCGTCTGTCCGGAGGTGGCAATCGGGCTGGGTGTGCCACGGCCACCCATTCGGCTCGCCGGTGACCCGGAGCGACCGCGGGCGGTCGGGGTGCGGGATCCGCGCGTGGACGTCACAGCGCCGTTGCGCGCCTACGGCGAGCGCATGGCCGGTGAGCTCGATTACATCAGTGGCTACATCTTCAAGAGCAAGTCCCCCAGTTGCGGGCTGTTCCGGGTGAAGGTCTACGGCGAGTCGGGCAGAGCGCCCTCCGCGACCGGTCGCGGGCTCTACGCCCAGGCCATCACCGAGGCCAATCCACTACTACCCGTGGAGGAGGAGGGCCGGCTTAACGACCCGGTCCTGCGCGAGAACTTCATCGGCCGGGTCTACGCCTACCACCGCTGGCAGACCCTCCTGGCCGAGGGGGTGACGGCGGAACGGTTGGTCGACTTTCACACCGCGCACAAGCTCATCCTGATGGCACACGGCCGTCAGGGCCTGCGGGAGATGGGACGACTGGTGGCCCAGGCCGGCCACGGAAATCTGGAGCGGATCACGGAGGCCTACGGGGCGTCGTTCATGCGCACGCTGAGGCACAAGGCCACCCGGCGGCGGCACACCGATGTGCTCTTCCACCTGCTGGGCTACCTCAAGCGCACCCTGGAGAGCGACGAGAAGGCCGAGGCGGTGGAGCTGATCCACGACTACCGGGAGGGGCGGGTGCCGCTGATCGTGCCTGTGACCCTGCTGCGGCACCACTTTCGCAAGCATCCCGAGCCCTACGTCGAGCGACAGCTCTATCTGCACTGGCAGCCGGCGGGCCTGGGGCTGTGGAACGCCATCTAACCCGGGCTGTTGACCCGACGGCCGGTACAAGGACGACGATGCAGTGATCGGTAACAAGATCTTACAGTTTCTGCTGCCGCCCCTGGTGATTGCCGCCGGGGTGGCCCTGTTTATCGGTCTGCGCGCCACCGCCCCGGAGACCGAACCGCAACCGGTGGAAGAACCGGCCTGGACGGTGGACAGCACCGTCGTGACGCCGGCCCCGGTGGCGCCGCGCCTGCGTCTCTCCGGCCATCTGGAATCGCCGCGCACCAGTGCGCTGACCGCGGCGGTGGAGGCGGACGTGATCGAGGTGTCGGCGCGCGAGGGACGCCGGGTGGCGGCCGGTGAGCGGCTGGTGCAACTGGACGGGACCGATCTGGAGCTGCAGGTCCGGGAGCAGAGGGCGGAGATCAACGAACTCCAGGCCCAGCTCGCCCTGGAGGAGCACCAGATTGAGGCCGACCGGCGGGAACTGGCCAGCGAACGGGAGCTGGAGGCCATCGCCGAACGGGAGCTGGGGCGCGTACAGCGGCTTGCCGACCGCGATCTGGCCTCCGGCTCGGACCTGGATGGGGCCCGCCGGGAGCTGGCGCAGCAGCGCATGGCGGTGAGCAGCCGCCGGCTCGCCGTGGATTCGGCGGAGAGTCGTCTGGCCCAGTTGGCGGCCCGGCTGGACCGGGCCGAGGCCCTGCATGACCGGCTTGCCCGCGACCTGGGCCGCACCACTGTGCGCGCCCCCTTCGCCGGGCGGGTGGCAGAGGTGAGCGTCAGCCCGGGGGACCGCGTTCGCCCCGGGGAGCCGCTGGTCGAAGTCTATGACAGCGGGGCGTTGGAGGTGCGGGCCCATCTGCCCGCCGGCCGGATCGGCCCAATCCGCCGGGTGTTGGCGTTGGGGACGCCGTTGTCTGCAACGGCGGTGGTGGATGCCGAGCCCCTGCGCCTGGAACTGGACCGGCTTGGCGGTCGTTCCGACCGGGGAGAGGGGGGCGTGACCGCGCTGTTCCGGGTCACCGAGGGGGGGGAGGACCTGCCCTTGGGCCGTTTCGTCGCCCTGGAGGCCATGCTGCCGGTGGAGCCCGATGCGGTGGTCCTGCCCTTTGAGGCCCTATACGGGACCCGGCGGGTCTACCGGCTGGAGGAGGGGCGCATGCGCGCGGTGGAGGTGGAGCGGCTGGGCGAGGCGCCGCTGCCCGACGGCCGGCGCGGGATGCTGGTGCGCAGCCCGGAGTTGACCGCGGGCACCCGGGTGGTGGTCACCCAGATTCCGCGGGCCATGGACGGGCTGCGGGTGCGCGATCTGGGGAGTGAGGCACCGTGATCCGCGGCGACCGCGCCGGCGGCCTGGCTTGGTTTTCCCGCCACCCGGTGGCCGCCAACCTGGTGCTGATCCTGATGGTGGTCGGCGGGCTGTACTCTGTCACCCAGCTCAATACCCAGTTCTTCCCCAACTTCGAGCTGGACATTGTCAACGTTGAGGTGGAGTGGCAGGGCGCCACCGCCGAGGACGTGGCCGACGGCATCACCCGCCCGTTGGAGGATGAGCTGCGGGACCTGGACGGCCTGCGGGAGATGGTCTCCACCTCCGCCGAGGGGATAGCGGTGATCACCCTGGAGTTTGCCGAGGGCACCGACATGGCCCAGGCGGTGGAGGACGCCAAGGAACGGGTGGGTCGGGTGCGCAATCTGCCTCCGGACTCGGAAACCCCCACCATCAACCGCATCACCCGCTATGACCCCATCGCCCGGGTGCTGCTCACCGGCGAGGTGCAACCCGATGAACTGCGCGGCCTCGCCCGCAGCCTGGAGGAGAGCCTGCTGCAGAGTGGGGTGGCGCGGGTGCAGGTCACCGGCCTGCCGGCGGAGGAGATCCGCATCACCACCCGCAATGAGCGGTTGCTGGACCTGGGGCTCTCCTTCGACCGCTTCGCCGGTCTGATCGCCAGTCAGAGCCGGGATCTGCCCGCCGGCGAGGTGGGCGAGGCCGACGTCGCCCGCCAGTTGCGCAGTCTGGAGCAGCGGCGCAGCGTGGCGGAGTTCGAGAACCTGCAACTCGCCATCGACGGTCGTAACATCCTGCTCGGCGACATCGCACGGGTGGAACGCCTGCCCCGTGACCGGGAGGTCGAGGTCTATTTCCAGGGCCGGCCGGCGGTGGAACTGCTGCTGGAGCGGGCCGAGCAGGAGGACGCCCTGGACAGCGCCCGTATCCTCGAGGAGTGGGTGGCGGAAACCCGGCCCACGCTGCCGCCCGGTGTGGAACTGCAGGTCTTCGATGAATCCTGGGAACTGATCAGCGAGCGCATCGGCCTGCTGGTAAAGAACGGCCTGGGCGGGCTGATTCTGGTGGTGGGCATCCTGTTCATCTTCCTCTCGGGGCGGGTGGCCTTTTGGGTCACCGTGGGCATCCCGGCCTCCTTTCTGGCCGCCCTGACCGTGCTCTGGCTGGTCGGCGGCAGCATCAATATGATCAGCCTGTTCGCACTGATCATGACCCTGGGTATCATCGTCGATGACGCCATCGTCGTGGGCGAGGACGGGCTCTCCCACTACCAGCGCGGCGAGAGCCCCTTCCAGGCCTCGGAGGGCGGTGCCCGGCGTATGTTCCCGCCGGTGATCGCCTCCTCGCTGACCACCGTGGCCGCCTTCCTGCCACTGATGGCCGTGGGCGGTGTGATCGGCAATATCCTGTTCGATATCCCCTTGGTGGTGGTCTGCGTCATCCTGGCGTCGCTGGTGGAGGCCTTCCTGGTGTTGCCAGGCCACCTGCGGCGCTCCTTTGAGGCCATGCAGCGGGCCGACGGCGGCTGGTCCGGACGGATCTGGCGCCTGCTTCGCCGGCAGCGGAGACAGCCTGCAGCGGAGGCTGGCGGCCGGACGGGGCCGCCCGGGCCCGGTCCGGTCCGCCGGCGTATCGACGGCGCCTTCGATACCTTCCGCGACCGCTACTTCATTCCGGCCGTGCGCCGGGCGATCGCCTTCCGCTGGACCACCATTGCCGTGGGCATCGCGCTGCTGATCGGCTCTGTGGGCCTGGTGGCCGGGGGGCGGATCGCCTTCACCTTCTTCCCCACCGTGGAGGGGACCATCCTTTACGGCAACGTGAGCTTCGTCGCGGGCACCCCACGCGAGCGGACCGAGGCCTACCTGGGCGAATTGGAGCAGGCCCTGCTGGGGGCCGAGGAGGCCCTGGGCGGTGATCTGCTTCGGGGGCACCTGGTCTACGTGGGCAAGAAGCAGAGCGACGGTGCCGGCACTCAGGACCGGGGGGATCATTACGGCGCCATCATGGCCGAGTTGGTCTCGCCGGATGCCCGCACGGTCTCCAATCGCGAGTTCATGGCCGCCTGGCGCGAGCGCGTGCCGGAGGCCGCGGGGCTCGAACGGTTGGTGGTGCAGGAGCGCATGGCCGGGCCGCCCGGCGATGACCTGGATATCCGGCTGATCGGACCCGATGTGCAACGGTTGAAGGCCGCCTCCGAGGCATTACAGGACGCGCTGGCCAGTTACACCGGGGTCTCCGCCATCAGCGACGACCTGCCGTGGGGCCAGGAGCAGTGGGTCTACAGCCTCACCGACGAGGGGCGCGCGTTGGGTCTGGACGTGGCCGAGATCGGTAGTCAGCTGCGTGCCACCTACCTGGGGGAGCTGGTGCAGATCTTCCATGAGCGGCGGGACGAGGTAGAGGTGCGGGTGCGCCTGGACGAGGAGGAGCGGCGCGGCCTGGCGGCGCTCTCCGACTTCCGAGTGCAGTTGCCCGAGGGCGGGGCGGTGCCGCTGGACAGTGTGGCGGTGCTCGACAGCCGCCGCGGCTTTGAGGCCCTGCGCCATGTGGACGCGCGCCAGGCGGTGACGGTGACCGCGGACGTGGATGCCAGTGTCGCCAACGCCAACCGCATCCTGGCCGATCTGGAGGCGCGGGTGCTGCCCGAGCTGGCGGCCCGCCACGGTCTGGAGTACCGCTTCGGCGGGCGGGCCCAGGACCAGGAGGAGACCCTGGCCGACATGCGGGCGGGTCTGGTGCTGGCACTCACCCTCATCTACATCATTCTGGCCTGGATCTTCGGCTCCTACGGCTGGCCACTGGTGGTGATGGCGGTGATCCCCTTCAGCCTGGTGGGGGCGTTCCTGGGCCACTGGCTGATGGGGCTGGATCTCACTATCCTGTCCCTGTTCGGGCTGTTCGGCCTGACCGGTATCGTGGTCAACAACTCCATTATCCTGGTGGTGTTCTATCGCCAGTTGCGGGAGCAGGCCCGGATGGCCGCCGACGAGGCCCTCCTGGAGGCCTCGCGCCAGCGGCTCCGGCCGGTGCTGTTGACCTCGCTGACCACCATCGGCGGGCTGGTCCCGCTGCTGTTCGAGACCTCGGTGCAGGCCCAGTTCCTGATCCCCATGGCGGTCTCCATCGCCGGCGGGCTGGCGGGGGCGACCCTGCTGGTGCTGTTCCTGGTGCCCGCCATGTTGTCCGTCTATGAGCGTGCCGCGGAGCGCCTGCAGGGGGACGCCAATCGTTTCCGGGAGGCAACAGACCATGGCTGAGCAGGGTACCCCTCGCTTCGGCATTCTGATCATCGGCGATGAGCTGCTCTCCGGCCGTCGTCAGGACAAGCATATGGCGGCGGTCATCGAGCGCCTGGAGGCGCGGGGCCTGGAGCTGTCATGGGCCCGCATCGTCGGCGACGACCCGGCGCTGCTCACCGAGAACCTCCAGCAGACGTTCGCCTCGGGCGATGTGGTGTTCAGCTTCGGTGGCATCGGTGCCACCCCGGACGACCGCACCCGGCAGTGCGCCGCAGCGGCACTGGGGCTTCCGCTGGTGCTGCACCCCGAGGGTGAGCGGGAGATCCGCGAACAGTTTGGCGAGCGCGCCACCGCCCAGCGGTTGCGCATGGCTGAGTTCCCCGAGGGGGCGGAGCTGATCCCCAATCCGGTCAACCGGGTGGCTGGGTTCTCCATCCGGCACCATCACTTTGTGCCGGGGTTTCCGAAGATGGCCTGGCCAATGGTGGCGTGGGTGCTGGACCATCACTATGCCCGCTGGCACGCGCCGGGGGTGCGGGTACAGCAGACCCTTCGCGTGCCCGGTGCCCGTGAGGGCGACCTGATCCCGCTGATGGAGGCGTTTGTGGCGCGCTATCCGGATCTGCGCCTCTCCTGCCTGCCCAAATCGGATGCGCAGGGCTTTGAGGTGGAGCTGGGCCTGCGCGGCGAGGGGCACCGGGTGGCGCCGGCCATGCACGAGCTACGCACCGGGGTGGAGGCGCTGGGCTACGAGGTGCGGGAGTGAGGCTGCGGCCGGCGGACTGGCTGGTGGCGGCGCTCTTCGCCGTTGGTTGCGCGGCCTGCCTGGTGGTGACCGTGGTGCTGCTGGGCAACGGGCTGCTGGGCGTATTGGGCCACGGGGAGGCGGCGCTGGGCAGTCCGGGGGATTACCTGGGGGTGATGGCCCTGCTGGCGGCGGTGCTGCTGCCGGTGGTGCTCTGGGGGCTGGCCCGCCGGCGCCCGGCGGACGACGGCTGAGGCCGTGCCTGGGCGGATGGCCCGATGACCGCGTCGCCGCCGGTCATCGGGCAGCGGTGCGCCGGCGGTGTGGCCACGCCGCCCGCACCGCCAGCCCGGCCGCCACCAGCAGGGCGGCGCCGCCAAGCCAGAGCAGGGGGCGGTAGCTGCCGCTCCAGGTAAAGAGCATCGAGTGCGCCCAGGCGGCCGCCGCCTGGGTCAGCGCGAAAGCAGCGGTCAAACGCCCCCAGAGCCGGGCCTGGTGGCCTGGCGGGCAGAGCTCACTCAGACGCCCGGAGACCAACACCACCATCCCCGGTGTGGTGGCGCCCATGAACAGTGACGATCCAAACAGGACCGGCCCGAAGGGCCAGACCGAGGGCAGGAGGGTGGCCAGACCCATCAGCCCGAGCGTGGCGGCCAGGGCGGGCGCGAAGCCGAAGCGCCGTGCGGCGGCCCCGGCCAATAGCGCACCGATCAGGGCACCCAGCCCGAACAGGGTCCAGTAGGCGCTGGCCCGGTCCAGCCCCAGGCCCACCTCCCGCGCCAGGTAATCCACCCAGAACACCGTGTGCGGGATGTAACCCACCGCCACCAGGCAGTAGCCGGCGGCCAGCAGCAGGACAGCGGTCCGGTCGCTGTAGCGGCGCGGTTGCCAGCGCGGTTTCGGGGCCTCGTCTCCGCCGTTGGTCCGGGCCGGCCGGGACCAGGTGCGCAGGCTCAACACGGTGGCGAGCAGGGCGGCCCCCGCCAGTGTCGCCCAGCCCATGGCGGCGTGGGCGCCGGCCATGCCGGGCACCACCATCCCGGAGAACGCCACCCCGATGCCGATGCCGCTGAACATCACCGCGCCCACCGCGGGCCGGTGGCGGGCCGGTGTCCGGCCCAGTGCCTCGGAGACCGCCACCACCATCAGAATGGCGCCACTGGCCCCGGCCAGCCCCCTCCAGAAGGCGAACCAGGCGAACGGGGCCGGCCACAGGCAGGCGGCCAGGGCGGCCGTGGTGAGGATCAGGTTCAGGCGGATCACCCGGCCGCCACCGAAGCGCCGGGCCAGGGGTGCCCCGGCCAGCGCCCCCACCAGGTAGCCGAGTAGGTTCGCCGCGCCCAGCCAGGCCGTCTGGGTAGCGCTGAACCAGCCCTGCTCCACCATCGGCGTGATCAGTGGGGCGTAGGCGAAGCGGGCCAGCCCCACGCCCACCAGCGTGGCGGCTAATCCGGCCAGGGCCAGGCGGAGCAGGGGCAGGGGGATCAGCCGCATGGGGGCGAACGGCGCGGAACGGGGGCACAGGGGACACCGGAATGGGGATGGCGCCGCTTGCGCACACGGTCCTCCTTGGGGGATCGGGGGATGTCCAACAGGGTGCCGTGCCGGCGGGAAAAGCTGGTGCCGCCCCCCGGACTCGAACCGGGACGCCCGAAGGCAAGGGATTTTGAGTCCCTCGTGTCTACCAATTTCACCAGGGCGGCAGCGGCTGAACAGTATACGGCCGGTGCCGGCCGCAATCAATTTTCAGCCGTCTTCCGGGCGCATCTGGTAACATCCCGCGCCATGCACGTGGATGACTTTTCTTTCGATCTGCCCGAGGCGTTGATCGCCCACCACCCGCCGGAGCAGCGCCGCGACAGCCGGCTGCTGTGCCTGGACCGGGATACCGGCGCCGTCGCCGACCGCCGCTTCCCGGACCTGGTTGACCTGCTGCGCCCGGAGGACCTGTTGGTCCTGAACGACACCCGGGTGATCCCGGCACGGCTGTTCGGCCACAAGCCCACCGGGGGCCGGGTGGAGGTCCTGGTGGAACGCCCGCTGGACCGCCATCGGGTGCTGGCCCGGCTCCGGGCCAGCAAGGTGCCGGCGCCCGGCACGGTGCTGACCCTTGAGGGCGGGGTGGCGGCGGAGGTGACCGGCCGCGAGGGCGAGTTCTTCACCCTGCGCTTCACCGCCGAGCAGACCGTGCTCGAGCTTTTGGAACACCACGGCCACATGCCCTTGCCGCCCTACATCCGGCGCGCCGATGTGGCCGCCGACCGCGAACGCTACCAGACCGTGTTCGCCCGCAGGCCCGGGGCGGTGGCCGCGCCCACCGCCGGCCTGCACTTTGACAATGAGCTGCTGGCGCGAATCGGCGCCCGCGGGGTGGATACCGCCTGGGTCACCCTGCACGTCGGCTCCGGGACCTTTGCCCCACTGCGGGTCAGCGACCCCCGAGAGCACCGTATGCACAGCGAATGGCTGGATGTGCCCCCGGCCACCTGCGCCGCCATCGAGCGTGCCCGGGGCCGCGGTGGCCGGGTGGTGGCGGTGGGCACCACCGTGGTCCGGGCGCTGGAGACCGCGGCGCAGGACGGTGCGGTGCAGCCCTACCAGGGCGAGACGGATATCTTCATCTACCCGGGTCACCGGTTCCATGCGGTGGATGCCCTGGTCACCAACTTCCACCTGCCTGGCTCCACACTGCTGATGCTGGTCAGTGCCTTCGCCGGGCGCGAGCGGGTGCTCGCCGCCTACCGCCACGCGGTGGCGCAGCGCTACCGTTTTTTCAGCTATGGGGACGCCATGTTCATAGCCGCGGGGGCCGCCGATGAGTGATCAGCCACCGATTGCTGAGCGTCTGGATTTTGCCCTCATCGCCGAGGACGGACTGGCCCGGCGCGGCCGGGTGACGCTGCCCCGGGGCGAGATCGACACCCCGGCGTTCATGCCGGTGGGCACCTACGGCACGGTAAAGGCGATGACCCCGGAGGAGCTGCAGGCCATGGGGGCTCAGATCATCCTGGGCAACACCTTCCACCTGTGGTTGCGCCCCGGCACAGGGATTATCCGCGAGCACGGCGATCTGCACGACTTCTGCCACTGGCAGGGCCCGATCCTCACCGACTCCGGCGGCTTCCAGGTCTTCAGCCTGGGGGAGCTGCGCAAGATCACCGAGGACGGGGTCCATTTCCGCTCCCCGGTCGACGGCTCGAAGGTCTTCATGGGGCCGGAGGAGTCCATGGCGGTGCAGCGCGAGTTGGGTTCGGACATCGTCATGATCTTCGACGAGTGCACCCCCTATCCGGCCGACCTGGCGACGGCGCGGCGCTCCATGGAACTGTCGTTGCGCTGGGCGGCTCGCAGTAAGCAGGCCCACGGCGACAACCCCGCGGCGCTGTTTGGTATCGTCCAGGGTGGGATGTACCCGGAGCTTCGACGCCAGTCCCTGGAGGGGCTGCAGGCGATCGGTTTCGACGGCTACGCCATCGGCGGCCTCTCGGTGGGGGAGCCGCACGAGGAGCGGGTGGCGGTGCTGGACAGCCTGGCGCTGCAGCTTCCGCAGGACCGACCGCGGTACCTGATGGGGGTCGGCAAGCCGGAGGACATTGTCGAGGCGGTCCGCCGGGGGGTGGATATGTTCGATTGCGTGATCCCCACCCGCAACGCCCGTACCGGGTTCCTCTACACCCACGAGGGGCTGATCCGGTTGCGTAACGCCAGGCATGCCCGTGATACCGGCCCGCTGGATCCGCACTGTGACTGCTACACCTGCCGCCACTATTCCCGGGCCTACCTGCGGCACCTGGACAAGTGCAACGAGATCCTCGGCGCCCGGCTGAACACCATTCACAATCTGCACTATTACCAGACGCTGATGCGCGGCCTGCGCGAGGCCATTGCCGAAGGGCGCCTGGGCGCCTTTATGGAGACCTTCTATGCCTTGCGCGGGCAGGCGGTGCCGCCGGCCCCGGCAGTGCCCCGCTGACCGGTGGAGGTGAACGGCCGGTGTGGGGCACGGTAACGGACAGTCTGGGTGCGGGTCGTGTCTGACGGTTCGAGTGGGGCCGGGGCTGTGCCATAATACCCCCCTTTTGGGTCCGGGCGCCCCGGGTGCCTGTTAGCTACTGGAGGTTTTCGGATGGATTTCTTCATCTCCCCTGCGATGGCGCAGGGTGGCGCGGACGGGGGTGGCGGCTTGAGTTTCCTGGTCTTCACCCTGGTGTTGATCGCCGTGTTCTGGTTTCTGGTGATCCGGCCGCAGCAAAAACGTGTGAAGGCCCACCGGGAGATGCTCTCGGAACTCAAGGTGGACGATGAAGTGGTCACCAACGGGGGCGACCTTGGCCGCATCAACTGGCTGAATGACAACTGGGTCGGCCTGCAGGTGACGCCGGAGCAGGAGTGGGTGGTGCAGCGCCAGCTGGTGGCTCACCAAATGCCCAGGGGGACGGTGGAGCAGTCCTGGGCACAGGACTGACCCGACCCATGCACCGGCCAGCGTGCCGGTGCCCCGATTATCAGTAACGACTGACAGGAGCGACCGATGGACTTTTTCATTTCCACTGCCATGGCCCAGGGCGGCGGTGAGCAAGGCAACCCGCTGTTCGGCATCATCTTCCTGGTCCTGATGATGGCGATCTTCTGGTTCCTGCTGATCCGCCCGCAGCAGAAGCGCCAGAAGGCGCACCAGAAGATGGTCACCGAACTCTCCCGGGGTGACGAGGTGGTCACCAACGGCGGGGTGCTGGGCCGCGTCACCGCCGTCGGTGAGACCTTCATCACCCTCGAGGTCTCCAAGAGCCAGCAGGTGCGAGTCCAGAAGAACGCCGTCGCCAATGTAATGCCCAAGGGCACCATCAAGGAGCAGGAGAAGGCGGCGCAGCAGGCCAAGAAGGAGGCCAAGCGGCAGGACAAGCAGGAAGCGGTCGAGGACCGGTCCGATGAGACGGCCGTTGACGAGGCGCCGTCCGGGGCGGAAGAGCCGGAGACCGAGCGGGCCGCCGAGGGTTCCGAGGATGCCACCCAGGACAAGGACCGGCCGGCGCGCTAAGGCGAGGCGCCCGTTGGCGGAGGCAGAATGAACCGCTACCCCCTCTGGAAATACCTGATACTCATCGTGGCGATCAGCCTGGGCGCGCTCTACGCGTTGCCCAATCTCTTCGGTGAGGACCCGACGCTGCAGATCTCCACAGCGGAAGGGGATCCCCCTGACCAGGAGACGCAGCAGTCGTTGCTGCGCTTCCTGGAGGAGCAGGGTGTCCCGGCCATCGGTGCGGAGACCCGTGAGGGTCAATACCTGATCCGCTTCGACAGCGTGGACCACCAGATGGACGCGGCGGACCTGGTCTCCGCCAAGCTTGGCCGCGGGTACACGGCGGCCATGACCCTGACACCGAGGACACCGGCCTGGCTGCGGGCCCTAGGGGCCGAGCCGATGTACCTGGGCCTTGACCTGCGCGGCGGCGTGCACTTCCTGCTGGAGGTGGATGTCAATGCCCTCAGGGAACAGACGGTCGAGCGTCACGTCAACGACTTCCGCACCCTGCTGCGGCAGGGCCGCATCCGCTACGGTCAGGTGGAGCCCTACGAGGACCTGGCGGTGCGGGTCTCCTTCCGGGAGGCGCCGGCACGGGACGAGGCGTTGCGGTTGCTGCAGGAGGACTTCGGCGATCTGGAGTTCGACCGGGACGAGGCCGACGGCAACTATTACCTGATCGCTCGGATCACCCAGGACGACCTGGATGAGATCGTTCAGTTCTCGGTCAACCAGAACATCACCACCCTGCGCAACCGGGTCGATGAGCTGGGCGTGGCCGAGCCGGTGATCCAGCGTCAGGGTGCCGAGCGCATTGTTGTGCAGTTGCCCGGGGTACAGGATCCGGCCCGGGCCAAGGAGATCCTCGGTGCCACCGCGACCCTGGAATTCCGCTTGGTGGATATGGAGCGCTATCCCTTCACCGGGGATCCCGAGGCGCCACGCCTGCCACCCGCGGCGGAGCTGTTCCAGGAGCGCGACGGCAACTACGTGGTGCTGCAACGGGATGTGATGATGACCGGCGACCGCATCGTTCATGCGGCGTCGGGGATCGACCAGGAGACGGGCGGTCCCCAGGTCAACATCCGGCTCTCCGGCGCAGCCGGACGGCAGTTCAACCGCATCACCCGAGAGCACGTGGGCGATCTGATGGCGGTGGTCTTCATCGAGCGCCAGTCGGAGATGGTGCTGGTGAACGACGAGCCGCAGCGTGAGGTCACCGAGGTGCGCGAGGTGATCAGTGTCGCCAATATCCGCGAGCCCCTGGGGGCCAGCTTCCGGATCACCGGGCTGGACAGCACCCAGGAGGCGCGCAACCTGGCGCTGCTGTTGCGTGCCGGCGCCCTGGCCGCGCCCATCGATATCGTCGAGGAGCGCACCATCGGCCCGAGCCTGGGCGCCGAGAACGTACGCCAGGGCTTCCTGGCGGTGGTCATCGGCTTCGCCCTGGTGGTGGTCTTCATGGCCTTCTACTACCGGGTCTTTGGGCTGGTGGCCAACCTGGCGCTGATCACCAACCTGGTGCTTATCGTCGCGGTCCTGTCGCTGCTGCAGGCCACCCTGACCCTGCCGGGTATCGCCGGGATAGTGCTCACGGTGGGTATGGCGGTGGACGCCAACGTTCTGATCTTCCAGCGAATACGCGAGGAGTTGCACGCCGGATCCAGTATCCAGCGGGCCATCGACCAGGGCTACGGCAAGGCCCTGTCCACCATCGCTGACGCCAATGTGACCACGCTGATCGCCGCGGTGGTGCTGTTCGTGTTCGGCACCGGGCCGGTGCAGGGGTTCGCAGTCACCCTGTCCATCGGTCTGGTGACCTCCATGTTCACGGCCATCCTGGGCACCCGCGCGGTCATCAACCTCATCTACGGCGGCAACAAGCGCGTCGCCGAGCTCAAGATCTGACGGGGCGATATGGAACTTTTCAAACGCGAACCCCGCATCGACTTCCTGGGCAAGCGGCGCCTGGGGGTGGTGTTGTCGGCCCTGCTGCTGCTCGCCTCCATCGGTTCGCTGGCGATGCAGGGGCTGAACCTGGGTATCGACTTCACCGGCGGCACGGTGGTGGAGGTGGGCTATCCGGAGGCCGCGGATCTGGGCCGCATCGACGGGGTGCTGGAGGATGCCGGTTACGGCGATGCCGTCACCCAGTTTTTCGGCACCCAGCGGGATGTGATGATTCGGGTGCCACCCCGGGACGTGGATGAGAGCGCGGTCATCAGTGAGGAGGTGCTGGCGGCCTTGCAGGCGGATAGCCCGGACGCGGAGCTGCGCCGGGTGGAGTTTGTCGGCCCGCAGGTGGGCCGCGAGCTGACCGAACAGGGATTGTTGGCCATGCTCTATGCCCTGGGCGGTATCCTGGTCTACGTGGCCTTCCGCTTCGAGTACCGGTTTGCCATTGGTTCGGTGGCGGCGCTGTTGCACGACGTCATCCTGGTGCTGGGGTTCTTCTCCATCACCCGGATGCAGTTCGACCTCACCGTGCTGGCGGCGGTCCTGGCCATCATCGGTTATTCGCTCAACGACACCATCGTGGTGTTCGACCGGATCCGTGAGAACTTTCTCAAGTTGCGCAAGGCCGGGCCCAGGGAGGTGATGAACATCTCCATCAACCAGACCCTGTCACGGACCCTGATCACCTCATTTACCACCCTGCTGGTGGTGGGTTCGCTGATGCTGGTCGGCGGTGAACTGATCCGCGGCTTTGCCACCGCGCTGCTGGTCGGCGTGCTTATTGGGACCTACTCCTCGATCTATGTGGCCAGCGCCTCGGCCCTGGCACTGGGGGTCACCAAGTACGACCTGTTGCCCCCGGAAAAGGAGGAGGACCAGGGCGAGGGTCAGGAAGAGCGACCCTAGACACCCTGTTGAGTGGCGGCACCGGATCGCCGCGTCGCGGCCGGTGGCACCCGAACCCGCCGCCGTCTGTTTGAACCCCGGGGCGTTCCGCGTCCCGGGGTTTTTTCGTTCTGCGCCAGCGTTCGCCCTTCATGTGCCCTGATCGCCTGCGACTTTCACACCAATAGCCCCAGCAAATCATGGAGTTCCCCCGCCTACTTGAACTCATCTCGGGGCAAGATTTCGCTATCCGATGGGGTGGTTATCCGGTGGTTTGGTCTATGCTTTCAAGGAAGAGTCACCCGACAACAGCAGGAGAACGATCAATGGAAAACACCCTGCATGCCGTGCTGAAGGATAAAGGCGTGGCGCTGTACAGCGTGGATGCCGATGTCCCCGTGGCGGAGGCGATCAAGACTATGGCGGACGGTCACGTGGGCTGTGTGCTGGTTATGGAGAAGGGCAGCCTGCGCGGCATCTTCACCGAGCGGGACGTGATGATCCGCGTGGTGCATGACGGCAAGGACCCGGCGCAGACCCCCGTCTCCGAGGTAATGACCCGTGAGGTGGCCGTGGTGCCACCCACCATGACCGTCGAGGAGGCGATGGTTGTTTGCCTGGAGCGGCGGGTGCGCCACCTGCCGGTGTACGACGGCTCGGACTTGGAGGGGGTGGTTTCCAGCGGGGACCTGATGCGGTGGGTCATCGGTGACCAGAAGCACATGATCGATGACCTGATCCAGTACATCTACATCGGTCGTTGACCCGCCGGGCGACCATTCCGGCGCCTGGCGGGGAACTGTGGGTCGGGCGGGCACGTCCAAGTCAACGTAGCCCGCTCGCTTGCGAGCCAGACCTCAGGAGGGTCGCATATGGATTCTGCCGAAGCGCTGATTGCACAGTACGCCAGGGCTTACGAGAAACGCCAGGAGCACGAGATGAGCCTGGCGGAGTATCTCGAGCAATGCCGGGACAACCCATTGATGTATGCCACGGCCGCGGAGCGGCTGGTGGAGGCCATCGGGGAGCCCAAGGTGGTGGACACGGCCAAGGACGAGCGCCTGGGCCGGATCTTCATGAACCGGACCATCAAGCTCTACCCAGCCTTCCACGACTTCTACGGCATGGAGGAGACCATTGAGCGCATCGTGGGCTTCTTCCGCTATGCGGCCCAGGGGCTGGAAGAGCGCAAGCAGATCCTGTACCTATTGGGCCCGGTGGGTGGTGGCAAGTCGTCACTGGCCGAGCGCTTGAAGAGCCTCATGGAGCACTGTCCCATCTACGTCCTCAAGGCGGGCGAAGAGCTGTCGCCGGTCTTCGAGAGCCCCCTGGGGCTGTTCGACCCGGAGACCATGGGTGAGGAGCTGGAGCAGCGCTTCGGCATCCCCCGCCGGCGGCTCACCGGGCTTGTCTCGCCCTGGGCGGTTAAGCGCCTGGATGAGTACGGTGGTGATATCTCGCGGTTCAAGGTGGCCCGGGTCTACCCCTCTAAACTGCGCCAGATCGGCATCGCCAAGACCGAACCGGGGGATGAGAACAACCAGGATATCTCCTCACTGGTGGGCAAGGTGGACATCCGCAAGCTGGAGCTCTACAGCCAGAGCGACACCGATGCCTACAGCTATTCCGGCGGCCTCAACCGGGCCAACCAGGGCCTGCTGGAGTTCGTGGAGATGTTCAAGGCGCCGATCAAGATGCTCCACCCCTTGCTCACCGCCACCCAGGAGGGCAATTACGCGGGCAGCGAGAACATTGGCGCCATCCCCTTCCAGGGCATCATCCTGGCCCACTCCAACGAAGCGGAGTGGCAGACCTTCCGTAACAACAAGAACAACGAGGCCTTCATCGACCGGATTTCGGTCATCAAGGTGCCCTACTGCCTGCGGGTGGATGAGGAGGAGCTCATCTACCGAAAGCTGATCCAGAACAGTGAGCTGGCGGACGCGCCCTGTGCGCCGGGCACCCTGGACATGCTCGCCCGCTTTACGGTGTTGACCCGCCTGAAGGAGCATGAGAACTCGAACCTCTACTCCAAGATGCGGGTCTACAACGGCGAGAGCTTGAAGGATACCGACCCGCGGGCCAAGTCGATGCAGGAATACCGCGACCAGGCGGGGGTCGACGAGGGCATGGACGGGGTCTCCACCCGCTTCGCCTTCAAGGTGTTGTCGGAGACCTTCAACTTCGATACCCGCGAGGTGGCGGCCGACCCGGTGCACCTGCTCTACATGATGGAGCAGGCCATCAAGCGCGAGCAGCTCCCGGAGGAGACCGAGCGCAAGTACCTGGAGTTGATCAAGGCCGAGCTGGCGCCGCGCTATGCGGATTACATCGGCAACGAGATCCAGAAGGCCTATCTGGAATCCTATACCGATTTCGGCCAGAACCTGTTCGAGCGCTACGTGGCCTTCGCTGACGCCTGGATCGAGGACCACGACTACAAGGACCCGGACACCGGTCAGCTGATGGACCGCCAGACCCTGAACCAGGAGCTGTCGAAGACAGAAAAGCCGGCCGGCATCGCGAACCCCAAGGACTTCCGCAACGAGGTGGTGAAGTTCGCCCTGCGGGCCCAGGCCCAGCGCGGCGGCGACATGCCCCGCTGGACCAGCTACGAGAAGATCCGCGAGGTGATCGAGAAGCGCATGTTCAGTCAGGTGGAGGACCTGCTGCCGGTGATCAGCTTCGGCAGCAAGGCGGACTCCGAGACCGAGCGCAAGCACACCGAGTTCGTACAGCGCATGGTGGAGCGGGGGTACACCCAGCGCCAGGTGCGCCGGCTGGTGGAATGGTACATGCGGGTCAAGCAGGCCGGGTAAGCCCCGGGGAGGTCGGCCAGTGGTCAATATCGTAGACCGACGGCTCAACCCCAAGGACAAGAGCCTGGCCAACCGCCAGCGCTTTCTGCGTCGGGCCAAGCGACAGGTGCTGGACGCGGTGCGGGACGCATCCGCCAAACGCGGCGTGAAGGACATGCGCGGTGAGGGCGAGCAGATCAGCATTCCCGCGGATGGTCTGGGGGAGCCGTCGTTCCGCAAGGGGGGCGATACCGGGGTGCGCGAGCATGTGCTGCCCGGTAACAAGGAGTACCGGGTGGGCGATGTCATCCCGCGGCCCGAGGGCGGCGGCGGGGGAGGCGGTCGCTCCGAGGGCAGCCCCGACGGGGAGGGCCAGGACGAGTTCCAGTTCGTGGTCTCGCGCGACGAGTTCCTGGACCTGTTCTTCGAGAACCTGGCCCTGCCGGACCTGGTTAAAAAGGACATGAAGAAGACGGAGCGGTTCGCCAACCAACGGGCCGGGTACAGCGTCAGTGGCTCGCCGTCCAATCTCAACCTGACGCGCACCATGCGCAACAGCCTGTCGCGCCGGATCGCCCTCCGGCGTCCCAAGCGCGAACACCTCCGCGAGCTAGAGCGAGAGATCGATGGGCTCGAACGCAGTGGAAAGGAGCCGCAGCGGCTGCGCGCGTTGATCGAGGAACTGGAGCGGGAGACTCACCGGGCGCGCCAGATCCCGTGGATCGACCCTATCGACATCCGGTACAACCGCTTCGAGCCGGTGCCCCGACCGGTCTCCCAGGCGGTTATGTTCTGCCTGATGGATGTCTCCGGGTCCATGACCGAGGACATGAAGGACCTGGCCAAGCGCTTCTTCATGCTGCTCTACCTCTTCCTGGAGCGGCGGTACCGGCACGTGGACGTGGTCTTCATCCGTCACACCCATATCGCCCAGGAGGTCGATGAGGAGACCTTTTTCTACAGTCGCGAAACCGGCGGCACACTGGTCTCTCCGGCCCTGGATGAGATGTACCGCGTGCAGCGGGACCGCTACCCGGAAGAGAGCTGGAATATTTACGCCGCCCAGGCCTCCGACGGAGACAACACGCCAGCGGACAACCCGCGGGTTATCAAGATGATGCGGGAGACCATCCTGCCACTGACCCAGTATTTCGCCTACATCGAGGTGGGCGGACAAAGCCTGCACATGGCGTCGGATCTGTGGCGGGCCTACGACAAGGTGGCCCGGACCCACCCGGTACTGGCCATGCGGCGGGTGCGCCGGCGGGATGAGATCTTCCCCGTCTTCCGCGATTTGTTCACGCCTGTGCAGAAGGCGAAGGCCGGAGCCTGAGTATATGACCGAGCTGGAAGAGAGTGCCCGCCTGCTCTATCGCGGGCCGGACTGGGACTACCGCAAGCTCAAGCGGGTCCACGACGCCATCGAGCGCATTGCTCATGAGGAGCTGGGCCTGGACACCTACCCCAACCAGATCGAGGTGATCAGCTCGGAGCAGATGCTGGATGCCTACGCCAGCCTGGGGATGCCGCTATTCTACCGTCACTGGTCCTTCGGTAAGCACTTTGCCCGCGATGAGATGCACTACCGGAAGGGGCTGACCGGGCTGGCCTACGAGATTGTGATCAACTCCAGTCCCTGCATCAGCTACGTCATGGAAGAGAACACCATGACCATGCAGACGCTGGTCATTGCCCACGCCGCCTTCGGCCACAACCACTTCTTCAAGAACAACCAGCTCTTCCGTACCTGGACGGACGCCGAGGGAATTCTCGACTACCTGGATTTCGCCAAGTCCTATATCGCCCAGTGTGAGGAGCGCTATGGGGTGCGGGAAGTCGAGCGGCTGCTCGATGCCGCCCACGCGTTGATGAGCCATGGGGTGCATCGCTTCCCGCGCCGCGGGCGTCTGAACCTGCGCCAGGAACGGGAGCGCGAAGAGGAGCGGCGGCGCTACCTTGAGGCCACCTTCAACGACCTCTGGCGCACGGTGCCCACCCCGGAGTCCGGCGGTGAGGTCGACCCGGAGCTGCGGGCGCTGGAGGCGCGCCAGGAGCGACTCGGGCTGCCCGAGGAGAACCTGCTCTACTTCCTGGAGAAGCGTGCGCCGCGGTTACAGCATTGGCAGCGGGAAGTCCTGCGCATCGTTCGCCAGGTGGCGCAGTACTTCTATCCCCAGAAGCAGACCAAGGTCATGAACGAGGGCTGTGCCACGACGGTGCACTACTACATCATGAACCGGTTGCACGAGAGTGGCCGGATCGATGATGGCGCCTACATGGAGTTTCTGCACAATCACACCAACGTGGTCACCCAACCGGAGTTCGACGATCCGCGCTACTCCGGCATCAACCCTTACGCCCTGGGGTTCGATATCCTGCAGGACCTCAAGCGCATCTGCGAGGCCCCTACGGAGGAGGATCGGCGCTGGTTCCCGGATATCGCCGGCAACGGCGACCCCATTGGCACCTGGAGGCACGCCTGGGCGGAGTATCGCGACGAGAGCTTCATCATGCAGTTTCTGAGCCCGCGGATGATGCGGCGCTGGCGGCTGTTTCGTGTGCACAACGACGCCGAGGACCCGGATCTGGAGGTGACCGCCATTCACGACGAGGCCGGCTATCGCGAGCTGCGCAAGTCGTTGGCGGCCCAGTACGACCTGGCGCGGCACGAGCCGGACATCCAGGTGGTGGACGTGGACTTGGTGGGGGACCGCAAGTTGATCCTGGAACACCGGGTGGTGGACGGCGTGCTGCTGGACGTGAGCACCGGCATGCAGGTGCTGAGGCACTTGGCCAATCTATGGGGTTACGCGGTCATCCTGCAGGAGGTGGATGCGGTCAGTGGCCGTGTGGTCAACGAGTACCCGGAGGTCGCGCCCGACCACCCCTTCGTCAACGGGGCGTGATGGGCCCAGGCGGCAGCGCGCGCTGCCGCCATGGGCCATGGACGTGCTCGACGGCGTGTCCGGCAGGGGCTCACGCCACCTTGCGGCGCTCCTCCAGGAACCTCTCCAGGGCGTCTGCGGACCCGATCAGTCGGCCATCCACGAACACCTGGGGCACGCTGCCGGAGCCGGTGGCGGCCCGCACCGAGCGGGTGGTCACGCCCTCGCCCAGGGTGATCTCCTCGTAGGCCATCTGGTGGCTCTCTAGCAGGGCCTTGGCCCGGGCGCAGTGGGGGCAGCCGGCCTTGGCAAAGAGGGTGACGAACTCCGGATGCGGCGCCTCCGGGTTGATATAGCGCAGCATGGTATCGGCATCGGAGACCTCAAAAGGGTCGCCCGGCTTCTGCGGCTCGATGAACATCTTCTCGATCACGCCGTCCTTGACCAGCATGGAGTAGCGCCAGGAGCGCTTGCCAAAGCCCAGGTCGGTCTTGTCCACCAGCATGCCCATGCCCTCGGTGAACTCGCCGTTGCCGTCGGGGATCAGGGTGATATTCTCGGCGTGCTGATCCCGGGCCCACTCGTTCATGACGAAGGCGTCGTTGACCGAGATGCAGACGATCTCATCCACCCCGTTCTCGAAGAACACCGGTGCCAGCTCGTTGAAGCGGGGCAGGTGGGTGGACGAGCAGGTGGGGGTGAACGCCCCGGGCAGCGAGAACACCGCCACGGTGCGGCCGTTGAAAAGGTCGCGGCTGTCCACGTCCACCCACTCACCGTCCTTGCGGGTGCGGAACACGACCTCGGGTACGCGTTGGCCTTCACGGTTCTCTAGCATTGCATCCTCCATGAGAGCTGGAATCATTAAAAGCGGTAGTACTATGCCGCGTCGGATCAATGTTGTTAAATAGATGTTCGCTATGAACAGCGGTATGTCGAACGATCTTTTCTCAGTCGCGCCCGCCACGGTGGCGGACATCCCGGCGCTGTGCCGACTGGCCGAGGCGACCTGGTGGCACTGTTACCGGGGCATGATCAGCGATGAGCAGATCCGCTTTATGCTGGCCTGGATGTACGAGCCGGAGCGTTTGCGTTCGGAGATGGCCGATGGCGTGGACTGGCTGCTCCTGTGCCGGGCGGGTGCGACGGCGCCGGTCGGTTTCGCCGCCTGGTCGGGCACCGGGCGGGGCCGGGAGGCCCGGTTGCACAAGCTCTACGTTCACCCCGGGCATCAGCGAAGGGGCGGGGCGAAGGCACTGCTCGATTCCGTGTACCGGCGGGCGGCTGATGCCGGGTACCGCCGGCTGTCGCTGACCGTGAACCGCCACAACCGGACGGCTCTGCAGTGCTACCAACGGGCCGGGTTCCACCCCTGTGGCACCCAGGTTCGGGATATTGGGGGTGGTTTCGTGATGGACGACTACATCCTGGCCAGGCCGTTGGCCGCTGACTGAGGCCGCTGCCCGGCGGGCAGCGAGGGTACAAAACGGGTAGAATACCGCCATGTCCGGAAATACCATTGGCAAACTGTTTACCGTCACCACCTTTGGTGAAAGTCACGGCCCTGCACTGGGCGCCATCGTGGATGGCTGTCCGCCGGGGCTGGCGCTGAGCGAGGCCGATCTGCAGCGGGACCTGGACCGGCGGCGGCCCGGCACCTCCAAGTTCACCACCCAGCGCAAAGAGCCTGATCAGGTGCGGATCCTGTCCGGGGTGTTCGAGGGGCGGACCACCGGCACCCCGATCGGATTGCTGATCGAGAACACCGACCAGCGCTCAAAGGACTACGCCGAGATCGCCCGGCGCTTCCGGCCGGGCCATGCCGATTACACCTATCTGCAGAAATACGGCATCCGCGACTACCGTGGCGGCGGCCGGTCGTCGGCGCGCGAGACCGCCATGCGGGTGGCCGCCGGCGGTATCGCGCGCAAGTACCTGCGCGAGCGGCTGGGGGTCACCGTGCAGGGGTGCCTCACCCAGCTCGGCCCGATCGAGCTGGGTATCAAGGACTGGATGGCGGTGGATGACAACCCCTTCTTCTGTGCCGATCCGGAGCGTGTTCCGGACCTTGAGTCGTTCATGCAGGACCTGCGAAAGGCGGGCAATTCCATCGGCGCGGCCGTGACCGTGGTCGCCCGAGGTTGCCCGCCCGGGCTGGGTGAGCCGGTGTTCGACCGCCTGGATGCGGATCTGGCCCACGCCTTGATGAGCATCAATGCGGTCAAGGGCGTGGAGCTGGGGGCGGGGTTTGCCAGTGTGATGCAGCACGGCAGCGAACACCGGGATGAGCTGACCCCTGAGGGCTTCGCCAGTAACAACGCCGGCGGCGTGCTCGGCGGCCTGTCCACCGGGCAGGACGTGGTGACACGGATCGCCCTCAAGCCCACCTCCAGCATCGTGGTGCCGGGTCGCACCATCGATACCGAGGGTGAGCCGGTGCCAGTGGTCACCAAGGGGCGGCACGACCCCTGCGTGGGCATCCGCGCGGTGCCCATCGCCGAGGCCATGGTGGCTTTGACGCTCATGGACCACTGGCTGCGCCACCGCGCCCAGTGCGCTGACGTGCAGCCGGAGACGCCGCCCATCCCCGCCGCCAATCGCTGATGCCGGCCGGCCTACCCTACTGGCGGCTATCCAGCTTCTACTTCTTCTTCTTCGCCGCCCTCGGGGCCCTGGTGCCGTACTGGGGCCCCTACCTGCGGCAGCTCGGGTTCAGTTCCGCCGAGATCGGTCAGCTACTGGCCATTCTGCACGCCACCAAGATCGTTGCCCCCAACGTTTGGGGTTGGCTGGCCGACCACCTCGGTCGGCGCATGCTGATCGTGCGGCTGGCCGCGCTGGCCGCCCTGGTGCTCTTCGCCGGGGTGCTGGTGGGCTCTGGCTTTTGGTGGATGGCGCTGGTCATGGCCGGTTTCAGCTTTTTCTGGAACGCCGCGCTGCCTCAGTTTGAGGCCAACACCTTCAATCACCTGGGGCAGCGGCCGCAGGTCTACAGCCTGGTGCGGTTGTGGGGGTCGGTGGGCTTCATCGTTACGGTTATTGTCATCGGTCAGGCGGTGGACCGTTTTGGGTTGGATCTGCTGCCCTGGGGCATCCTGGTGCTGTTCGGCGGGCTCTGGCTGTCCGCCCTCATCGCCCCGGAAGGCCGTAATGGTCAGGGCGACGGTGCGCATGTCCCTTTTTTCAAGGTCCTGATGCAGCCCCACGTCCTCGGTTTCCTGCTGGCCTGCATGCTGCTTCAGGCCAGTCACGGGCCGTTTTACGCCTTTTTCAGCATCTATCTGGAGGATCACGGCTATTCCGGTAGCGCCATCGGGGCCCTGTGGGCCGTTGGGGTCTTGGCCGAAGTCCTGCTGTTCCTGGTCATGCACCGGTTGTTGCCGCGCTACGGGGCGCGCTTCCTGCTCACCCTGGCGCTGGTGCTGGCGGTGGTGCGTTGGCTGGTGTTGGGGGCCTTCGTGGACAGCCTGGCGCTGGTCGCCTTCTCGCAGGTGCTGCACGCGGCCACCTTCGGCGTTTATCACGCGGTGGGGATTCATACCATCAACCGCTATTTTGTCGGTGGCAATCAGGGGCGGGGGCAGGCCCTGTACAGCAGCCTGACCTTCGGTGCCGGGGTGGCGTTGGGCAGCCTGGTGGCGGGATGGTTGTGGGACGACTGGGGTGGCCATACCTATTACCTGGGAGCGGCGGTGGCGACCGTGGCGGCAGTGCTGGCCTGGGTCAGCCTGCGGCGGGAGGGATGAGGTCCCGCAAGGGGCCGGCGGGCCCTTGATATGAATCAAGAAGCCAATTTCGATATACTGTAGCGCTACACCGGGCGCCGGCCGCCCGGTCTGTTTGGCAAGACACTGATGGTGATCGCTATGTCTGGCAAGACCCTTTACGACAAGCTCTGGGATGCGCATGTGGTCCGCGAGAACCCCGACGGTTCCGCGCTGCTGTATGTGGATCGCCAGCTGTTGCACGAAGTGACCTCGCCGCAGGCCTTCGAGGGGTTGCGCCTGGCCGGCCGCCGCCCCTGGCGCGTGGAGGCCAACCTGGCGGTCACCGACCACAACGTGCCGACCACCAACCGCGCCCAGGGGATCGCCGATCCGGTCTCGCGGGTGCAGGTGCAGACCCTAGACAGGAACTGCGAGGAGTTCGGGATCACCGAGTACGGCATGCTCGATCGCCGCCAGGGCATTGTCCACGTCGTGGGGCCGGAGCAGGGGGCCACCCAGCCCGGCATGACAGTGGTCTGCGGCGACTCCCACACCTCCACCCACGGTGCCCTGGGCGCGCTGGCATTCGGTATCGGCACCTCCGAAGTGGAACATGCGTTGGCCACCCAGACGGTGGTGCAGAAGAAGGCCAAACGCATGCTGGTGCGGGTGGATGGCCAGTTGGGTCGCGGCGTCACCGCCAAGGACGTGGTGCTGGCCATTATCGGCCGGATCGGCACCGCAGGGGGGACCGGCTATGCCATCGAGTTCGGCGGCGAGGCTATCCGCTCGCTCTCGGTCGAGGGCCGCATGACCGTCTGCAATATGTCCATCGAGGCGGGCGCCCGCTGCGGCATGGTGGCGGTGGACGACATGACCATCGACTACGTGCGCGGCCGCCCGTTTGCGCCGAAGGGCGAGCACTGGGACCAGGCCGTCGCCTACTGGAAGACCCTGCACAGTGACCCGGATGCCGAGTTCGATCAGGTGGTGGTGCTGGACGCCGCTGAGATCGAGCCGCAGGTCACCTGGGGGACCTCCCCGGAGATGGTGGTGCCGGTGGGCGGCTGCGTGCCTAACCCGTTCGAGGAGCAGGACGAGGTCAAGCGCAGCAGCATGGGGCGTGCCCTGGACTACATGGGCCTGCAGCCCGGCACGCCCATCAAGGAGATCCGGCTGGACCGCGTCTTTATCGGCTCCTGCACCAACTCGCGCATCGAGGACCTGCGCGCCGCCGCCGAAGTGGTCCGCGGTCACAAGGTGGCGGACAGCCTCACCCAGGCGCTGGTGGTGCCGGGTTCCGGGGTGGTCAAGGAGCAGGCCGAAAAGGAGGGCCTGGACCGGGTCTTCATCGAGGCCGGTTTCGAGTGGCGGGAGCCGGGCTGCTCCATGTGCCTGGCCATGAACGCCGATCGCCTGCAATCGGGCGAGCGCTGTGCCTCCACCTCGAACCGTAATTTCGAGGGCCGCCAGGGGCAGGGCGGGCGTACCCACCTGGTGAACCCGGCGATGGCCGCCGCCGCCGCCATCGCCGGCCATTTCGTGGATGTGCGCCACTGGCCCGAGTAGCGGTGAGGCGAGAGTGACGCCGCGGGCGGCGAGACCGCCTGGAACCCAGCCGATACAGACGAGGATTGAGCGCTTCTATGGAGCCATTCATCAAGCATAAGGGGTTGGTGGCACCGCTGGACCGTGCCAACGTCGATACCGACGCGATCATACCCAAGCAGTTTCTCAAGTCGATCCGGCGTACCGGGTTTGGCCCCTTCCTGTTCGATGAGTGGCGCTATCTGGATGAAGGCCAACCCGACATGGATTGCAGCCAACGGCCGGTGAACCCCGACTTCGTGCTCAACCAGGCGCGTTATCAGGGGGCGAGCATCCTGCTCACCCGGCGCAACTTCGGCTGTGGCTCGTCCCGCGAACACGCCCCCTGGGCGTTGAAGGACTTCGGCTTTCGGGCGATCATCGCGCCGAGTTTCGCCGATATCTTCTACAACAACTGCTTCAAGAATGGCCTGCTGCCACTGGTGCTGACCGAGGCGCAGGTGGACCGGCTGTTCAAGGAAGTGGAGGCCGCGCCCGGTTACGAGCTGGAGATCGACCTGCCGGAGCAGCAGGTGCGCACGCCGGCCGGGGAGGCCTTCGAGTTTGAGATCGACGGCTTTCGCAAGCACGCGCTGCTCGAAGGGTTGGACGAGATCGGCCTGACCCTGCAGCACGCCGAAGATATCCGTGCCTACGAGGCCCGTCGCCGCGAGCAGGCGCCGTGGCTGTTCACCGACCTGGAGGAGGGGCGCTGAGGCGGCCCTTCCGCAACCCGCAAAGGATCCTGCATGACTGCCAACATCCTGATCACCCCGGGCGACGGTATCGGTCCGGAGATCGTGGCCGAGGCGCGCAAGCTGCTGGAGGCCCTGCGTGACGACTTCGGCTTCGACTGCACTTTGGAAGAGGCCCCCATCGGCGGCGCTGGCTACGAGGCGCATGGCAAGCCGCTGCCGGAAGAGACCCTGGCTCTCGCCCGGGAGGCCGATGCCATCCTATTGGGTGCCGTGGGTGGGCCGCGCTGGGAACAGCTGGATCGCCCCCTGCGTCCCGAACGCGGCCTCCTGGCCATCCGTGCGGAGTTGGGCCTGTTCGGCAACCTGCGTCCAGCCATCCTCTATCCGCAACTGGCCGAGGCCTCCAGCCTGCGCCATGAGATCGTCGCCGGCCTGGACATCATGATCGTCCGGGAGCTGACCGGCGGCATCTACTTCGGTGAGCCCCGGGGCATCCGCAGGCTGGAGAACGGCGAACGCCAGGGTTACAACACCATGGTCTACAGCGAGTCGGAGATCGACCGCGTGGGCCGGCTGGCCTTTGACATCGCGAGCAAGCGCGGCAGCCGAGTCTGCTCCGTGGACAAGGCCAACGTGCTGGAGGTCTCCGAACTCTGGCGTGAGGTGATGGAACGCGTGGCCCGGGATTACCCCGGTGTCGAGCTGAGCCACATGTACGTGGACAACGCCGCCATGCAGTTGGTGCGTGCGCCCAAACAGTTCGACGTGGTGGTCACCAGCAATCTGTTCGGTGACGTGCTCTCGGACTGTGCCGCCATGCTCACCGGCTCCATTGGCATGCTGCCCTCCGCCTCGCTGGATGTGAACAGCAAGGGGCTGTATGAGCCGGTGCACGGTTCCGCGCCGGACATCGCCGGCAAGGGGCTGGCCAATCCGCTGGCCACCCTTCTGTCAGTGGCCATGATGCTGCGCTACAGTCTGGATCAGGGCGCCCTCGCCGACCGGGTGCAGCAGGCGGTGGGTGATGTGCTCAACCAGGGGCTGCGCACGCCGGATATCGCCGCCCGCCAGTCGCGCACCGTCAGCACCGCCGAGATGGGTGACGCGGTGGTGGCCGCGCTGCGTGCCCGGGGCTGAAGTTCACCAAACACTGAGCCATCCATATCTGCAAGCGAAAAGGGGATAACCCAATGAGCAAGACCTACGATGTCGCTGTAGTCGGCGCCACCGGTGCAGTCGGCGAGACCATGCTGTCTATTCTGGCCGAGCGCGACTTCCCCGTAGGCAACATCTACCCGCTGGCCAGCAGCCGCTCCGCGGGCAAGACCATTGAGTTCAAGGGCCAGCAGGTCGAGATCCAGGACCTGGCCACGTTCGACTTCTCCAAGGTCCAGATCGGTCTGTTCTCCGCCGGCGGCTCCATCTCCGCCGAGTACGCGCCCAAGGCCGCGGAGGCCGGCTGCGTGGTCATCGATAACACCTCGCACTTCCGCTACGACGAGGACATCCCGCTGGTCGTGCCGGAGGTCAACCCGCAGGCCGTGGCCGGCTACACCCGGCGCAACATTATCGCCAACCCGAACTGCTCCACTATCCAGATGCTGGTGGCGCTGAAGCCGCTGCACGAGGCCGCCACCATCGAGCGCATCAATGTGGCGACCTACCAGGCGGTGTCCGGCTCGGGCAAGGAGGCCATCGACGAACTGGCGACGCAGACGGCCAACCTGCTGAACGGCAAGCCGGTGGAGTGCGAGGCCTATCCCAAGCAGATCGCCTTCAACTGCCTGCCGCATATCGACGTCTTCCTGGATAACGGGTACACCAAGGAAGAGATGAAGATGGTCTGGGAGACCCAGAAGATCTTCGGCGATGACAGTATCCTGGTGAACCCCACCGCCGTGCGCGTGCCGGTCTTCTTCGGCCACTCCGAGGCCGTGCACATCGAGACCCGGGAGAAGCTCACCGAAGCCAAGGCCCGCGAGCTGCTCAGCCAGTTCGAGGGCATCGAGGTGCTGGACGACCGCGAGCCGGGCGGTTACCCCACCGCCGTCACCGAGGCGGCCACGCACGACCCGGTCTATGTCGGCCGCATCCGTGAGGACATCTCCCATCCCCGGGGGCTGAACCTCTGGGTGGTGGCGGACAATGTGCGCAAGGGTGCCGCCCTGAACAGCGTACAGATTGCTGAGCTGCTGATTCGCGAGTACATTTAATGGCCGGGGCCCGCGTCCGCCGGGGCGGGCGCGGGCCATCCTAGCCGCAGCGGCGCCGGCCGCCGCGCACGCCGCCACTCAAGGATCGGGATGTCTTTTAAACGGGTCTTCATCTCCGCCGTTGCCGGGTTGACGTTTTCCTCCACCGTCCTGGCCCTGGGCCTGGGCACCATCGAGCGTGACTCCTGGCTCAATCAGCCGCTCTCCGCGCGGATTCCGCTGCACTCGGCGGACACCGTTAGCCTGGAGGCGTTGCAGGTCACCATGGCCTCGCAGGAGACCTTCGAGCGCGCCGGGCTCGACCGGCCTCCCTACCTGCGCGATATCCGCTTTGAGGTGATCGAGGACCACACCGAGGGGCCCCATATCCGGGTCTATACCCGGGATCCGTTCCGCGAGCCTTTCGTTGATTTCCTCGTGGAGTTGAACTGGCCGCAGGGCCGTTTGGTGCGGGAATACACCCTGTTGCTGGACCCGCCCCGCGACCCCGCGGAGCGGCCGGTGGCGGCCACGCCGCCGCGGACCGAACCGGCGGAGGTCGAGGAACAGCCACTGGAAACGGCGTCCCCCACGGTTCGGGACGGCCACTACGGGCCGGTGGCCGGCGGTGAGACCCTGTGGTCGGTGGCCGACCGGGTGCGCCATCAGGGGGTCAGTGCCCAGCAGATGGCCCTGGCCCTGTTCGAGGCCAACCCGAGGGCCTTTGTCGCCAACGATATCAACCGGCTACAGGCCGGCGCCACGCTGACTGTGCCCGATGCCGAGGGGGCCCGGGCCTATTCCCGCAACGAGGCCGTGCGCCGCTTCAATGCGCTGGCCGAAGGCGTGGCGGAGGAGCCGGCGGAGGAGCCGCCCGTAGCGGAGGCGCCGGATCCGGAGACGGTGGACCGGCAATTGCAGATCCTCGCCGAGTCGGAACGCGACGAAGAGGCCCTGGCGAGCCTTCTCGATGGTGATGTGGAACCCAGCGAGGAGAATCTGGGCGCGCTGCGCGAGGAGCTGCTGCGTGCCCGCGAGGACCAGGCCAGCCTGCGTTCGGAGAACGAAGCCCTGCGCGAGCGGGTGTCGGAGATGGCGCAGGAGATCGAGCGACTGGAGCGGCTGCTCACCCTGGACGTGGAGACCGGGGTGCTGCCGATGGTGCCGAGCGAGCAGCCTGAAGGGGCCGTGGCCGAGCCTCCACCGGAGCGCCCGGCGGTGGTGGATGAGCCCGAAGTCGAGCCGGAGATCACTGAGGAAACGCCGGCGGAGGACGATGAGGCGCCGGTGACGGCGCCCCCGCCGGCCCCCTCTTCACCGCAACCGCTCGCCTGGCTCGACGGGCTCAGCCTGCCTGTGGCGCTGGCGGGCGTCGGCATCCTGATCGGGCTCCTGGCCCTGCTGCTCATACGGCGCCGGCGGACGGAGACCGGCGTGGCCGCGGAGGAGGTGCCCATTCAACAGCCGCCGGCGCGAGAAGGCGTGGCGGCCGGGACGGCGGCCGCGGCGAGCGCGGTGGCCGACGGGGACGAACCGGAGCCTGAACCTGCGCCTGAGCCCCGCTCCGAGCCCCAGGATCCCCTGCAGGTGGCCGATGAGTTGGCAGACCGGGGCGATCTGGAGGGTGCCCGCGCCACCCTGCTGACGGCGCTCAACAATGTGCCGGCCCGCAACGAGTACCGGGTGCGCCTATTGGAGATCCTGGCTGAAGCGGATGACCGCGAAGGCTTTGATCGGCAGGCGCAGGTATTGCGTGAACGGGTCGAGGGCGAGGACGATCCCCTCTGGCGCCAGGCGGAGCGCGTTGGCCGGGGCTATGCCCCTGACAATCCGCTGTTTGGTGGCGCTGACCCGGATGGCGCCGATGATGGAGGGGCGGAAGCCACCGGCGGTGCGCTGCCCACGCTCGACGAATCAGCGCCGGGGGGCGCCGATTTGGCGGAACCAGCGGAGGAACCTGCCCGGGAGGGTGAGGCCTTCGATTTCACTCTCGACTTCCCGGAGCCCGATGAGCCGGGCCGGGAGACGGATCAGGTAGCCCGACAGGGGGCGTCACGGGAAACGGCGGCGCCGGAGACCCCTGCGACACCCGCCGGTGAGGAAGGCGCTGCCGGTGGGGAAGGGGGTGATTTCACCCTCGACTTCGAAGTGGACGATAGCTGGCGGGAAGCGGCCGACTCGCGCCCGGCTGCGGATGCTGGCGAATCCCCGGGGGACGAGGCCTTCGACCTGGACCTGGGCGACCTGACCTTGGACGAGAGCGGGGCCGGGGATGCGACCGGGGAGGAACGTGGTGGCGGCGAACCGTCACCAGGGGAGGCACCGGACGCCGATCAGCCGCCGGCACCTCCCGCGGAGGCGCCGATGGAGGACGCCGGTGGGGACGAGGAGATCGCCACCAAGCTGGACCTCGCCCGGGCCTACGTGGATCTGGGTGATCCGGACGGTGCCCGAGAGTTGCTCAACGAGGTCCTGGAGGTCGGCACCCCGGCCCAGCAGGAGGAGGCGCGGAAGCTCCTGGGCGACCTCTGATATGCCACCTGTTGCGGGGAGTGAGGGCTAGTGCACCCAGCGGTGCGCGTGGTGCTGGTATTGGCCCTGGCCCTGGTCCTGGCGCGGGCCTCGGTGGCCCAGGCCCTGGTGGCAGGGCTGCTGGTGCTGGCACTGTTGCCCTGGGGCAACCCCCGGGGCTGGCGGCGGCTGGCCATCGGGCTCTGGCGGTTGAAGTTCCTGTTCCTGTCCATCGCGGTGCTCTATCTGCTGCTGACCCCCGGCACCCCCATCTGGCCGGCGTTACATGCGGGGGCCACGCCCAGTCGCGAGGGGTTGGCTGAGGGGCTGTTGCGGGTGGCGGCCCTGGCGGCCCTGTTGGCTGCCGTGCACTGGCTGATGCGCACGCTCACCCGGGCCGAGCTGGTGGCCGGGCTGTCCTGGACCCTGCAGCCGCTGCGCTGGCTGGGGGCGGATGTGGATCGCCTGGCGATCCGCCTGGTCCTGACCCTGGAGATCGTGCCCCGGTTGCGGGTGATGGTGGCGGCGACCCGCCGCGACTGGCGTGACGGCCACCCCTGGCGCCAGCCGGCGCGGTTCGCGGCGCAGGTGTTCGCCAGAGCCCTGGAGCACGCCGAACGCCGGCCGCCGCCGACCGTGACGGTGCCCCAGGGCGACCCGCCGCCGCTGAACCAGATCCTACCCCTGGCCGCCGCCGCAGGGGCGGTGTTTTGGTGGCTGTGACCGTTAATCTGACCCAAACCTGCTCATGAGTTATCGATTTGCCTTAGGCCTGGAATACGACGGCAGCGGCTTTTGCGGCTGGCAGCGCCAGGACCACGCGCCTTCGGTCCAGGCGGCGCTGGAGGCAGCGCTGTCGCGGGTCGCCGACGAGCCGGTGACTGTCACCTGCGCTGGACGCACGGACACCGGCGTGCACGCCACCGGCCAGGTGGTGCACTTCGAGACCGGTGCCTACCGGCCGGAACACGCCTGGGTGTTGGGGGCCAACGCCAACCTGCCCGACACGGTCTCGGTGCATTGGGTGCAACCGGTGAGCGAGGCCTTCCACGCCCGCTTCGGTGCGCTCCGCCGGAGCTATCGCTATGTCTGGTACTGCAGCCGCTCCCGGCCGGCCCTGTTGCGGGGGCGTGTGGCCTGGTCGAAGTACGCGCTGGATCCGGAACCCATGGCGATGGCGGCGGGGCACCTGTTGGGCCGGCACGATTTCTCCGCCTTCCGGGCCGTGGCCTGTCAGGCCAAACACCCGGTGCGCGAGCTCTATCGCCTCGATGTGTGGGCCCGGGGTGGGTTTGTCTACCTGGATGTGTGCGCCAACGCCTTCCTCCATCACATGGTCCGAAACCTCGCCGGTACCCTGGCCCTGATCGGCCGGGGGGAACGGCCTGCGACTTGGGCCGCGGACCTGCTGGCCGGGGGCGACCGGACCCGGGCCGGGGCCACCGCGCCGGCCGAGGGCCTATACCTCGTTGGCGTGGACTATCCGGAGGCGTTCTCGCTGCCGCCACACGGCTGGTGGCCGCGCTTTGCCTGAGCGGCCCCCCGCGGGTTAGCATGAGCGGCTCTATTGCATCCCTGTCCAGATCCGGAACCACCTTTATTGTGAGCGCCAACAGTTTTCGAACCCGAGTCAAGATCTGCGGAATCACCCGGCCCGAGGACGGACGCAAGGCGGCGCAGTTGGGCGCCGATGCGGTCGGTCTGGTCTTCCACGAGCGCAGTTGCCGGGCGGTCGACCGCGCCACGGCACAGGCGGTGATCGATGCCCTGCCGCCGTTCGTGACCGTGGTGGCCCTGTTTCAGGACCCGCAGGCCGCCTTCGTGCGCCAAGTGTTGCGGGAGTTGCGCATCGACCTGCTGCAATTCCACGGCGACGAGGCCCCGGAGTTCTGTGAGGGGTTTCACCGGCGGTACATCAAGGCCATCCCCATGGGGGAGCCGGGCGACCCCAAGGCCTGGGTGGCGCGCTACCCCTCTGCCGTCGGGTTCCTGCTCGACAGCCACAGTCGCGGCGCCAGCGGCGGCAGTGGTGAGATCTTTGACTGGGCGCGGGTGCCCCATGACGCCGGGGTCCCCCTGATCCTGGCCGGCGGGCTCTCCCCGGAGAACGTGGGCGGCGCGGTCCGGCAGGCGCGGCCCTTTGCGGTGGACGTGAGCACGGGCGTGGAGTCCGCGCCCGGGGTCAAGGACCCGGAGCTCATGGCCGCCTTCATCAGTGAGGTCAGCAATGTCCACCAAGGTGACTGACGTGATTGAACGCATCCCCGGCTTCGACCGCTACCCGGACGAGGCGGGGCATTTTGGGCCCTACGGCGGGCGCTTCGTTTCCGAGACCCTGATGGCTCCGCTGGACGAGCTGGCGCAGGCCTACGATCACTACCGCAATGACCCGGAGTTTCTGGCCGAGATCGACCGGGATTTGCAGGACTTTGTCGGTCGGCCCAGCCCGCTGTACCTGGCGGAGCGCTGGACCCAGCGGATCGGTGGTGCGCGGATCTACTTCAAGCGTGAAGACCTCAACCACACCGGCGCCCACAAGATCAACAACACCGTGGGCCAGGCGCTGCTGGCTAAGCGGATGGGCAAGACCCGGGTCATCGCTGAGACCGGTGCCGGGCAGCACGGCGTGGCCAGCGCCACGGTGGCGGCGCGCCTGGGCATGCAGTGCGTGGTGTATATGGGCGCGGACGACGTCAAGCGTCAGGCGGTCAATGTTTTCCGCATGCGCCTGCTCGGCGCCGAGGTGCGGCCGGTGGACGCCGGCACCCGGACGCTCAAGGACGCCCTCAACGAGGCAATGCGCGACTGGGTGGCCCATGTGGACGACACCTTCTACATCATCGGCACCGTCGCCGGCCCCCACCCCTACCCGATGATGGTGCGCGACTTTCAGACCGTGATCGGGCGGGAGGCGCGGCGCCAGATGCTCGAGCGCGAGGGCCGGCTGCCCGATGCCCTGGTGGCCTGTGTGGGGGGCGGCTCCAACGCCATTGGCCTGTTCCACCCCTTCCTGGCGGACCAGGCCGTGGCCATCTACGGGGTCGAGGCCGGCGGCGAAGGGGTGGAGAGCGGGCGGCATGCCGCGCCCCTGTGCGCCGGCCGCTCCGGGGTGCTGCACGGCAACCGCACCTACCTGATGATGAACGACTCCGGCCAGATCCAGGGGACCCACTCGATCTCTGCCGGGCTCGACTACCCGGGGGTCGGGCCGGAGCATGCCTGGCTGAAGGACTCCGGCCGTGCCCAATACGTCAGCGTGACCGATGACGAGGCCCTGGAGGCGTTCCACGAGGTGACCCGCTGCGAGGGCATCATGCCAGCCCTGGAGACCGCCCATGCCCTGGCCTATGCCCGCAAGCTGGCCGCCGGGATGAGCCCGGAGCAGAGCGTGGTGGTGAGCCTGTCCGGGCGGGGTGACAAGGATATTGCGACGGTGGCCGAGCTGGAGGGCATTGAGCTATGAACCGTCTGGAAAAGCGCATGTCGGCCTGCCGGAAGGCGGGGCGCAAGGCCCTGATCCCCTATATCACCGCCGGCGACCCCGGCCCGGAGCACACCGTGCCCCTCATGCACGCGCTGGTCGGGGCCGGCGCCGACGTCCTCGAGCTCGGCGTTCCGTTCTCCGATCCAATGGCCGACGGGCCGGTGATCCAGGCCGCCTGTGAGCGGGCACTGGCCCACGGGACGACCCTGCGCGATGTCTTCGATATGGTGCGCCGGTTCCGTGAGCAGGATGGCGAGACCCCCGTGGTCCTGATGGGTTACCTCAACCCGGTGGAATACCTGGGGCCGGCGGTCTTTGCTGAGGAGGCGGCGGCCGCGGGGGTGGACGGGGTACTCACGGTGGACCTCCCGCCGGAGGAGGCGGCCCCCTTTACCCAGGCCTTTGCCGCCAATGATTTGTGTCCCATCTTCCTGGTCGCGCCGACAACGGCGGGTGAACGGCTGGAGGCCGTGTGTCAGGCCGCCCGCGGCTTTGTCTACTACGTGGCCATCAAGGGCGTCACTGGCGTGGCGGAACTGGATGTGGACGATATCGCCCGCCGGGTCAGTGCCGTGCGGGCCCGCACCGACCTGCCAGTGGGTGTCGGCTTCGGTATCCGCGATGCCGAGAGCGCGGCGCGGGTCGGGGCGGTGGCCGATGCCGTTATCGTGGGCAGTGCGCTGGTCAATCGCATCGCCGGGCTGACCGAGCAGCCGGAGCGGGTCCCGGCGGTGTTGGCCGAGGCGCTTGGCGAGATGCGCCGGGCGCTGGACGGTCTTGCCGAGGAGGTCGCATCGTGAGCTGGTTCCAGAAACTGATGCCGTCGCGGATCCGCACCGACGCCTCGGAGCGCAGCCGCAGCGTTCCCGAGGGGCTGTGGACCAAGTGCGGGCATTGCAGCGCGGTACTCTACCGTCCGGAGCTGGAGCGTAACCAGGAGGTCTGCCCCAAGTGCGGTGATCACATGCGCATCGGCGCACGTCGCCGGCTGGCCGGATTCCTGGACGCCGAGGGGCAGGTGGAGATCGGCGCCGACGTGCAGCCGGTGGACGCCCTGCGCTTCCGCGACAGCAAGAAATACCGCGACCGCCTGGCCCAGGCCCAGAAGGGCACCGGCGAGCGGGATGCGCTGGTGGCCATGCAGGGCCGGCTGCGCGGCATGCCGGTGGTGGCGGTGGCCTTTGAGTTCTCGTTCATGGGCGGCTCCATGGGCTCGGTGGTCGGCGAGCGTTTTGTGCGCGCTGCGGATACGGCGCGCGAGCAGCGGGTGCCCCTGGTCTGCTTCTCCGCCAGTGGCGGCGCCCGGATGCAGGAGGGCCTCTTCTCGCTGATGCAGATGGCCAAGACCAGCGCGGCGCTGGCCCGGCTCTCCGAGGAGGGGGTCCCCTTCGTCTCCGTGCTCACCGACCCGACCATGGGCGGGGTGTCGGCGAGCTTGGCGATGCTCGGCGACCTGGTGGTGGCGGAACCCGGGGCGCTGATCGGCTTTGCCGGGCCGAGGGTGATCGAGCAGACGGTGCGCGAGACCCTGCCTGAGGGGTTCCAGCGCGCCGAATTCCTGCTGGAGCACGGCGCGATCGATCAGATCATCGATCGCCGGGAAATGGCTGACCGGCTTCACCGCATCCTCGCCATGCTGACCCACCAACCCGCCGCGGAGGCCGCGGACGCGCCCGAGGCGGGCGAGCAGCCATCGGAGGCGACCGACCCGGTGGGCGAGCACTGGGACTGACTGAGATGCCCGACACCCCGGGATCGGCCGCCCCAATGCCCCAGCGCGACCGTTGGCGGCTGGAGGACTGGCTGCGGTGGCAGGAAGGGCTCAGCCCGGTGGAGATCAACCCCGGGCTGGAGCGGGTGCAGGCGGTCGGCGAACGGCTGGGTGCCCTCACGCCCCGTTGCCCGGTCATTACCGTGGCCGGTACCAACGGCAAGGGCTCCTGCATCGCCTACCTGGAGGCAATGCTCGGTGCCGCCGGATACCGGACCGCTGCCTACACCTCGCCGCATCTGTTGCGCTATAACGAACGCATCCGGCTGGCCGGGGTCCCGGTGAGTGATGAGGCCATCACGGCGGCCTTCTCCCGCGTGGAACAGGCCCGGCAGGGCACCCCGTTGACGTATTTCGAGTACGGCACGCTGGCCGCTCTGAGCCTGTTCAGCGAGGCGGAGGCCGAGGTCTGGCTCCTCGAGGTGGGCATGGGCGGGCGCCTGGACGCGGTGAACGCGGTCGATCCCGATTTGTCCATAATCACGAGTATTGGCCTCGATCACACCGAGTGGCTGGGCGCGGATCGCGAGCGGATTGGCGCGGAGAAGGCCGGTATCATGCGTCCGGGACGGCCCGTCTGCCTGGGCCAGGCGGACCTCCCCGACAGTGTGTCCGATCGGGCCCGGACGCTGCGGGCGCCGGTGACCGCGGCCGGTCGCGACTTCCATTGGCGGCGACAAGCCCTGGGCTGGGACTGGCTCAGCGGCGACGAGCGACTGGACGGCCTGCCCTGGCCCGGGCTGACCGGGACGGTGCAACTGGATAACGCGGCGGTGGTCATCGCCGGTCTGAGGCGGCTGCGGGAGCGGCTCCCGGTGGATCGCGCCGCGCTCGAGCGGGGACTGCGCAGCGCCCGCCTGCCCGGACACATGGAGCGGGTCCGGCGCCGGGGCGTGGAGTGGTTGTTCGACGTGGCCCACAATGAGGACAGCGTGCGCGTATTGGCCGAGACGGTCCGGGACGAGGCGGGCAAGGGGCGCGTCATCGGGCTCTTTGCCGCCATGCACCGCAAGGCCCTGTCCGGTGTGCTTGCCACCATGGGTGCAGTGGTGGACGAGTGGTATCTGCCACGGTTGGAGGATCCCCAGGCGCATCCGCCGGAGGCGGTGGCGGCGGGCCTACGCGAGACTGGGGTGGATGCCTCCGTTATCCATACCGGCGGCCTGTCGGCCCTGCTTGCCGCGGTAGCGGACCGCGCCCGCCCCGGGGACCGGGTGGTGGTGTTCGGCTCGTTCCGTACCGTCGAGGCGGTGATGCGGGCCGGAGGGCGCGTAGACTGATGCCCGTTTTCCCGTAGTACCGATTACGAGGTCCAGCCTTGGAACAGCACATCAAGCACCGGCTGGCCGGTGCGGTTATCCTGGTAGCGCTGGCGGTCATCATCCTGCCCTGGCTGCTGAGCGGCGAGGGCGACCGGGGCGAGCTGGATATGCCGCTGGATATCCCGCCGGCCCCGGAGGTGCGCGAGGTGCCGGTACCGGAGGTGCGTGACGAGGACGGGGCACCGGTGTCGACGCCGCGTCCGGCGCCGTTGACCCCGCCCGGTGAGGGGCCGGGCGACGCCCCGGACATGGCACCGCCCAGGCCGGCGGAGGCACCGGAACCGGCCGAGGCGCCCGCCGAGGAACCCGCTGTGGTGGCCGAGCCGGCGCCGGAGCCGACGGCTGAGCCGGAACCGGAACCGGAGCCGGCCCCGGCACCTGGCGCGGAGCCGGAGCCTGAACCGACCGTGACGCCGGAGGGCCTGGACCGGATCCCGGCGGACCGGGGTGATTGGGTGGTGCAGGTGGGCAGCTTCAGCCGGCTGGAGAATGCGTTGGGCCTGCGTGATCGGTTGCGCGAGGCGGGCTACACCGCCTTCGCGGATCGGATGGACACCGAGGCCGGGCGGACCCTGTACCGGGTCCGCCTGGGGCCGTTGGCGACCCGCGAGGAGGCGAGGGCCCTGCACGATGAACTGCAGCGGGATCAGGGCCTGGAGGGCCTGGTCATGTCCCATCCATGATGGGGTCGGCTTTCGCGCCGGCGTGCGCTCTGCTAATATCGGCCGCCTTTCGGCGGTGCTGCTCGGGGCCGTGAATGAACTGGCTTGATATCGCCATTCTGGGCGTCGTCGGGGTCTCGGCGCTGCTCAGCCTCATCCGGGGGCTCTCCCGGGAGGTGATCTCCCTGCTGGCCTGGATCCTGGCCATCTGGGCGGGGCTGACCCTGGCTGCGCCCCTCTCCGAGCATCTGACCCCCTGGATCGACTCCCCGACCCTGCGCATCGGTGCGGCCTTCGTCGGCCTCTTTGTCGGGGTCCTGGTGGCCGGGGCCCTGGTCAACCTGGTCATGACCAAGCTGGTGGGCAGCACCGGCTTCTCCGGGACCGATCGCCTGCTGGGCATGATCTTCGGCGTATTGCGGGGCCTGGTGGTGGTGAGCGTGGTGGTGCTCATCATGGGGCTGACCCCGATGCCGGAGGAGCCCTTCTGGCAAGAGTCGACCATGATTGGCGGGCTCGAGCCCTGGGTCTGCCGGGTGGGCGCTGATGAATGGATGCAGCGCCTCTTCGAGTACGGCGAGGCGGCCGAGGGGCTGATGCCCGAGCAGACCTATTGGCAAAGCTATTGTGCGGGCGGCGCGTCGGGTACGTCGGCGCCCGAAACCCCCGTTGTCCCTGACGAGCTCTGATACGCGAGGTGCCTAGTCCATGTGTGGCGTGATTGGAATGGTGGCCCGGGAACCGGTCAACCAGGCCCTGTACGACGGACTGACGGTGTTACAGCACCGGGGGCAGGATGCCGCCGGCATCATGACCTACGATAATGGCCGCCTGCACTTGCGCAAGGACAACGGGCTGGTCCGCGACGTGTTTCGAACCCGGCACATGAAACAGCTGTTCGGTAACATGGGGATCGGCCATGTGCGCTATCCCACCGCCGGCTGCGACACCTCGGCCGAGGCGCAGCCCTTTTACGTCAACAGCCCCTACGGCATCTCGCTCGCCCACAACGGCAATCTGATCAATGCCGAGGCTCTGAAGCGGGAGTTGTTCGAATCGGACCTGCGCCATATCAACACCGAGTCCGACTCGGAGATCCTGCTCAATGTTTTTGCCCATGAACTGGGTCGTTCCGGCAAGATGCGGATCAGCCCGGCGGACATCTTTGATGCCGTCGGCGAGGTCCACCGGCGCTGCAAGGGGGCCTACGCCGTGGTCTCCATGATCAACGGCTACGGTATCCTCGGCTTCCGGGACCCCAACGGGATCCGCCCCATCTGCTTCGGGGAGCGGACCACCGAGATGGGCAAGGAGTACATCATTGCCTCTGAGAGCGTGGCCCTGGACGTGCTGGGCTTCACCCGGGTGCGCGATATTGCCCCCGGCGAGGCGATCTTCATCGACATGGACGGGGTCCTGCACACCCGCCAGTGTGCCGACAACCCGGTCTCCTCCCCCTGTATCTTCGAATACGTCTATCTGGCCCGGCCCGATACCATGATCGATGAAGTGGCCGTCTATAAATCGCGGCTGCGAATGGGTGAGAAGCTGGCGGGCAAGGTGGAGCGTGAGTGGCCGGATCACGATATCGATGTGGTGATCCCCATCCCCGATACCAGCCGCACCGTGGCCCTGGAGATGGCCAATCACCTGGGTGTGACCTACCGCGAGGGCTTCATCAAGAATCGCTACATCGGTCGCACCTTCATCATGCCCGGCCAGACGCAGCGCAAGAAATCGGTGCGCCAGAAGCTCAATCCCATCCACCTGGAGTTCCGGGACAAGAACGTGCTGCTGGTGGACGACTCCATTGTCCGCGGCACCACCTGTCAGCAGTTGGTGCAGATGGCCCGCGATGCCGGTGCGCGCAAGGTCTACTTCGCGTCGGCGGCCCCGCCGGTGCGCTACCCCAACGTCTACGGTATCGATATGCCCTCCGTTGAGGAACTCATCGCCCACAACCGGACGGTGGAGCAGATCGCGAAGGTGATCGGCGCCGACCGGCTGATCTTCCAGGATCTGGACGATCTGAAAGAGGCGGTGCATTACGGCAACCGGGAGATCGACCGGTTCGATTGCTCCTGCTTCGACGGCGAGTATGTGACCGGCGACGTGGACAACGATTATCTGCGCCGGCAGCAGGCAGAGCGGGGTGATGACGCGCGCAGCCGCCGTCTCGCCACCGGTGAGGCGGGCGCGGTCGGTCTGCACAACCACCGCTGAGGCGCGTATGAGTGATCAGGGCGATTCCCACCACGACGATCCGCGCCACCCGAGCCACTGGGCGCCCGCCACCCGGGCGGTGCGGGCGGGACAGACCCGCGGCCTGGAGCAGGAGCAGAGCGAGCCCATCTACGCCAGTTCCAGCTTCACCTACCGTAGTGCTGCCGAGGCGGCGGCACGTTTCTCCGGCGAGAGCCCGGGGAATATCTACTCGCGCTTTACCAACCCCACGGTCCGGACCTTCGAGCAGCGGCTCGCCGCCCTGGAGGGGGCCGAGGCCTGCGTGGCGACCGCCTCCGGGATGTCGGCGGTGCTGGCCGCTACCCTGGGGCTCCTGCGGGCCGGCGACCATATTGTCGCCTCCAGCGGCCTGTTCGGGGCCACGGCCTCGCTGTTCGCCAATTACCTCCCGCGCTATGGGATCGAGGTCACCACGGTCCCGCTCACCGACCTCCAGGCCTGGTCGGACGCCATGCGTCCGCAGACCCGCATGCTCTTCCTGGAGACGCCGTCCAACCCGCTGACCGAGGTGGCGGATATCGCCGCGCTGGCGGACCTGGCCCGGGGCCAGGGGGCGTGGCTGGCGGTGGACAACTGCTTCTGCACCCCGGCCCTGCAGCGGCCGCTGGAGCTCGGCGCGGATCTGGTCATTCACTCGGCGACCAAGTATCTGGACGGTCAGGGGCGGTGCATCGGCGGGGCGGTGTGCGGCGATGCCCAGGTGGTGGGCGAACAGGTTTTCGGCTTCCTGCGCACGGCCGGGCCGAGCATGAGCCCGTTCAACGCCTGGGTGTTCCTCAAGGGGCTGGAGACCCTGGCCCTGCGGATGGAGGCTCACTGCCGGAGTGCCTCGGAGCTGGCCCACTGGCTGGAGGAGCACCCGGCCGTGGAGCGGGTGTTCTATCCCGGGCTCGCCCGCCATCCCCAGCACGCCCTGGCGGCGCGCCAGCAGTCCGCCTTTGGCGGTATCGTCAGCTTCGAGGTGCGGGGCGGGCGCGACGCGGCCTGGCGGGTGATTGACAATACCCGGTTGCTCTCCATCACCGCGAACCTGGGCGACGCCAAGAGCACCATCACCCACCCGGCGACCACCACTCACGGCCGCAACACACCGGAGCAACGGGCGGCGGCGGGGATTACGGAATCGCTGGTCCGGGTGTCGGTGGGGCTGGAGGCGGTGGCGGATATCCGCGCTGATCTGGACGCGGCGTTGTCGGCCCTGGCGTAGCCACCCCTGGCACAGCCCCGACGCGGTGGGCGACCGGTCAGCCGCCCATGGTCTCCGCGTGGTAGTGCGGGCGGATGGTCCGCAGCAGGTCGGCGAACAGCTTGGGGTTGCCGGCCACCACATGGCCGGTCTGCATGTGGCGCTCACCGCCCGTGACATCGCCGACGAGGCCGCCGGCCTCCTTCACCATCAGGGCACCGGCGGCCATGTCCCAGGGCTGGAGGCCCAGCTCCCAGAAGCCATCCAGGCGCCCGGCGGCCACGTAGGCCAGGTCCAAGGCAGCGGACCCGGCCCGGCGCAGGTCGGAGGCCCGCCGGCTGACGTCCCGGAACATGTCCATGTAGGGGTCGAGCAGTCGCGGGTTCTTGAACGGGAAGCCGGTGCCCAGCAGGGCGCCGTCGATGGTCTTGGCGCGGGTGACGCGCAGCCGCCGGCCATCGAGCTGGCAGCCGGCCCCCCGGTGGGCGGTGAACAGCTCCTGGCGCAGGGGATCATAGATGACGCCGCTCTCGAGCCGGCCGCGGTGGCGCAGGGCGATGGAGACGGCGTAGTGGGGAAAGCCGTGCAGGTAGTTGGTGGTGCCGTCCAGCGGGTCGATGACCCACTCGTAGTCGGCCTGGCCATGGCTGCCGGACTCTTCGCCGAGGATGGCGTGGTCGGGGTAGGCACGGCGGAGGATGTGAATGATTTGCTCCTCGGCCATGCGATCCACGTCGCTGACGAAGTCATTGCGGCCCTTGCTGTCCACCTGGACACGGTCCAGGCGGTCGAGGTTGCGTACAATGACGTCGCCGGCGGCCCGAGCGGCCCGGACGGCCATGTTTACCGTTGCGTGCATGGTGATCTTCGTCTGCCAGGATGGGTGGGTCTGGATCGGTCGCCCGCCGGCGGGGCGGGCGGACGGGGCGAAGCATAACAGGAAAGCGGGCGGGACTGTACCGGTGTGGGTCGTCCCAGCCCGGAAACGGGCACGGCGGCTGTGAGCGCTGTGGCTTCGAAGGGTTGGGCCCTCCGTTGGGTTGTTTTCGAATATTGGGAGTGGGATGAATCCTGAGAATCTGAGAATCGTGCTGGTGGGGACCAGCCATCCGGGTAATATCGGCTCGGTGGCGCGGGCCATGAAGACTATGGGGTTGTTCCGGCTGGAGCTGGTGGCACCGGAGTGTGCGTTCCCGGATGAACAGGCCACGGCGAATGCCTCGCGGGCGGACGATGTCCTCGAGGCGGCGGGGCGGCACGACAACCTGGATGCTGCCCTGGCCGGCTGCGGGTTGGTGATGGGGCTGTCGGCGCGGCCGCGCCGGATCACCACGGCCGAGGTCCTGGATGTGCGCGAGGCGGGCCGGCGGGTGGTGGCGGAGGCCGAAAGCCGGCCGGTGGCCTTGCTGTTCGGACGGGAGCGCTCCGGGTTGACCAACGCCGAGCTGGACCGGTGTCAGGCGCTGGTGCATATCCCGGCCAATCCGGAGTACGGCTCGCTCAACCTGGCGGCTGCGGTGCAGGTGGTCTGCCACGAGGTCAACATGGCGCGCGGCGCCGGGGTGGTGGCGCCGACACGGCGGTCGGCCAGTGCCCAGGATATGGAGTACTTTTTCGAGCACCTGGCACGGGTGGCGGACCGGGTCGGGTTTCTGCGCAAGCACAACCCGGAGATCCTCATGCGCCGCCTGCGCCAGCTCTTTTACCGGGCGGCCCCCGACGACCATGAACTGCAGATGCTGCGCGGCCTGCTGGCCAACGTGGAGCCCCACCTGCCGGAGTTGCCGGACGCCGCGCAGAGGGCGGGGACGAAAGATGAATAAAAGCCGCTCGGCGCGTAAACTGGGGCCTATGATGCCGCACTATCCCCGCCAGCACCGCTGTACCATCCGGTTGACCGGTACTTGAGCCCGGCCCGGACCCCGTTTGGTCCGCCGCTTTCCCCATTCACCCGAGACAGAGCTGACTGTCCATGTTCAAACGGATCAAAGAGGACATCCGCTGCGTCATGGATCGCGACCCGGCGGCCCGTAACGCATTCGAGGTGCTCACCACCTACCCGGGGCTGCACGCCCTGCTGTTCCACCGCTGTAACCACTGGCTGTGGCGCAAGCGGTTGCGCTGGCTGGCCCGGTTTTTCTCCACCATCGCCCGCTGGCTCACCGGCATCGAAATCCACCCGGGTGCGCGGATCGGGCGCCGTTTCTTTATCGATCACGGCATGGGGGTGGTGATCGGCGAGACCGCGGAGATCGGTGATGATGTGACCCTCTACCACGGCGTGACCCTGGGGGGCACCAGCTGGGAGCAGGGCAAGCGCCACCCGACCTTGGGCGATGACGTGGTGGTGGGTGCCGGTGCCAAGATTTTGGGACCGCTCCAGGTGGGCAGCGGGGCGCGTGTGGGCTCCAATGCGGTGGTGCTGCGCGATGTGCCCGAGGGTGCCACCATGGTCGGCATCCCGGCGCGCATGGCCGGGGTGCGTCCGCGCACGGACAGCGCCGATGACCGACGGCGGGCGGCGGTTGCCCGCAAGATCGGCTTCGATGCCTATGGCACCACCGATATGCCGGACCCGGTCGCCAACGCGGTCAACGCGATCCTGGACCATATCCACGTTACCGACGCGCGCCTGGAGCAGATGTGCCGGGCCATCCGCGGCATGGGCGGGGACGTGGAGGACACCCGCATTCCCGACGTCGAGGTGGACGAGCTCGATTGCGGGGAGCCTGCCCCGGAGGCGGGCGAGCAGGGTGTCGACGTCACTGCCGGCTCGGGCCAGGTGCGCGGGCGCCAGGACCGTACCGGTAGCTGATCGCGGCTCGCAGGGAACTCGAAGCCCCGCCGACGAATCAGTATCATAGGGTCACGCATTCCCGGCCCCGGGCGGCCAGACGCCCCCGGGGCGAGCCAATGGAGGCAAGGCATGGCAAATATCCAACTCACCGACAAGGCAGTGCGCCACGTCAAGGACTATCTCGCCCGCCATGAGGGCGGTGTCGGCCTGCGCCTGGGGGTCAAGACCACCGGTTGCTCCGGTCTTGCCTACACCGTGGATTATGCCGACCGGATCGAGGCCTCCGACGAGGTGATCGAGCAGGACGGCGTCAAGGTGCTGGTCAACCGCAAGAGCCTGCCCTTCCTGGAGGGGACGGAGGTGGATTTCGTTCGCGATGGGCTCAACCAGCGGTTTGATTTCCGTAATCCCAACGTCAAGGAGACCTGCGGCTGCGGTGAGAGCTTCACGGTCTGAGGCCGGCCGTACAGTCAAATTGCCCGCCACCGGGCCAGCAGGTACACTTGCGCCAGTCGCGCGGGGGGCCGCGCCGACCCGGGCGTAGCGGCAGCCACCAGCCAGTGGTGGCGGCCCGCCCGTGAACCCGTCTCAACCCCCAACACCACACACGACACTAGGGAGTCCTGCATGGCAGTGGAAAGAACCCTCTCCATCATCAAGCCCGACGCCGTCGCCAAGAACATCATCGGCGAGATTTACAACCGTTTCGAGAAGGCCGGACTGAAGATCGTGGCGGCCCGTATGGTGCACCTGAGCCGTGAGCAGGCAGAGGGCTTCTATGCCGTGCATAAGGAGCGCCCCTTCTTTAATGACCTAGTGGGCTTCATGATCTCCGGCCCGGTGATGGTGCAGGTCCTGGAGGGCGAGAACGCCATCGTCAAGAACCGCGAGATCATGGGCGCCACCAACCCGGCCGAAGCCGCTGCCGGCACCCTGCGCCACGATTATGCCGAAACCATCGATGCCAACGCCGTCCACGGCTCCGACGCCCCGGAAACGGCCAAACAGGAAATCGAGTTCTTCTTCAAGGCCGATGAGCTCTGCAGTCGCTGAGACGTCCACATCGGCGGGCCGCGCGGATGGGCCCGTGAACCTGCTGGATCTTGACCGGCAGGCCTTGAAAAGGCTTTTCGCCGACCTGGGCGAAAAGCCTTTTCGCGCTACCCAGGTGCTCAAGTGGGTGCACCAGCGGCGGGTGACCGGCTTCGAGGAGATGACCGACATCTCCAAGGCCCTGCGCGCCCGGTTGGCGGAACGGGTCGCGCTGCGGCTGCCGGAAGTGCTCGCCGAGCAGGTCTCCGAGGACGGCACCCGCAAGTGGCTGCTGCGGGTCGACGGCGGGCAGGCCATCGAGACGGTCTTTATTCCCGACAGTGGCCGCGGGACGCTCTGCGTCTCTTCCCAGGTGGGCTGCGCCCTGGACTGCAGCTTCTGCTCCACCGCTCAGCAGGGTTTTAACCGCAACCTGAGCACGGCAGAGATCATCGGCCAGTATTACGTGGCCTACGATCAACTGACCGGCACCGGTGAGCAGATCACCAACGTGGTGTTCATGGGCATGGGCGAGCCCCTGCTCAACCTGGAGGCGGTCATCCCGGCCGTGCGCCTGATGACCGACGACGACGCCTATGGGCTGTCCAAGCGCAAGGTGACCATCAGCACTTCCGGGGTGGTCACCATGCTGGAGCGCATGCGCGAGCAGACGGACGTCAGTCTGGCGGTCTCGCTCCATGCCCCCAACAATGCCCTACGCGACGAGTTGGTGCCCATCAACCGAAAACACCCGTTGGAGCGCCTGATCCCCGCCTGCGCGGCCTATATCGCGGACAAGCCCCACCGGCGCATCACCTGGGAATACGTGATGCTGGACGGGGTGAATGATCAGGACCACCACGCCCACGAGCTGGCCCGGCTGTTGGGCGATATTCCCAGCAAGGTCAATCTGATCCCCTTCAACCCCTTTCCCGGGGCCCGGTACCGCTGCAGTCCGCGCGGACGGATCCTGCGTTTCGTCCGCATCCTGCAAAGCCACGGCCTGACCGCCACCACCCGGGTGACGCGGGGCCAGGACATCGACGGGGCGTGCGGGCAGCTGGTGGGTAAGGTGCAGGACCGGACCCGCCGCCAGCAGCGGCTGGTGCAGCGTGAACTGCGTCGGGAGGGGCGATGAGCATCCCGCCGTCGTTCCGGCCGGCGTTGATCCTGTTTTTGGCCGTCGGTGTCGTGGGCTGCGGCACCATGGGCCAATCGGGGTCCGGCGACAGGGACCGGGCGGTGGAGGTCAACACCCAATTGGGTCTGGGGTACCTGCAGGAGGGCGAGTACGAGGAGGCCAACCGGCGCCTGGAGCGAGCCCTGGATATTGATCGTCGCTACGCCCCCGCCCATGCCGCCATGGCGCTCCTGCAGGAACAGCTCGGTCAACCGGAGGAAGCCGGCCGGCATTACCGGCGGGCGGTCCGGTTGGACGGGGAAAATGCCAGCACCCGCAACAACTACGGGCGCTTTCTTTGTGAACAGGGTGACCTGGACCGGGCCCTGGATCAGTTCGAGGCGGCACTGGACAACCCGCTTTATCGCAACCCCCACATCCCCCTCGCCAATGCGGGTGTCTGTTTGATGCGGGAGGGGCAGCACGAGCGGGCCGAGGACTATTTCCTGCGCAGCCTGCGGGAGAATGCCCGCTTTGCCCCCGCGCTGCTGCGCATGGCGCAGTTGCGTTTCCAGGCCGGGGACCACGAAGGGGCGGAGGAATACCTGAATCGATACCGTGCTGAGGCACAGCACACGCCGGCGAGCCTGTGGTTGGGGGTCCAGCTGGCCCGTGCCGTTGGCGATGCCGATGCCGAGGCCAGTTACGGGCTGAGTCTGCGCAACCGGTTTCCGGATTCCCGCGAGGCTCGCCTATACCGTGAGAGTCGTTGATAGATGAGTTCAGACCACGACAGTCCGCTGTCCCCCGACCACGAGCGCGACCCCGGTCGCGGCGGCGAGACCCCGGGGCAGCTGCTCGCCAGGGCACGGGAGGCGCGAGGCCTGAGCCGGAAGGCCGCGGCCGATGCGCTGAACCTGCCCTTACGGACCCTTGAGGCGCTCGAGGGGGACGACTATGACAACCTGCCGCCGCTCACCTTTGTCAAAGGCTATCTCAGGGCCTATGCCCAGCTCCTGGAGATTGACTCGGACCGGCTGCGGGAGGCGCTGGCCCGGCTCGACCTGGAGCGGCCGGCCAGCGGCGCTCAGCAGCAGCCGGGCCAGGGCTCGACGTCAGTGACCGGTGGCGATACCTCTCGGGGGGGGCTCCAAGGCCGCCGGCTCCGGGGCTGGCTGCTGGGTGTGAGTAGCGTGGTCGTGGCCGCGGTCATTGCCGTGCTCGCCTGGCTCTGGCTGGTCGAGAATGGGGTGTCCGGGGATAGCGAAGCACCACCGGTGGCGGAGGAGGGCACGGCGCCGTCCGAGGAGGCCCCGGCGGAGGCGGTGGTCGCCGACGAGCTGGCCGAGCGGACACTGCCTGAGGCGGTGGATGAGGTGGTCCCCGAGGCGTCGGTGCCGGACGACACCGGGGCTGACGTCAGTGTCCCTGAGACGCTGGAACCCCCGGTGGTGCCCGAGGTCGAGGCGGAGCCGGAACCCGCTGTGGCGGAGCCCGAGCCCGAGCCCGCGCCGGAGCCGGCCGGTCTGGTCCTGCATATTTCCGGGACCACCTGGCTGGAGGTCCGCGACGAGGACGGTGAGCGTCTGATGGTAGGCAACTACCAGGGCGAGGAGACCCACCAACTGCAGGGCGAGGGGCCCTTCGCCCTGGTCATCGGTAATGCGGACGCCGTTCGGGTGGAGTTCCAGGGTGACGCCGTCGATCTGGCGCCCCACACCCGTGGCAATGTGGCGCGGCTGACCATCCCTTAGACCACGCGGGGCCGGCCGGGTGGGCCGCACCAGGCGGCGCGCCGCCGGCCCCTGTTTTTTTCTCAGGAGGACTTGAGTGGCGAAAGGCATTCGAAGCATCCGCGGGTTCAGTGACATCCTGCCGGAGCAGACCCCCCTGTGGCAGTTCGTCGAGAGCAATATCCAGGCCACCCTGGAGGCCTACGGCTACCGCGAGATCCGGCTGCCCATCGTGGAGAAGACCGAGCTTTTCAGCCGCTCCATCGGCGAGGTCACCGACATCGTCGAAAAGGAGATGTACACCTTCGAGGACCGTAATGGCGACAGCCTGACCCTGCGCCCGGAGGGGACGGCGGGCTGCGTCCGCTGTGGTATTCAGAATGGGCTGTTCCACGGCGGACAGCCGCGCGTCTGGTATGCCGGGCCGATGTTTCGCCACGAACGGCCGCAGAAAGGGCGCTACCGTCAGTTTCACCAGATCGGCGCAGAGGTCTACGGTGAGTCCGGCCCGGGCGTCGACGCCGAGATGATTCTCATGACCGCGCGCCTGCTAAGGTGCCTCGGGCTGGAGGATGTGCGCCTGGAGCTCAATACCCTGGGCACCGGCGAGGCACGCGCTGCCCATCGGGCGGCGCTGGTCGAATACCTGCAGGCCCACGAGGATCGGCTCGACGACGACGCCCGGCGTCGCCTGCACAGTAACCCGCTGCGCATCCTCGACACCAAGAACCCGGACATGCAGGCGCTGGTGGAGCAGGCCCCGCGCCTAATGGATTACCTGGACGAGGACTCGCGATCCCATTTCCAGGCCGTCTGTCGTGTGCTGGACCAGGCTGGGGTCGCCTACCGGGTGAATCCGCGCCTGGTCCGGGGGCTGGATTACTACAGCCGGACGGTGTTCGAATGGATTACCGACCGGTTGGGTGCCCAGGGGACGGTGCTGGCCGGTGGTCGGTATGACACCCTGGTCGAGCAGATCGGTGGCAAGCCCACCCCGGCCATCGGGTTCGCCTTGGGCCTCGAGCGCCTGGTCTCCCTGCTGGAGGAGTCCGGTATCAGCGGGCCGCAGAGCGGGCCCCACGCCTTCGTGGTCAGCGCCGACAGTCTGCGGGCCCTGCCGCTGGTGGAGGGGTTGCGGGACCGGCTGCCCGGACTGCGTCTGCAGATGCAAACCGAGGGGGGCAGTTTTCGCAGCCAGTTCAAGCGTGCCGATCGCAGCGGCGCGGCCCTTGCCCTGGTGTTGGGGGAGGAGGAACTGGCCGAGGGGCGCTTCGGCGTGAAAGACTTACGGGGTGATGCGGAGCAACAGCGGCTCGACCCCGAGGCACTCAGTGACTACCTGGCACGGCGTTGGCCGGAGCTGGCGGCAACAGAGGTGACGGACTGACCATGGCATCGCATCCCAGTGATGAGGAACAGTTAGAGGCCATCAAGCGCTGGTGGCAGGAGAACGGGCGCTCGATCATCATCGGGCTGATCCTCGGCGCCGGTGCCGTGGGCGGCTGGTGGACCTGGGGCGCCTGGCAGGAGCGCACCGCCGTGGAGGCCGCCAACGCCTATGCGGACTTCATGGCCCCGCTCAACCAGGGCGAATACGAAACGGCTATTCGCCACGGGGAGCGGGTGCTGGACAATCACCGCCGCAGCCTCTATGCCACCATGACCGCCCTGCAGATGGGCGCCCTGCACATGGAGCAGGGGGAGCCGGACCGCGCCGCGGAGCGCTTGCGCTGGGCGGTGGAGCATGCCGACAGTGCGGCCCTGCGTGATCTGGCGCGGCTGCGACTGGCCCGGGCCCTGGCCGCGGACGGGCGGCAGCAGGAGGCCTTGGAGCAACTGGACGATGGCGGCGCCTACGCGGGACAGATGGCCGAACTGCGGGCCGACCTCCTGCTGGAGCTGGGTCGCGAGGAGGAGGCCCGTTCGGCCTACCGCGCCGCGCTTAACCAGAACGACATCACCCCCACCCAGCGGGAACTTATTCAGATTAAGCTGGACGATTTGGGCGGTGGCGCTTAAGGGCGGCGTCGCCCGGTCGCCCGCCCGATGCCGGTCAAGTGGAATCGAGCCGATGATGCTGTTGAAACGATGCAACCGCCGCGCCCTTGTGGCACTGGCTGCCGTGCTGCTCCTTGCCGCCTGCGGTGGGGCGCGGGAACTGCCCGACCTCTCCGACGTGGGCGACGGGGTGGCGACGGAGACCCTTTGGACCGCCTCCACCGGGTCGGGCAGCGCGTCTTCCGCCTACGCCCTGGTGCCGGCGGTTGAAGGGGGGCGGGTCTATGCCGCTGACAGCAACGGCCGGGTCACCGCCTGGGACGCGGAAAGCGGGGAACGGCTTTGGCGGGTGGATACCGGGCGCGAACTCGCCGCAGGGCCTGGTGCCGGGGGCGGGTTGGTTCTGGTCGGGGCGCGCGACGGGCGCCTGCTGGCCCTGGATGCCGAGAATGGCGAGGAGCGGTGGGTCTCCGGCCTGAGCAGCGAGATCCTCGCGGTACCGCAGATCGCCCGCAACATCGTCGTCGCCCGCAGCGGTGACGGCCGTGTTTATGGCCTGGATGGACTGACGGGACGGCGGCTCTGGATCCACGATCGCAGCGTTCCGGTGCTGACCCTGCGGGGCAGCAGCAGCCCGGTGGTGGTCGGTAACCGGGTGGTGGTCGGACAGGACAACGGCCGTCTGGTCACACTCAACCTCCAGGATGGTGAGGTGATCTGGGAGGCGCCCGTCTCTATACCGCGGGGTCGCTCCGACCTGGAACGCATGGTGGACCTGCACGCCGACCCCCTGGTCTTCCGTGGGGTGGCCTATGCCCAGGCCTATCAGGGTGAGCTGGCCGCCGTGGGCATGGGGGACGGGCGGGAGCGCTGGTCCCGTGATATCCCCGGCCATACCGGCATGGCCGCAGACAGTCGCCAGCTCTACGTGGTGGACGACCAGTCCCGGCTGTGGGCCCTGGACCGTAACAATGGCGCCACGGTCTGGCGCCAGGATCGGCTGCAGGGGCTGCGCCTGACCGCCCCGGTGGTGATCGGCGGCCACCTGGTGCTGGCGGACGAGGAGGGTTATCTGAACTGGATCGCCCCGGACAATGGTGATCTGGTGGGGCGGGATCGCCACGGCCGGCAGCCGATCCAACGGCCGCCGGTTCCCGATGGCGATGTCCTGTACCTGCTGTCGGCCGACGGCCGGCTGGCGGCGCTGAGGCTGGTGGAGGACTGATCATGTGCCTGCTGCTGGTGGCCTGGCAGCAGCACCCGCGGTGGCCTCTGGTGGTGGCCGCGAACCGCGATGAATTCCATTCCCGCCCCACCCGGGCGGCGCACTGGTGGCATGAGCCGCCCATCCTGGCGGGTCGTGATGAGCGGGCGGGGGGCACCTGGATGGGGGTCGCGGCGCAGGGGCACTGGGCGGCGCTCACCAACTACCGCGAGCCCAGCCGGCCCCGTCGGGGCCTGCGCAGCCGGGGGCAGTTGGTGCTGGATGCCTTGCAGACGCCGCCGGCCTCGCTCCGGGTCGATCTCGAGCCGGCCGCGTTGGAACACGACTACGACGGCTTCAATCTGCTGTTCGGTGACCGGGAGCGGCTCTATTACGTATCCAATCGCGATCAGCCCCTGCGACAGGTGCCGCCCGGCTACCACGGCTTGAGCAACGGTCTGCTCAACGATCCCTGGCCCAAGGTACGGCGCGGCCGCGAACGGCTGGCAGCCTGCCTGTCCGGGACCTGGGGGGAGCGTGCCGACACGCCGCCACTGGAACCGCTGTTCGACCTGCTCCACGATGACCGGTGCCCGCCGGATCACGAGCTGGTGGATACCGGGGTGAGCCTGGCCTGGGAGCGACGATTGGCGCCCATGTTCATCCGCAGCCCCGAGTACGGCACCCGCTGCTCCACGTTGCTGTTGCTGGATGAAGGCGGCGAGATCCATTTTGCCGAACGCCGGTTCGATCCCGCAGGGCGGGTACTCGACACCCGCCGGTTTGCCTTTAGACCCTGAGCATTTTGTGTTGTAGCCCGCCAGGGCCGATGATAGGCTCGGGCCGGATCCTGGCCCCGGCTCGCGTGCCGCAGCGTACCGCAGGCCGTTCTACAATAGGCCAGATGGTCACCCGAACGACCACCGCGACAGCCGAACCATACCAACCAGAAACACCCTATAAAAAACTCAACGACGGGAGAGTTGCTCATGAAAGTCATTCTTCTCGGCCCCCCGGGCGCCGGTAAGGGCACCCAGGCCGCGGGCATCTGCGAGCGTTTCGATATCCCCCAGATCTCCACCGGCGACATGCTGCGCGCTGCGGTAAAGGCCGGCACCCCGCTCGGCCAGCAGGCCAAGAAGGTCATGGATGCCGGGGAACTGGTGTCGGACGACATCATCATGGGGCTGGTCAAGGAGCGGATCGCCGAACCGGATTGCGCCAACGGTTTCCTGTTCGACGGCTTCCCGCGCACCATCGCCCAGGCCGAGGGGCTGAAGGCCGAGGGGATCAACGTGGATGCGGTGGTGGAGATCCAGGTCCCGGATGAGGACATCGTCCAGCGTATGGCTGGCCGCCGGGTGCACCCGGGCTCTGGCCGGGTCTACCACGTGGAGCACAATCCGCCCAAGGAGGAGGGCAAGGACGACGTCACCGGCGAGCCGCTGGTGCAGCGCGACGACGATCAGGAAGAGACGGTGCGCAAGCGCCTCGGTGTCTATCACGAGCAGACTCAGCCGTTGGTGGAGTACTACTCCGACTGGGCGGCCAAGGGCGGTGATGGGGCCCCGCGCTACATCGTCATCAAGGGGGTGGGTAGCGTCGACGATATCCGCAACCGCATCCTCTCCGAGCTGGAGCGCGCCTGAGGCGCGTCCGGTCCGCCGCCCCTGTGCGGCGGCGGTCCGTCCGGAACCCCCGCCATCTTCGTTCCGGCCCGCTGGCCGGTCGGGGGGCGGGGGTTTCCGCGTTCTATACAGGCAACCATCTGCCCAGAGGTGAACCCGATGACAACGGAGGAAAAACCGGATCCCCGCACCTTATTGAACCGGGAGACCGCGCGCATTGGCTGGTCGGAGCTGGAGCGGCATTTCGCCAGCGGCGCCATGGTGACCGTCTCCCATGAACTGGATCTGGTGGAGGTAGGGGCCCGCTTTATCGAGGACGACAAAAAGGCGGTGGCGGCGTGGCTTGAGGGGGGCTATCTCCGCCGTACCGGCGAGGAGGAGGCGCAACGCTGGTCGGCGCAGGATGCGACCCTCTGGTGCGTGGTGGTGGCCCCCTGGGTGCTGGTGCAGGAGCCCCGCTGACCCCTTGACGGCAGGGGCCGGTGCCCCCATGGTCTATTGATAGAGTTGATCATTACGGGCGGACCGTGGTGTCCGGCGGCCGGGCAGGCCGGCCCCCCGCGGCCCGCCAGGAGCAACACACCATGAGCGACGAGTCCATCACAGTCGATGCCGGCTCCGCGGCCCTGCTGGTCGTGGACATGCAGCCTGACTTCATGCCGGGGGGGCCGTTGGCTGCTCCGGAGGGGGACACGCTGGTGGAACCCATCGGTCGGTTGATGGCCTCGGGGCTGTTTCGGCACATCATCGCCACCCAGGACTGGCACCCGGCCGATCATGTCTCCTTCGCCAGCCAGCAGCCCGGTCGGTCGCCCTTCGACACCATTGAGCTCTACGGCCAGCCCCAGGTCCTCTGGCCCGACCACTGTGTGCAGGATACTCCCGGCGCAGCCCTTCACCCCGATATGCCGTGGCGGCACGCCACGCTTGTTCTGCGGAAGGCCACGGACCCGGCCGTGGACTCTTACAGCGCCTTTCGGAGCAATCATGGGCCCGACGGCCGCCGGCCACCCACCGGGCTCGCGGGCTATCTGCGCGATCACGGGGTCAGCGAGGTGTTCCTCTGCGGCCTGGCCCGGGACTACTGCGTCAAGTGGAGCGCCGAGGACGGGGCCGCCGAGGGTTTCGCCTGTCACTTTCTCTGGGACCTCACGCGGCCGGTGGATCCCGCCGCGGATGACGCGGTGCGCCGGGATCTCATCGGCGCCGGGGTGCGGTTAGTCGAATCCAGTCAACTCAAGGGGGCCTGAGCGCCCGTAAGGCGTCCACCATGCCCGAACTGATCTATTTCGCCTACGGCTCCAATCTGCACCCGCTCCGGCTGCGCCGCCGGGTCCCCTCCAGCCGGCCGCTGGGGACCGCGGTGTTGCCCGACCACGCCTTGCGTTTCGACAAAAAGAGCGTCACCGACGGCTCGGGCAAGTGCCGGATCGCCGCGCGGCCCGGTGGGCGGGTCCACGGTGTGCTTTTCTCCCTGCGCGCGGACGAACGGCCCTACCTGGATGCGGCGGAGAGCCTGGGTGTCGGCTATTTCCTGGAGGATATCGAGGTGCACGCCGAGGGGGGCGAGGCGGTCCGGGCCTTCACCTACGTGGCCAATCCGGAACGGCTGGACCCCACGGTTCAGCCCTATTGCTGGTACCGGGACATCGTCGCTGCCGGCGCGCGCTTCCACGCCTTTCCCGCGGACTATATCGAGGCGATCGCCAAGCAGCCGGTCTGGGAGGATCCGGATAGCGACCGGCGCCTGCGCCAGCACGCGCTGGTCCGCGCCTGCATGGACTGGCGCTCCGCCCCAGCCTGAAGTCACCGGCCCAGTGGCCGTGCCGGTGTGACCCGTCTCAGGACACGCCCGGTTGGTGGGCGAGGACCTCGTGGATCAGCTCGTCGAGAAGGGCCTCGTCATCGTCCGCCACCGGGCGGGCGAGCAGCGGCCCGGCCGGTAAGGGTGCGGGGGCGGGGGCCTCGCTGTCAGCAAGCACCACCAGCCCGGCGTCCAGAAAAAGGGGTAACAGCGCCTCCGGGCCGAGGCCGCCGGGCAGCGACCGGGGCAGGCGGTACGTATGCAGGCCCTGGGCGAAGAGCGCGCCGTCCAGGCGCTCGAGCAGGGCCGAGCGCCGGGCCGGGTCGTCCCCGTGCAGCCAGACGGTCAGCGCGGTCTGACCCTTCTGGGCGGCCCGTCCCTCGTGGTCCGGAGCCACCGGGGCGCCGATGTCGCGCTGCAGGTCGGTGATCATGCCGGCGGCGACGGTGCCGTGGTGGGTCCGGTCCACCAACACGAAGGCGCCGGCGTCCGTGCAGTCGGCGTAGGGTTCGCAGGGCAGCGGTGCGCCGAGACTGATTTCCACGCCGGCAATGCCATTCAGTGGCACCCCCTCGGGGGCCCCACGCTGTTCCAGGTCGGTGATATCCAGCGTGTGCAGCAGCCGGGTCACAGTGGCTGGGACCGAGCGACTGGCCAGTTTCAGCCAGAATTGCCGCCCGCGGTGGAGGGGCTGCTCATCCATCCAGATCAAGTTCGCCCGAAGCTGGCGGGCGCAGCGCAGGCCGGTGTGCTCCTCGGCCACCAGCCAGTCGCCCCGGGAGACGTCCACCTCGTCGGCCAGGGTGACGGTCACCGCCTGGCCGGCGTGGGCCTCGGCTTGCGGCCCGGAGAAGCCTTCCACGCTGCGAATGCGGGTCCGCTGCCCTCCCGGCAGCACGCGCACAGGCTGATCCGCGCGCAGGGTGCCGGTGGCCAGCGTCCCGGCATAGCCGCGGAACCCGGCATGGGGCCGGTTGACGTACTGCACAGGCAGGCGGACAGGGCCCGACGGGCGCTGGTCGACGGCCGGCTGCACCCCTTCCAGCCATTGCAACAGGGTGGGCCCGGTGTACCAGGGCGCCGTCGGTCCGGCCCGCCGGACCACGTTGTCCCCGTGCAGGGCGGCGACCGGGATGCAGGCCACCTGCTCCAGCCCCAGGCGCGTGGCCAGTACCCGGTAATCGCGTTCGATGGTGCGGAAGGTGGCCTCGTCCCACGCCACCCGGTCCATCTTGTTCACCGCCAGGACCACCGAGCGGATGCCGAGCAGGGCGCAGATGGCGCTGTGGCGACGGGTCTGGGGCAGCAGCCCCTTGGCCGCGTCCACCAGCAGGATGGCGACATCGGCGGTGGAGGCCCCGGTGGCCATATTGCGGGTGTACTGCTCATGGCCGGGGGTATCGGCGATGATGAACTTGCGCCTTTCGGTGGCGAAGTAGCGGTAGGCCACGTCGATGGTGATCCCCTGCTCGCGCTCGGCCTCCAGCCCGTCCACCAGCAGCGCCAGATCGGGGCTGTCGCCGGTGGTGCCGTAGCGGGCACTGGCGCGTTCCACCGCGGCGAGCTGATCATCGGGAATGGCGCCGGCATCATAGAGCAGCCGGCCGATGAGCGTGCTCTTGCCGTCGTCCACGCTGCCGCAGGTGAGCAGACGCAACAGATCGCGGGCCTCCAGCGCCTCCAGGCGCCGCTCCAGATCGGTGTTGGTGGTCATGGTATTCCGGTGTGCTTGCGATGAATGGGGGGTGGCGATCAGAAGTAGCCTTCCCGCTTCTTGCGCTCCATGGAGCCGGACTGGTCGTGGTCGATGGCGCGACCCTGGCGCTCGCTGCTGGAGGAGTCGAGCATCTCGGCGATGATCTCCGGCACCGAGCGGGCCTCTGAGCGGATGGCGCCGGTGAGCGGATAGCAGCCCAGCGTGCGGAAGCGGACCCGCTCCAGGCGCGGGATCTCGCCCGGGGCCAGCGGTAGGCGGTCATCGTCCACCATGATCAGAAGCCCGTCCCGTTCCACCACCGGCCGCTCCGCCGCGAAATAGAGCGGCACCACCGGGATGCCCTCGCGATGGATGTAGAGCCAGATGTCCAGTTCCGTCCAGTTGGAGAGCGGGAAGACGCGGATACTCTCCCCCTTGTGGATGCGCCCGTTGTAGACGTTCCACAGCTCCGGGCGCTGGGCCTTCGGATCCCAGCGGTGGTGCCGGTCGCGAAAGGAGTAGACACGCTCCTTGGCGCGGCTGGCCTCCTCGTCCCGGCGGGCGCCGCCGAAGGCGGCATCGAAGCCATAGCGGTCAAGGGCCTGTTTCAGCGCCTGGGTCTTCATGACGTCGGTGTGCACCGCGGAGCCGTGGCTGAAGGGGCCGATGCCGCGTGCCACCCCCTCCTGGTTGATGTGGACCCGCAACGCCATTCCGCTTTCCGCCGCCATGCGGTCTCGGAACGCGATCATCTCGCGGAACTTCCAGGTCGTATCCACGTGCAGCAGGGGGAAGGGCGGGGTGCCGGGATGGAACGCCTTGCGGGCGAGGTGCAGCATCACCGAGGAGTCCTTGCCCACCGAGTAAAGCATCACCGGGTTATCGAACTCGGCAGCCACCTCCCGGAGGATATGGATGCTCTCCGCCTCGAGCCGATCCAGGTGGCTGGCGGCGGGCAACGCATTGGGTTGCGGACCCTGAAGGGCCGTTGCGGCACTGCTCATGCGGTTCCTCCCGCTTTTCTCAAAGGCCGGACGCCGGCCCCGGCATCCGTCGTTGCAGGCAAGTCACGAAAAACCGGGGCCCCGGCGTTCACCCCGGGCCGAAACCAGTTCAGTTCACTCTGGAGCCGCACCGTCTCACCGATGATGAGCAGCGCCGGTGACTGTACCGCGGCGGCAGCCACCTGGCGGGGGAGCGTCTCCAGACTGCCGGTGATCACCCGCTGTGCCCGGGTGGTGCCCTGTTCCACCACTGCGGCCGGATGAGAGGAGGGCAGCCCATGCTGGCGAAGGCGGGCACACACGTCTGCCAGCGGCCCCAAGGCCATATAGAACACCAGGGTCTGACCGGGTCGGGCCAGGTCCGCCCAGTCGGTTTCGTCCGCATCGGTGGCCGGATGCCCGGTCAGGAAACGGCAACTGTGGGCGAGATCCCGATGGGTCAGGGGAATGCCCGCGTAGGCGGCGCAGCCCTGGGCCGCGGTGATGCCGGGGACCACCTGAAAAGGTACGCCCGCCGCTGCGAGCTCGGCGGCTTCCTCGCCGCCGCGGCCGAAGATGAAGGGATCGCCCCCCTTCAGTCGGAGGACCCGCTGGCCTGCCGAGGCCAGTTCCACCAGACGGGCGCAGATGGCGGACTGGCTGAGGCTGTGGTGGCCCGCCGACTTGCCCACCGGGATGCGTTCGGCGTCCGGGCTGACGAGGGCGAGGATCTCCGGTGCCACCAGTCGGTCATACAGCACCACGTCCACCGACTGCATGATCCGCGCGGCGCGCAGGGTCAGCAGGTCCGGGTCGCCGGGGCCGGCGCCCACCAGGAAGACTTCACCGGGACGGGGCAGGGCGGCTGTCATGGTCACTGCCTCCCCGCCGCCTGTTGTGCGTCTGCCGCGGGGTTGCGGTGCAGCCCGCACTCCCGCTGCGTCGGGTCCTCCCACCACCAGCGACCGGCACGGGGATCCTCGCCCACGGTCACGGCGCGGGTGCAGGGGGCGCAGCCGATGCTGGGGTACCCCTGGTCGTGGAGGCGGTTGTAGGGCACTTCATGATGGCGGATATAGGCCCAGACATCGGCCTCACTCCATTCCGCCAGCGGGTTGAACTTGGCCAGGCCATGGGCGGCATCGTGTTCCTCCACCGGCAGTCCGTGGCGGGTGACCGATTGGGCCCGCCGCTGCCCGGTGATCCAGGCCCGGCGGCCGGCCAGGGCGCGGTTCAGGGGCTCCACCTTGCGCACGTAGCAGCAGGCCTCCCGGGCGCTGCGGCTGTCGTAAAAGCCGTTGATGCCGTGGTTGTGAACCCAACGCTGGACCAAATCGGCCTCGGGATACCAGGCCTCAATGACCACGCCGTAACGCGCCCGTGCCTGCTGGTGCAAGTCGTGGGTCTCCGGGTTCAGCCGCCCGGTGTCCAGCGTAAAGGGAGTGATGCCAGGTGCCTCTCGGCAGACCAGGTCCAGCAGCACCATGTCCTCGGCACCGAAGCTCATAGCCAGCGCCGCCGGTGAATGCTGGCCTTCGATATGGCGGAGCAGGGTGGCGGCGGCCTCGGTCAGGGCCTGCAGGCGTTGCGGAGTGACATGCTCGCTTTTCATGGTGTCGGTCCCGTTTGTGGATGGGGGCACGCTAGCAAAGCGGCAACGGGTTAAGAAGTAATGTTTTTTGCTTTGCTTAATGCGAGAGGGAATGACTGACAGAGTTTTGAAAATCCATAAGCATAAGCAATTCCCGATTCATTCTTTCTGCCTCCGGGGCCACGACCACTAAGCTTGGGCCGTCAATACACGGCAGGGATTCTAGAGGCATGTATCAATACACCGACGAGGATTACGCCCTGGTGCGGGAGCGGGTGGACGAGTTCCGCGACCAGACCCGCCGTCATCTGGCGGGCGAGCTGAGTGAGGACGACTATCGGCCGCTGCGGTTGATGAACGGCCTCTATATCCAACGGCTCGGCCCCATGCTACGCATCGCCATCCCCTATGGCACCCTTTCGGTCCGACAGTTGCGGGCCCTGGCGGAGGTGGCGCGGCGCTACGACCGGGGTCTGGGCCACTTCACCACCCGCCAGAACCTGCAGCTGCACCACCTGAAGCTGGAGGACGTGCCGGAGGTGCTGGCCGACCTGGCCGGGGTGGAGATGCACGCCATCCAGACCAGTGGCAACTGCATCCGCAACGTCACCAGCGATCAGATGGCGGGTGTCGCCCCGGACGAGGTGGACGACCCCCGGCCGTGGTGCGAACTCATCCGCCAGTGGGCGAACCTGCACCCGGAGTTCAGTTACCTGCCCCGTAAGTTCAAGATTGCGGTCAGCGGCGCCCGTCACGACCGGGCCGCCGTACAGGTGCACGACATCGGCCTGCGGCTGGTTTCCGGGACGGGGCATGCCGCCCGCTTCGAGGTCTGGGTCGGCGGCGGGCTCGGCCGGACGCCGGTGATCGCCCAACGGCTGCGTACGGACCTGCCCGGCGAGCAGTTGCTGCCCTATTTGGAGGCCATCCTCAGGATCTATAACCGGCTGGGCCGGCGTGACAACAAGTACAAAGCGCGGATCAAGATCCTGGTACGGGAGTTGGGCCTGGCCCGGTTCCGGGATCTGGTCGAGACCGAGTACGCCACCATGGAAAAGGCGCCCCTGCGGATCTCCGAATCGCGCTATCGGGCCGTGGCGGGCCACTTCGACCGGCCGCCGGTATCGGCCCCGGCGGCCGACGAGCAGGGGCTTGAGGCCCAGGCGGCGGAAGAGCCGGCCTTCGGCCATTGGCTGCGCTGGAACACCGAGTTGCAGCGTCAGCCCGGGGTACGGGCGGTCACCGTCTGCCTGAAAGGGGGTGAACGCCAGCCGGGGGATATCACCAGCGACGAAATGGATGCCGTGGCCGATCTGGCGGAGCGGTTCGGGCAGGGCGAGATTCGCAGCACCCACCACCAGAACCTGGTGCTGCCGGATATCCCGGCCGGGGACTTGCGCGAGGTCTGGCGGACCCTGGCGGCGCGTGGACTGGCCCATCCGGTGGTAGGCACGGTGTCGGATGTCATCTGCTGCCCGGGTTGGAAGTACTGCAACCTGGCCAACGCCGAATCCATCCCGGTGGCCCTGGCGGTGCAGGCGGAGCTGGATGAACTGGACTATCTCCACGATCTGGGTGAGGTGCGGCTGAATATCTCCGGCTGCATGAACGCCTGCGGCCACCACCATGTGGGCCATATCGGTATTCTGGGCGTGGAGAAGCGGGGCAAGCCCTGGTATCAGATCCAGCTCGGCGGATCATCGGCCGGTGAGGTCAGTCTGGGCAAGGTGCTCGGCCCCGCCGTGCCCCAGGAACAGGTGGCGCCGGTGGTGGGGTCGCTGATGGCGCGCTATGTCGCCCTGCGCGAGGGCGATGAACGTTTCCTCGATACCGTGCGCCGGGTCGGCCTGGCGCCCTTCAAGGAGGTGCTCCATGCTGCTGCGTGACGACGGCGAGCCCGTGACCGATGACTTTGTCCGGCCGCGGTCCGGGGTGCCCGCCGATCCCCTGCCCCCCGGGGACTGGCTGCTCCGGCGTGAGGACTGGGAGGCGGCCGGCCGTCCCTGGCCGGAGACCGGCCGCCTGGGGCTGGAGCTGGAGGGCCAAGACAGCCCCGAGGGCTTGGAAGACGTGCTGTCCGAGCTGGCCCTGATCGTGGTTCGCTTCCCGGTGGCCACCGACGGGCGGGGCTTTAGCCTGCTTCCGTGGTTGCGGCGTTTGGGCTACTCCGGCCCGGTGCGTGCGGCCGGCGATCTGCGGGTTGATCAGCTCAGCGCCCTGCGTCGCACGGGCTTTAATAGCTTCGAGCTGGCGGCGGGCGTGGACCTGGCGGTGGCTCGCGACTGTCTGCGGCGTTTCGGACGGCACGGGGTGCCGGCATGAGGCGGCTGCAACGCCGCCCGCGGACCCCCGCCGGGCTAGCGCCCAGGGATTGCGGTTGCAGTCCGGGCCGCGGAGCGGCGGAGGGTTGAAAGGGGTAAATAACAAAGAGCAATAAACAATTAACATTATCTTTCTTTTGGTTATTCGCTGGATTTCCTAGTATTGCGCTAAGCAACGGCGCCCCGGGGCGCCTGCCACCTGCAAGCTGTCTCCACTCGCCCAAACACAATCAATGGAAGCGAACATGCGCGGAGTGCAAAGACCTGGTGAACGGACGGCCCATTGGGCATTGATGACCACCCTCGCCGCCCTGTTGGGGATGGCCCTGGCGGGCGTCCCGGCCTGGGGGGCGGATGACGATGCAGTGCAGCTACGGCACAAGGAGTTGCTGGCCAGTACCTGCTTTGCCTGTCATGGCGTCGAGGGGCGTCGTGGTGAGGAGGTGCCGGCACTGGCCGGAGAATCGTTCCGGGTCCTGCGGGCGCAGTTGCTCGCCTTCCGGGAGGATGAGGTGCCGGACACCACCGTGATGAACCGGATCGCGAAGGGCTACTCGGACGAGGAGATCGAGGCGCTGGCCCGCTACTTCTCCAATCTGGAGCGTTGATTCATGGTCCGGTACAGCAACGACAGGCAAGACAGAAAGGAGCTATCCATGGAGCAGCCTCGCATCAACCGGCGACAGGCGCTGGGCCTGCTGGGCGCCGCGGGCGCCGTTACCGCCATGACCGGCCTGGGTGTGCCGATGGCCGCGCGGGCCGGCGGCGCGGGTCACGTGGTTGTGGTGGGTGGTGGTTTCGGTGGGGCCACTGCGGCCAAGTTCCTGAAACGCTTCAATCCGGCGGTGGAGGTCACCCTGGTGGAGGCCTCTGAGCACTTTTATACCTGCCCGTTCAGCAACTGGTACCTGGGCGGAATCAAGGAGATGGCCTACATCCGCCACGGCTACGACGAGTTGCGGGAGCACTACGGCGTGCATGTGGTGCACGCCACGGCCGAGGATGTGGACGGTGATCGCCACGAGGTGCGGTTGAGCACGGGCGAGCGGCTCCGCTACGACAAGCTGGTGCTCTCGCCCGGCATCGACTTCGATTGGGACGGGCTGGCCGGCTACGACGAGGCCGCGGCAGAGAAGGCCCCGCACGCCTGGAAGGCCGGCGAGCAAAGCCGGCTGCTGCGCCGTCAGTTGGAGGCCATGGAGGATGGTGGGCTGTTCATCCTGCGCGCCCCGGAGAACCCCTTCCGGTGTCCGCCCGGCCCGTATGAGCGGGTGAGTCTGATCGCCCACTACTTCAAGCAGCACAAGCCGCGGTCCAAGATCCTGTTGCTCGATGCCAAGGACAACTTCTCCAAGCAGCCGCTGTTTTTGGACGGCTGGGCGGAGTTTTACGGTGACATGATCGAGTGGGTGGGCGCCTCGCAGGACGGCCGGGTGGTGGCCGTGGACGCCGACCGTCGGGAGGTGGAGACGGAGTTCGGAACCCGCCACAGGGCCGACGTGTTGAACGTGGTGCCGCCGCAGAAGGCCGGTTTCATCGCCCGCCGGGCCGGGGTGACGGACGCCAGCGGCTGGGTACCGGTCAAGCCACAGACCTTTGAGTCGACCCAGATCGAGGACATCTACGTGGTGGGTGACGCCACCATCGCGGCACCGATGCCAAAATCGGGCTTTTGTGCCAACGCCCAGGCCAAGGTGGTGGCCTCGGCCATCGTCTCCGAGTTTGCCGGGCACGCGCCGCCCCCGGCAGTCTGGAACAACACCTGCTACAGTCTCATCGCGCCAGGTTACGGTATCTCCGTGGCCGGGGTGTACAAGGTCATCGACGGCCATATTGCCGAGGTGCCCGGGTCCGGAGGCGTCAGCCCCCGGGAGGCCGATGAGGCGTTCCGCGCCAGGGAGGCGGAGTACGCCGTTAACTGGTACGAGGCCATCAGCGAAGACACCTGGGGCACCCGCTTCCGCGGTTGACCTCCCGGGTGCGGCGCTGGGTGACAGCCCCGGGTGCGGGAAGGCGCACCCGGGGCGCGTTACGTGTGGGAGGAGCATTTCTTGGAGGCAGTGGAGCACACGACCCTGGTCAATCTGGGCGGTCTGGTGATTGGGTTGGTTTTTGGCATCGTCGGCCGGCGGAGTGGTTTCTGCCTGACCCGGGGTCTGCAGCGCTGTTTTCAGGCCGGTGACGGTGGCAAGCTGCGCACCTTCGCGCTGGCCGTGGTCACGGCACTGGTGGGGTCGCAGCTTCTGGCCAGCCTGGGGGTGATCGATCTCGGCCGGACTCACTACCTGGCCCCGGAGTTCTCCTGGCTGCTGGTTCCGCTGGGGGGCGTGTTGTTCGGTTACGGGATGGTCATGGCCAACGGCTGTGGGGCCCGTGCCGCCGTGTTGCTGGGGGGTGGTAATCTGCGCTCTTTCGTGGTGCTGACCTGCCTCGGGGTGGCGGCGTTCATGGCACTTACCGGGGTGTTTGCCGGCTGGCGCCTGGCGCTGGCCGAGGCCACGGGGCTGCGCCTGGCCCTGGGTGCGGGGCTGCACGGCTGGCTGGCCAGCGCGGGGCTGCCGGAGCTGTTGGCGCGCTGGCTGATGGTGCTGGTGCTGGCGATTCCGCTGCTGGTCTATGTGTTCAGCGATCAGGGGTATCGCCACCGCCGCCAGGAGTGGGCGGCGGGCATCCTTGTGGGGCTTCTGGTGCCCGCTGGCTGGTGGGTCACCGGTTCCCTGGGCGCCGACGACTTCGACCCGGTACCGGTGGTCTCACTGACCTTCGTGGCGCCGATTGGCGACGGTATCCAATACCTCATGTTGGCGAGCGGTACCGATCTGAGCTTTGGTGTCACCGTGGTGGCGGGGGTATTGCTGGGTTCGCTGGCCACCGCGCTGGTGACCGGGAGCTTCCAACTGGAGGGCTTTCCCAGCCCCCAGCGCATGCTCCGGGCTATGGGCGGAGGGGCGCTGATGGGGATTGGCGGCGCCCTGGCCCTGGGCTGTTCCATTGGCCAGGGGATCACCGGCCTCTCCACCCTGGCGTTGCCCTCCCTGCTGGCAGCCAGCGGCATCGTGGTGGGGGCGCTGGTGGGCCTGCGCGGGCCGGCGCGCTTGCCGGCGTTGTGAATAAGTTTATGCCGGCCGGGTCTGGAACCCGGTGCCGCGGGACGAATCCAACCCCTTGGGTAACCTGTTGAACGATTGAGCACTTTATGGCGAAGACATTCCTCACCGAGCTTTCCCTCAGCCGCCGGCGCCTGCTGCGCCATGGCGCTACCGGGCTGCTGGCGGGCGCCTCCCTGTGGGTGATCCCCGCTGCCGTGTGGGCTCGTCAGAGCTGGGAGCGCCTGGAGGCGGCCCGCGCCGTCGTCGGGGAACGCACCCCGCGCACCGACGGCATTGCCCTGGAGTTGCCCGCGGTCTCCGAGGACGGCAGCTCGGTACGCCTGCACGTCAGTGTGGACAGCGCCATGTCCGGGGAGGACCGCGTGGAGGCGATCCACCTTTACGCGCTTCGCAACCCGTCACCACCGATCGCCACCTTCCGCTTCTCGCCGCGGGCCGGCAAGGCGGCGGTCACCACCCGGATCCGGCTCAATGAGTCGCAGACGGTGCTGGCCCTGGCGGAGATGAGCGACGGCAGCGTCCGGATGGCGGAGCAGCAGGCCCGGGTGACCGTCAGCGGCTGTCTGCTGCGGGACGATACCTACGGTAATGGCGACCACCAAGGCGGGTTGCCGGAACCGCGCGTGCGCATGCCCCGACAACTGAGTGTGGGGGAGCCGGGCGAGGTGATCACCCTCATCAACCACCCGATGGAGACCGGTCTGCGCGAGGATGAGCAGGGCGAGCCCATCCCGGAGCGAATCATCCACCGCTTCCAGGCGGAACTGGACGGGGAGCCGGTGGTGGAGGCGGAGCTGATGCGGTCACTGGCGGCCAACCCCTATATCCGCTTCTACTTCCAGGCAGAGACGGCGGGTGAGTTGCGCCTGCGCTGGGAGGAGGATACCGGTGCCAGCGCCGAGAGCCGTCAGCCGGTCTCGCCAGGCTGATACGGCCTTGGCCGCCCGGCGAAAACACGCCCCCCGGAACGGTGGTCCCGGGGGGCGTGTTGCGTTGCGGTGATCCCACGGCCCAGGGTGCCGTGGGACCAGGGCGCCGTGGGATTAGGGACTACGTCGCGTTCGGTTCGGTTTCCGTTTCCGACTCCGCGGCCGAACCCTGCGCCGGTTGCTCCGGGGCAACCATATCCCGGTAGGCATGCCAGCTGGCGTGGCCAAGCAGCGGCAGCACGATGGCCAGCCCGATATAGAACGTGACGATGCCGGCGATCGTGAAGGCCGCCAGTAGCGCCGCCCACAGCAGCATGGCGTCCAGATTCCGGTAAACGGCCTGCAGGCTGGCGGTAATCGCATCCATAAAGGTGCTCTGGCGGTCCACCAGTAGCGGGATGCTGACCACGCTCAGGGAGAAGGCCAGGAAGGCGAGGACCCCGCCGATGGCGCCGCCCAGGGCCAGGAAGGAGACGCCCTGAATGGTCAACGTCGCTTCCACCAGCCCGGTGAGCCCGGTGGGGATGTTGCCGAAGAACACCGCAAACAGCAGCGTCGCCAGCCGGACCCAGAAGAGGAAGAAGATCATCAGGGTCAGGCCCATCAATGAGATCTGCACCGGGTTGGACTTCCAGGCGGCGGCTGCCGCGGCCAGAGTGGGCGGTTCGCCACGTTCCAGGCGCCGGCTGATGTCGTAGAACCCTACCGCCAGGAGTGGGCCGACAAACATGAACCCCGCCGCCAGTGGCAGCAGCCAGTGCTGTAGCCCCGCGGCGAACAGGGCCAGCGTGATGGCGAAACTCAGCAGGGTGATGGCCAGCCCGTAGGCGAAGCTGGTGAATGGTGCCTGGGCGAAGTCGCGGGTGCCGGCGGCGAGCCAGCGCCAGGGATGCTCCAGGGTGACATCCCGGATCTCGATGTTGGATGATGCTTCAGGACTGCTGGTCTGTCCCACGGTATCGGTCGTAGCCATTAATTGACTCCTCCTGCCTTTGCGGCCTTTGGCCGGGTTGACGATCCCTGTTGGCCGGGACCTCCTATGGCAACTATGGCAGGCGGGATGGGGCTGTCAATCGGCTAGAATATGTCGAAAGTCTCTATAACGCGTTCATTTACCACGGATATAGTCCCGGTCATCGAAGCTGCGCACCCACTCTGGCTTGAATACCGTCAGCATGGTCATGGTGGTGCCGTTGACGAACCCCTCGGGCAGCATGACCAGGGGCATGAGGATAAGATAATCCCCCACGATTCGCTCCCAGGGGTATACCCCAAAGAGACCGAGCAGCAGGCCGCCGGCGGTCATGGTGGCGGCGATCACGATCATGGCGGCGAAGTGGGCCGAGACCAGCACATAGACGAAGAAGTGGCGTGGCAGCCAGGTGGCCACCAGCCGGTGCAGCCGGCTGGCCAGCAGGACCGGCAGCACCACGCCGATCAGGCCGTTGATGCCCAGCGTCGCCCAGTCGTAGAAGCCCATCGTGGTGTGCACCAGCAGGGCAATGGAGGCGCCGACCAGGGCGAGCCGCCAGCCAAAGATCAGGGTCATGGCTGTGATCCCCAGCAGGTGGAGTTCCAGCCCGGGATGGATGCCGGCCTGCATGCGCCAGAGCAGGGCCATGATGACACTGGCGCCGAAGAACACGTGCTGCAGGCGGTTGGCCTGCAGCAGTTTCCAGGGTGAGCGCAGGACCGCCCACAGGAGCAGGCTGAGATAGAGCGGCAGGGTGGCCCAAGCCACCCACGCCGGGAGCAGGCCCTCTGGGATGTTCATGGGTGCCGCGACTCTCCTCTCTTACACCGGTAGGGGTTCAGCGGTCGGCCGCCCGGGCCAACGCCTGGAAGGGGTTGCCGGCGGATTCCGCCACCGCCCGCGTCGCCAGGGCGGGCCAGAAGCTGAAGAGGGGCAACCCGGCCAGTGCCAGGCGGAAATCGACCAGGGCCAGCGCGGCCAGGACCAGCAGCGGGCCGACGAACAATACGTCCAGCCAACCCCCGTCGTACAATGCGCGGCGGGCGCGACGCAGGGCGTGACCCGGTCGGGCACGTATCAACAACATGAGCATGGGCAGCCAGAGCCAGGCCCCCAGCACCAGTTGCAGCCCGCCGTAAAGCAGCAGGCCGGTCAACAGTTCCACGCCGGGCACGCTGGTATAGGGATCGAGCGCCCGGTCGGCGGCATAGCCGGCGACACCGGAGACGACTGCGGGCAGCCAAAGCCAAGCCGCGACCGTGGCGAGGACGGCCAGCAGGGCGAAGACGGCACTTTGCAGGGCGCTGCCCAGCAGTCCTCGCCCCAGGGCGGCGCGATGATGCACGGCGGGAAGCCCCAGGGCGCGGGCGCAGAGCCAGCTGGCCAGCGCCATCGCCAGGGTGACGGCAGTGCCCAGCCACCAGGCGGTGATCACCAACTGCGGCCACGCGCCGAGCGGTGCGCTGAGGGTGTAGGCCAGGGCGCCGGAGTGGGCGGCGAGCAGGCCCAACAGCAGGGGCAGCACGACACGCGCCAGGACGCCGCTCAACAGCAGCTCTATAGTGGCCCGGAGCAGGGCTCCGGGTGTGGAACGGATCAATGGATCACTCAAAGGTGGCCACCTGGGTCGGGGATCGCTCGGCTGCTTAGGCTAAGCGCCTCCCTTGGCACCTGGCAAGCGGGCCTGGTGTCGCAGGTCGGAACCGGCTAACGTCTCCGGGCCCGGAGCGGGGACGGACAGGGATTAGGGTATGAACTGGATCTTCCTGGGGATCGTTCTGGTGGCCTTTGCCACGGCCGCCTGGCGGGAACTGCGCTTCGATGGGGGGGCGGGGGAGGAGAGCCCGATGCAGGTGCTCTCCAGCGGCGTGATTGAGTCCGCCGGCGGGGCGGTGGAGTTGGCCTTGGGCCTGGTCGGCGTCATGACCTTGTTCCTGGGGCTGATGAAGGTCGCCGAAGCCGGGGGGCTGCTGACCATTATCGCGCGCCTGATCCGGCCCCTGATGACCCGGCTGTTTCCGGACGTGCCGCCGGACCACCCCGCCATGGGCGCGATGATCCTCAACATGTCGGCCAATGCGTTGGGCCTGGGGAATGCGGCCACCCCCTTCGGTATCCGGGCCATGCAGGAGCTGGACAAGCTGAATCCGCACCCCGGGACGGCGACAAACTCGATGGCGTTGTTCCTGGCCATCAACACCTCCTCCATCACCCTCTTGCCCACCGGCGTGATTGCGTTGCGGGCCGCCGCCGGGTCGGAGGACCCCGCCGGGATTCTGCCAACGACGCTCGTCGCCACCATCTGTGCCACCATTGCCGCGGTCACGGCCGCCATGCTGTTCCGACGCTTCTTCCCCGCCGGGCCGCCGGACCCGGCGGCACGCACCATGGAACGGCCCTGGGTGAAGGAGGCGGAGCAGCAGGACGCTCTGCCCGAGTACGCCGGACAGGGCTACCCCCTGTGGGTGTCGCTGGTGGCCCTGAGTGGCCTGGTGGCATTGATTCCACTCACGGTGGTCTACGGGCGGTTGCTATCGCCCTGGATCGTGCCCGGCCTGATGGTGGGCTTCCTGCTCTTCGGGGCCCTGCGTGGGGTGCGCATATACGAGGTCTTTGTGGAGGGCGCGAAGGACGGCTTTCAGGTGGCGCTGCGGATTATCCCCTACCTGGTGGCGATCCTGGTCGCGGTGGGGATGTTCCGTGCCAGTGGGGCCATGGAGGCCATGGTCGGGGCCATCGGCGGTTTCACCACGCGCTTCGGCCTCCCCGCGGAGGCCCTGCCCATGGCGCTGCTGCGGCCGCTGTCCGGCTCCGGGGCCTACGGGGTGATGGCCTCGATCATCAACGACCCGGCCATTGGGCCCGACAGCTATGTGGGGTACCTGGTCACCACCCTCCAGGGCTCCACCGAGACCACCTTCTATGTATTGGCCGTCTATTTCGGCGCGGTGCAGGTACGGCGCATCCGCCACACCCTGGCGGCAGCACTGACCGCCGATGTGGTGGCCGTGATCGCGGCGGTGGCGGTCTGCAGCTACCTCTTCCTCTGATCCCCAGCGGGGCCGGCGGGCCGCTCGCCGGTCTCGCGCAGGGCCTCGCTGATTAGTCGGCGGGCCCGCCCCCAGGCGCGCTCTTCGATGGCCTGTTCCAGGCTGGCCATCAGGTGGTGGAGGGCCTGCAGCCGTTTCACGCGGGTCTGGCCGGCATGGCGGGCCGTGCGCTCCAGCGCCTTGACCGTCGCCTGGCCCTCCCTGAGCAGACGCGGCAGCGGGAATCCGCTGTGCCACGGGGCCTGTCGCAACGCCTGCTGCAACTGCCGGGCGTGGCGCAGAAGGGGGGGCGCCTCGGTGAGGGGCAGGGCGTCGGCCTCACTGAGCAATTGCTCGATGATCCGTTGCTGGTCGAGCAACCGCCGGGCGTCGGCACACCAGCATTCCAGACGCCAGTAGCGGGTGCGGAAGCGGGCCTCGGTGGCCGGGTCCGCACCCAGGTGCAGCCATTCCCGGCGGGTGCGCGCCAGCGACTCGCGGAGCTGGCGGAGCCGCGCCTCTTCCGGCTCCGGGTGGTGGGTGAGCGCCCGCGCCTCCTCCTCCAGGGCGTTCAGCAGCCGCGCTTCCCGGTCGCCGGCCTGGGGTGCCCTGCGGGCCGCGCAATGGCCCTGGGCCCGGGCAAAGCGGTCCGCCAGCGCCGGGGGTGGCGTCGGGTCAAGTTGCCGCCATTGGTTCTCCAGGCGCTGGCGACGGGCCGGCAGGTCATCGCGCCAAGGCGCGCTTGCCAGCGCCTCCATGGCCTCGCACAGCCCCACCGCCTGGGTCTGGACCGCCTGCTGCTCGGCCTGCTCGTCGCGGAGGGCCTGCAGGCGGCGCCGGGCCAGACGGGCCACGCCGCGGTCGTCGCTCTGGGCAGCAATCGCCTCCAGGGTCTCCAGGTGGTCGACGCACTCAACGGCAAACTTGCGTTGCCGTCGGACCGGGTCGTGCAGCGCGGCCTGGAGACAGGCCGCGGGGGTGCGCAGGCGGTCCAGTGCCGCCCGTCGCACGGCCTCGAGCCGGGCCGACTGTGCCAGGTGGGCGAGGACGGTGGTGTCGGGGCAATGGCGGACAGCCGCCACCCGCTCCTGCGGGGCGAGGCCCGGGTCGTCCGATTTCAGCAGCAGGCTCAAGCGTGCCACCGCCGCCATCCGGACGGGCGCCGGTGTGGCCGGCGCCAGGCAGGCCTGGAGGGTGTCGAGATCGGTCAGCCGCTTGACCGCGTCGGCCCGGGCGCCGGGTTCGGCATCGCTCCGGGCGATGGCGATCAGCCGGGCCTGGCCTGCGGAATCGTGGGGGGCCGACCGGGCCGATGGCTCCGGCGCCTTGTCGGTTGCCTTGCCGGAGGTGGGCAGCAGCCGCTTGATCAGATCGGTGGGGCTCATCGGCGGATCGTGGACTCGCGGGTTGGTGGTGATCTGGGGCCAGTGTAACCCGTGTGCGGGATCCGCTTCACTGGCATTCTGGCGGATGCATTCAGCGGGCCGGGCCGCTACAATGATTCATTGATTGTGAATATAAAGACGGGGGTTCCAATGGAAGACACGCAGCCTGCCGGGCGTAGCCTGGAGCATATGCCGATTCCCTTGTTCGCGACGGTCATGGGGACCGCCGGGCTGACCCTGGCCTGGCGGGCGGCCGAGCAGGCTTGGGGCTGGTCCGCTGCGATCAGTACCACCCTGACCGCTGTCGTGGTCTTGCTCTTTCTTTTTCTTTCCGCGGCTTACAGCCTGAAATTCATCCGCTACCGAGAGGCGGTGAAGGCGGAGTTCCACCACCCCGTGAAGATGAACTTCTTTCCCGCCATCTCGATCAGCCTGGTGCTGGTGGCCATGTTGCTGCAGCCCCATGTGACCTGGCTGGCGGGGCTGCTCTGGCTGGGGGGGGCGGCCCTGCATATCACCTTTACCCTGGTGGTGATGGGGATCTGGATCGGCCAGCGGCCCTTTCAGATTGCCCACATCAATCCGGCCTGGTTCATACCGGTGGTGGGCAACGTGCTGATGCCGCTGGCGGGGGTGCCGTTGGGCTTCGTGGAGCTCTCCTGGTTCTTCTTCAGTGTCGGGGTGGTCTTCTGGCTGGTGTTGATGACCCTGATGTTCTACCGGTTCATCTTTCACGACCCGCTGCCGGAACGGCTCCTGCCGACCCTGGCGATCCTGCTGGCGCCGCCCGCTGTGGGCTTTCTGGCCTGGACCCACCTGAACGGCGGAGAGATCAACGCCATGGGTCGGATCCTGTACTACACCGGGGCATTCATCTTTCTGCTCCTGGTGCTTCGGGCCCGGGGCTTTGGCAGACTGCCCTTCTTCCTGTCCTGGTGGGCCTACTCCTTCCCGGTGGCCGCCTTCGCCATTGCCACCGTGACCATGGCCGGCATGGTGCCCTCCACCTTCTTGGCCATTGCCGGCGCGCTGCTGGTGCTGCTGACCACGGTGTTGGTGATCGCGCTGGTGGTGATGACGTTGAAGGCGGCGCGAGCCGGTAAGATCTGCGTGCCGGAGTAGGCCGGCGCGCACCAGGGCATCGCCCGGGGGGTGTTACAGCGGGACCGGGCCGCGGTCGTGGGGGATGCTGTAGTCCACCGCGGGCCCTGCCGGGATGATCCGGGTGGGGTTGATCATGGGGTGGCTGGTAAAGTAGTGCCGTTTGATATGGTCCAGGTTGACAGTCTCTGCCACCCGTTCCACCTGGTAGAGCTGCCGGGTATAGGCCCAGAGGTTGGGGTAGTCGACCAACCGGCGGACATTGCACTTGAAATGCCCCACGTACACCGGATCGAAGCGGACCAGGGTGGTGAACAGGCGCCAGTCCGCCTCGGTCACCCGATCGCCCGCCAGGTAGGGCTGGCGGGACAGCCGCTCCTCCAGTTCGTCCAGCGCCGCGAAGAGGGCGCCGACGGCCTCCTCGTAGGCGTCCTGGCGGGTGGCGAAGCCGGCCTTGTAGACGCCGTTATTGATCCGGTCGTAGACGAAGGCATTGACCCGGTCGATCTGTTCGCGCAACGCGGCGGGATAGAAGTCGCGGTCGGCGCGCCCAAAGGCATCAAAGGCGCTGTTGAGCATGCGGACGATCTCAGCCGACTCGTTGTTGACGATGGTGCCGGCCACTTTGTCCCACAGGGTCGGCACCGTGACCCGGCCGGTATAGTCGGGCCGGGCCTTCAGATAGACCTGGTGCAGGTAGCGACAACCGTTGACCCGGTCTTCACTGGCCCCCGGGTAGTTGGAGAAGTGCCAGCCCCCCTCACCCATGTAGGGGTCCACCACGGAGACGTCGATGACGTCCTCCAGCCCCTTGAGGTGACGCAGGATCAGCGTCCGGTGGGCCCAGGGGCAGGCCAGCGAGACGTGGAGGTGGTAACGGCCCGGTTCGGCCGGAAAGCCGGAGCGGCCGTCAGCGGTGACCCAGTCGCGAAACCGGGTCTCCGGCCGCTCGAAGCGGCCACCGGTGCGTTCGGTGTCGTACCAGTCTTCCTGCCAGACGCCGTCGACCAACAGGCCCATGCCGATACCTCGCGGTCCAGGCGGGCTCAGCCCGCGAGCTTCTGAGTGATCTCCGCCACGTGGCGGCCCTGGAAGCGGGCGATGGTCAGCTCATTCTCGCTGGGCTGACGGCTGCCATCGGGACCGGCCAGGGTCGAGGCCCCGTACGGGGTGCCGCCGGTGATTTCGTCCATATTGGTCAGGGCGGCGCAGCTATAGGGCACGCCCACGATGACCATCCCGTGGTGCATCAGGGTGGTCTGCATCGAGGTCAGGGTGGTCTCCTGCCCGCCGTGCTGAGAGCCGGTGGAGGTGAAGACGCTGCCCACCTTGCCGATCAGCTTGCCCTGGGCCCAGAGGCCGCCGGTCTGATCCAGAAAGTTGCGCATCTGCCCGGCCATGTTCCCGAACCGGGTCGGGGAGCCGAAGATGATGCCGTCGTAGTCGGCCAGCTCCTCCGGTCGCGCCACCGGGGTATCATCCGCAGGGGCGCCGGCCTTCCGCAGGGCCTCCTCGCTCATCAACTCGGGGACACGCTTGATGTCCACGGTGGTGCCGCTCACCTCGCGGCTGCCTTCAGCCACGGCATCGGCCATGGTTCGGATATGGCCGTACATGCTGTAGTACAGCACCAGGATCTTAGCCATGTTGCCCACTCCTCATCGCTTGCGGTCATCGGTGGCGCGAGCGACAGGGCCGGAGGGCCCGGCGTCGCCCGGCTATATCAGACCGTGGAAGGGTTGGACCATCACGGTCTCGCCGGCTTCCACGTTCCCTGCATTGTACGGCAGCACGATGAAGCAATTGGCCCGCGAGACGGAACTCAGTATCCCGGAGCCCTGGGCGCCGGTGGTGCGCACCTGCGGCTGGCCGTTATCGTCCCAGGTGAGGATGCCCCGTTGGAACTCCATGCGGCCGGGCCGCTTGCGCAGCGGCTCGGCGCAACGGACCGGGAAAAGCTGGTCCGGCTCCGGTTGCGCGCCCATCATGTGCAGCAGGGCGGGGCGCACGATCTGGTACCAGGTGGCCATCACCGAGACCGGGTTGCCGGGCAGGCCGAAGAAGACCGCGCGGCCCACCTTGCCGTAGGCCAGCGGCCGTCCGGGACGCAGGGCCACCTTCCAGAAATCCACCTGGCCCAGGGCATCCAGGGTGTCCTTGACGTAGTCGGCCTCGCCCACGGAGACGCCGCCGGAGGTGACCAGCACGTCGGCGAACGCCGAGGCCTCGCGAAAGGCGCGCTGAAGGCTCTCGTGGTCGTCGCCGATGACGCCCATGTCCACCGTCTCCACCCCGAGCCGTTGCATGGCGGCGAACAGGGTGTAGCGGTTGGAGTCATAGATCTGTCCGGGGCCCAGGGGCTGCCCCACCCCTTGCAGTTCATCGCCGGTGGAGAAAAAGGCCACCCGCAGGCGACGGAATACCGAGACCTCCACCAGGCCTGACGAGGCCATGACCCCGAGTTCCGCCGGGCCGACGCGCTGCCCGGCGGCGAGGACGCGCTCCCCCTCAGCCAGGTCCTCGCCGGCCCGGCGCACATGGTTGCCGGCCCGGTGGGGTGCCTGAACACGGATCAGGTCGCCGGTGCGTTCGGCCTGCTCCTGCATGATGACGGTATCGCCGCCGGCCGGCATCGGCGCGCCGGTCATGATGCGCAGGCATTCACCCGCGCCCAGCGTGCCCTCGTAGGTCTCGCCGGCCAGGACCCGTCCGACCACCCGCAGTTCCGTGGGGCCCTCACCGGCGACGTCCGCGGCACGCACGGCGTATCCGTCCATGGCCGAGTTGTCGTGGGCTGGGACCGGCACCGGGGAGTGGACGTCCTCGGCCAGGATGCGGTGCAGGGCGTCGCGCAGGGCCACGCGCTCGCGGACCGTGACCGGCTGAATACCCCCCTTGATACGTGCCCGGGCCTCTTCCACCGGCAGACCACCGGCATGGTTGTCACAACAGGATTGGCTAGCGTTTGCGGTTTCACTCATGATGTATCTGTTCTGGTTGCCTGATGATCGTTGAAGGAGGGATGGTGATGTTGGACGAAGACGCCCTTAATCAGCAGATCCGTAAGTTCCTCAAGCAGGTGGGTGTGACCTCTCAGCATGAGATTGAGAGAGCGGTACGGGCGGGACTGGAGAACGGCAGCCTGAAGCCGGGCGACACCCTGCGCGCGAAGGTCCGCCTGACCGTGGACGGTGCCGGTGTCGACCACGAGGTTGCCGCGGACTTGGAGCTCAAGGGCTGACGGCAGGCGGGGCTGCGCAATCCGGGACCGGCGGACGGGGTCAGCCGCCGGTCATGTTCATGTGGCGCATGATCACCGGCTTGGCGGCCAGGTTGAAGTCGTGACCCTTGGGCTTGATGGCCATGGCATCACGGATGGCCTGCTTGACTGGCTCCAGTTCGCCGGGGTGGGCGCGCAGCACCCGGCGCAGGTCCACCGAATGCTCCTGGCCCAGACAGAGCAGCAGCCGCCCCTCGGTGGTGACCCGAACCCGGTTACAGCTCTCACAGAAGTTATGGCTGTGCGGCGAGATGAAGCCGACCTTGCTGTCGGTGCCGCTGACCTTGAAGTAGCGCGACGGCCCCCCGGTGGTAGCGGTGGAGGGGACCAGGGAATAGCGCGTGCTGATGCGCTCGCGCACCTCGTCGCTGGACATATAGACCTCGGCGCGGTCGTGGTCGTCGATCTCACCCAGCGGCATCTCCTCGATGAAGCTGATGTCCAGGCCCCGTGCGACCACGAAATCGACCAGGTCCAGGATTTCATCGTCGTTGCGGTTCTTCATCGCCACGGTGTTGATCTTGATGCGGTCGAAACCCGCCTCACGAGCCGCCTCGATCCCCTCCAGCACCTTGGCCAGTTTGCCGGTGCGGGTGATGCGGTGAAAGCGGTCCGGATCGAGGCTGTCCAGGCTGATGTTGAGTCGCCGGACCCCGGCCCGGCGGAGCGACTCGGCATAGCGCGGCAGCTGTGAGCCATTGGTGGTCATCACCAGCTCGCGCAGACCGGGCAGGGCCCCCAAGGACTGGAACAGGGTCATCACATTGCTGCGCACCAGTGGCTCACCGCCGGTGATTCGGATCTTGTCGACGCCCAACTCCGTGAAAGCACGCCCCAGGGTCGCCAGCTCCTCCAGGGTGAGGATCTGTGCCCGAGGGAGGAACTGCATGTCCTCGCTCATGCAGTAGACGCAGCGGAAGTCGCAGCGGTCGGTCACGGACATGCGGACATAAGTGACCCGGCGTCCGAAGCGGTCGATCAGCTGACTGTCGGTGGTCATTTCGGGTAGTCCTTCAGCGTCGGGCCCACACGCGGCGGCGGGCAACAAACCAGGCATCGCTGTCGGGAGTATCGCGCAATGCGGCCAGGCTATCAATTGATCCGTGGCTGGATTCCGGGGTGCAGCATGGATGTTGACCACGATGTTCGCGGCGGGTTGGTGAAAAATTAACCATCGCCTTCTAAACTTGCGAGATGAGTCAGTGTTTCCCTAGTGCAGCAATCTGCTACCGACTATCAGGAGCATAGATGAACCAGAACGCGGAATCAGCCGCCACGCTCGACGGCCGCCGGGAGCTCCCGGTCGCGGTGGTCATGGCCGAAGTCATCCGGGGAGAAACCCGGGGCGGGTGGCCGGTCGGTGTCGTCGCCGGGGGCCGGTTTGCGGCCGCAGAGCCCAGTCGCACCCTGATGCGGGAGGGGCCTGACGGACGGCAATGGCTTTGGCAAGGGTTCCGGCTGCGGCTCCGGCCTCAGGATGCCGGGGATTACGCCCTCAATCTGGGCAGCGACCGGCCCACGGTCTTCGTGGTCTGCAAGCGCGTCGCGGACGGCGAACTGCGCCCGCTCAGCACCACCGTCAGCCTGGCCGAGGCGCAGGATCTCGACGCACCGGAGCTGCGGGACCACTCAGAGCAGGTGTATCGGGTGGCGATGCCCGGCGAGGTGTACCACTGGGTCGAGCACTTCGTGTTGGATCACTACCAGCCCCGCCGGCGCAAGGGCAAGCGGCGCCGGCGCAACGCCGAGTACGACGATGTGGAACAGCGCGCGGACCGCGCGCCACGCTGACCTTCGGATCCAAACCAGAATCAGAGCGAGCACAGATGAGCGAAGAGCGTTACCGCAACGACCTCACCGACGATCCTTCGGGGCTGCTCCGGCGCTGGTCTCGGCGCAAGCACCAGGTGCAGCGGGGCGAGGAGGGCACGGCACCCGGGCGGGCCCCGGAGGCGCGGGAGGGCATGGAGGCTGCCGCGCCGGATCCGGTGCCCGTGGGTGACCGGATTGACCCGCGTACGGGCAAACGGATCGATGAGCTGACCGATGACGACATGCCGCCGCTGGAGACCTTGGGCGCAAGCAGTGACCTGAGCTGTTTCTGGTCGCGGGGCGTCAGTGAGGCCCTGCGCCATGCGGCCCTGCGCCAGGTATTCCGCTCGCCGAAGTATAACGTGGTGGACACCCTCTGCGAGTACTCGGGGGATTACACCCGCTACGAGCCGCTGGGGGAGGTGGTCACCCACGATATGAAACGTCAGATCGCCCGCCTTGCCGAGCGTGAGCGCGAACGGGAGCGGGCGAGAGCGGAGGAGGCAGAGGCGCCGGCAGGGGCCGAGGAGGCCGTTGCCGACAGTGAAGAGCGGGCGCCAGGGCCGGCCGCGGAGGCCGGCGAGACGCCGGTGGCGGAGCACGTGGACGGCGCAGAGGCAGCGCAGCGGCAAGCGGACCGGGTGCCGTCGCCCCCGGCCCGCGATCACGACCACGGCTGAGGAGCGGTGGCCCCGGCATCGGGCCGCCGTACCCCGAAACTGGCACGGGGGTTGCAATAACCCGGGCAGAGCCAAGCCCAACCTATACGTCACTACTCAGGCTGGCCGACAGAGAGACCGTATGAACACAGCGTATTGGACTGAAGCCGTCGAGGCCCCGGCCCGGCGGGTCACGGACCCGCCCAGGAGCGCGGCGATTACCGCATTTTACGAAGTGGAACAGGTTCCTACGTCACTGGTGGAGTTCCGCTCCCGCGGCCTTGTGCTGGTGGTCGGGACGCTGGAGCGGGTGCGCGACGTGGCCGACCGGCTGCCGGTTGAGGTCCCGTCGGTGCTGTTGGCCACGGATGTCCCCGGCCCGGAAAAGGGGGCGCGGGGTCAACGGATCATTTGCGGCAAACTGTCGCACCTGACGGGCTATCTGGGTCGTTTCGACGCGTTCCTGAGCGGGCCCGGTGGCGCGGCGGTGAATCTGGCCGAACTGGCCGGCCTGGAGCAACCGCACTTCGATCTGGTGCTGGATCTGGCCGCCGATCCGCTGTTCGGGGTGGAAACGCCGCCGCTGGGTTATTTCCGGCCGGAGTCGGACGCGGAGCTGGCCGAGGCCCTGGCGCTGTTGCCGGAGATGGCCGGCCAGTTCGACAAACCCAAGTTTTTCAACCTGGACACCGACATCTGCGCCCACGGCGCCAGCGGCCTGACCGGCTGCACACGCTGCCTGGATGGCTGTACCACCGGCGCCATCACCTCGCTGGGCGATATGATCGAGGTGAACCCCTACCTCTGCCAGGGGGTGGGGGTGTGCGTCAGCGCCTGCCCCTCGGGGGCCTTGAGCTACGCCTTCCCCCAGCCGCGTGATCTGCTCAAGGCGATCAAGGCGGCCTTGGCCGCCTACTTCGAGGCCGGCGGCAAACGGCCGGTGATCGCCCTGCACGATGAGCAGCTGGGCGCGCGCTACCTGGGTGAGCGTATGGCCCAGGCGCCGGAGAACCTCATCCCGGTGCAGGTCGAGGAGACCGCTTCGGTGGGGATGGACGTCTGGCTGGCGGCCCTGGCGTACGGTGCCGCCGGGGTGATCCTGTACACCACCCCCGCCGTCCCCCAGCGGGTCACCCGGGAGCTGGATCGCCAGCTCGACTACGCCCGCAGCATCCTGACCGGAATGGGGCACGCGCCCGGGCGGTTGAGTCGGGTGCTTCTGGACGACGGGGCCGGTGACGATCCCTTCGCCGCGGCCCGCCAGCCGGCCGCGGACTGGCCGCCGGCCTCGTTCCTGACCTTCAACGCCAAACGCAACACCCTCGGCCTGGCCCTCGACCACCTGTTCCGTAACGCCCCGGCGCCCGCCCGCGAGGTGGCGCTGGCCCCGGGGGCCCCCTTTGGCGAGGTGTTGGTGAATACCGACGCCTGCACCCTGTGCATGGCCTGTGCGCAGGTCTGTCCCAGCAGTGCGCTGACCGACAACCCGGAATCGGTGCAACTGCGCTTCATCGAGGACAACTGTGTCCAGTGCGGGCTGTGTCAGACCGCCTGCCCGGAGGAGGCGGTCAGCCTGCGGCCGCGGCTGCTGTATGACGGCCCCGAGCGCCGGCAGGCGCGGGTATTGAATGAAGAGGCGCCATTCCACTGCGTCAGTTGCGGGGCGCCCTTCGCCACCGCCAGTGTCATCACCCGGATGCTCGACCAGTTGAGCGGGCACCGCATGTTCCAGTCGGAGGAGCAGCAGCGGCGGTTGCAGATGTGCGGCGACTGCCGGGTCAGGGACATGTTCCGCAAAGAGCAACAGGGCGAGGTCTTCGGCGACCAGGGAGGTGTGCAATGAAGGGGGCTGCGCAAATGCCGACGGAGGCCCGGGATTCGGACCAGACGCTGCGGGCGGCCACCTGGCAGTTGCTGGGAACGTTGCTGGCGGCGCCACCGGAAGAGTCGCTCCTGAAGGAACTGCGTCAGATCCGACCGGAGTCGGCGCCGGAGCATGCGGACCGGACATTGATGAACGAAGGCTGGCGCGCCCTGAACGAGATGGCCGAGGGGTATACCCCGGCCAGCCTCGCGACCGAGTATCAGGATCTGTTCATCGGCGCGCCGGAGGGGGAGCTGGTGCCCTATGCCTCCTGGTACCTCACCGGCTCGCTGATGGAACGCCCGCTGGTCCGGCTGCGCGCGGACCTGCAGGCGCTGGGCATCGTGCGCCAGGACGGGGTCACGGAGCCGGAGGACCATGCCGGGGCCCTGTGCGAGATCATGGCGTTCCTGGTCAGCGATCCGGACACGCCCCTGGCCGAGGAGAAGCGCTTTTTCCAGACCCATATTGAACCTTGGATGGGCCGTCTGATGGAGGACCTTCAGACGGCGAACAGCGCCCGCGGCTACCGCGCCGTGGGGGTTTTCGGCGAGCGCTATCTGGCGCTCGAGGATCGTTATCTGAAGATGCTCGCCTAAGTGGGGCGGCCGTCGAGTTGGTCTGACCCTAATGGTCATCGTTGAAGTCGGGAGGGTGATAGCCATGAAGTCGCAGAGCGCGGAACAGAACGTACGCAAGGATCGGCGGCGGTTCATGAAGACGGTGGCGCTGGGTGGTGCCACGGTGGGGCTGGGCAGCACCGCGGCCGGGGCCTTTGCCCTGGAGCCGGCGGAAGCGTCCGTGCAGGCCCCGGCCGGGACCAAGCCGGGTTACCGGGTCACCGAGCACGTCAGCACTTATTACAGCAAGGCCGATTTCTGACGCGGCCCGGTCAACGGTTGTTGCATTTCGAGGAAGCGGGCGAGCCCCGCGACTGGAGGAGACTGATCATGAAACTCGAGAAAAGAAAGGGCAGCTCGGCAGCCACTGCCGTGGGCGGCTTTCTCGGACGGGCCGTGGACCGGCGCACCTTCTTGAGGGGTTCCGGCCTCGCTGTCGGGGGCACGGCGGCGGCCGCCGCCATGCTCGAGCCGCGGATGATGCGCAAGGCGAAGGCGTCGGAGCGCGCCCGGTTTGACCCCAATGCCGACATCAAGGAGGTGAAGACGGTCTGCACCCACTGCTCCGTGGGGTGCGGTGTGATCGCCGAAGTGCAGAACGGTGTCTGGGTGGGGCAGGAGCCCAATTTCGACAGCCCGATCAACCTCGGGGCGCACTGTGCCAAGGGCGCCTCGTTACGTAACCACGGCCACTCGGGGCGGCGCACCAAGTACCCGATGAAGCTGGTCAATGGCCGCTGGGAGCGTATCGGCTGGGAGCAGGCCATCGAGGAGATCGGCGACAAGCTGCTGCAGATCCGCGAGGAGTCGGGTCCGGACGCACTCTGGTTCGCCGGCTCGTCCAAGGCCAGCAACGAGGGGGCCTACCTGCAGCGCAAGTTCGCGGCCTTCTGGGGCTCGAACAACTGTGACCACCAGGCGCGTATCTGCCACTCCACCACGGTGGCGGGGGTGGCGAACACCTGGGGTTATGGTGCCATGACCAACTCCTACAACGACATCACGAAGTCCAACTGCATCGTGATGTGCGGCTCCAATGCGGCCGAGGCCCACCCGGTCGCCATGCAGATGATCCTGCGGGGAAAGGAGAATGGCGCCAAACTGATTGTTATGGATCCGCGTTTCACCCGCACCGCCGCCCACTCCGATATCTTCGTGCGGCCCCGGTCGGGCACCGACGTGGCGCTGATCTACGGCATCCTGTGGCATATCTTCGAGAACGGCTGGGAGGACAGCACCTACATCCGCCAGCGGGTCTGGGGCATGGATCGGGTGCGCGAGGAGGTGGCCCACTGGACCCCCGAAGAGGTGGAGCGGGTGGCCGGCGTCGGCGAGGAGGCGCTGCGCGATGTGGCCAAGACCATCGTCGACAACAGCCCGATGACCTTTATTTGGTGTATGGGCGGCACCCAGCACACGATCGGTAACAACTACGTGCGCGCCTACAATCACCTGCTGCTGGCCACCGGCAACGTCGGGGTCTCCGGCGGCGGGGCCAATATCTTCCGCGGTCACGACAACGTCCAGGGGGCCACCGACGTCGGCCCCAACGCCCACATCCTGCCCGGCTACTTCCCCCACTCCGAGGGGGGCTGGCGGCACTGGGCCCGGGTCTGGGACGTGGACTACGAGTACCTGCAGGGCCGGTTTGACCCGGCGGAGTACGACGACGGCTCCGGTGGCCAGGCGAAGCCCATGCACATGCCGGGCATCCCGGTATCGCGCTGGATCGACGGGGTGCTCGAGGATGCGGACAACCTCTCGCAAAAAGACAACATCCGCGCCGTGATGTTCTGGGGCCACGCGCCCAACAGTCAGACCCGGCTGCCGGAGATGAAGGAGGCCATGGAGAAGCTGGATCTCCTGGTCATCGCGGACCCCTATCCCACGGTCTCCGCTGTGCTGCATGACCGGCAGAACGACACCTACCTGCTGCCCGCCTGCACCCAGTTCGAGACCCGGGGCTCGGCCACCGCCTCCAACCGCTCCCTGCAGTGGCGCGACAAGGTCATCGAGCCGCTGTTCGAGGGCAAGCCGGATCACGAGATCGCCTATCTGCTCGCCCGCAAGCTCGGGTTTGCCGACGAGATGTTCAAGAACATCCGCATCGAGGGCACCGAGCCGGTGGTGGAGGATGTGCTGCGGGAGATCAACCGGGGAACCTGGACCATCGGCTACACCGGCCAGAGCCCGGAGCGGCTCAAGAAGCACATGGAGAACCAGGCCACCTTCGATGTCGTCTCGCTGAAAGCGGAGGGCGGTCCCTGTGACGGAGAGTACTACGGCCTGCCGTGGCCCTGCTGGGGCACGGCGGAGATGGGTCACCCGGGTACCCCCAACCTGTATGACACCAGCAAGCATGTGGCCGAGGGCGGACTCACCTTCCGCGCCCGTTTTGGCACCGAGTACGAGGGCGAGAACCTGTTGGCTGAGGGCTCCTACTCCAAGGGCTCGGCCATCCGGGACGGTTACCCGGAGATCACCGCCGACATGATCAAGCAGCTCGGCTGGTGGGATGATCTCACTGACGAGGAGAAGGCGCAGGCCGAGGGCCGGGACTGGAAGACCGATCTCTCCGGCGGGCTGCAGCGGGTGGCCATCAAGCACGGTCTGGCCCCCTTCGGTAACGCCAAGGCCCGCTGCTACGTCTGGAACTTCCCGGACCCCGTGCCGGTTCACCGCGAGCCGCTGTACACCCCGCGGTATGACCTGGTGTCCGACTACCCGACCTACGAGGACCGCAAGGCTTTCTATCGGCTGCCCACCCGCTGGGCCTCCGTTCAGGCCCAGGACTACTCCGGCGACTACCCGCTGATCCACACCAGCGGCCGCCTGGTGGAGTACGAGGGCGGCGGTGAGGAGACCCGTTCCAACCCCTGGCTGGCGGAGCTCAAGCAGGAGATGTTCGTGGAGATCAACCCGCGCGACGCCAACAACGCCGGGGTGCGGAATAACGAGTGGGTCTGGCTGGAGGGCCCCGAGGGCGGGCGCATCCGCATCAAGGCCCTGGTCACCCGTCGGGTGGCGGCGGGCACGGTGTTCACGCCCTTCCACTTCGGCGGCCACTTCCAGGGTGAGGACCTGCTGGCCAAGTACCCGGAGGGGGCCTCCCCCTACGTGCGTGGCGAGTCCAACAATACCGCCACCACCTATGGGTACGACTCGGTCACGATGATGCAGGAGACCAAGACCACCCTGTGCCGTGTGGTTCCGGCCTGAGCCAAAGGATAACGAGAGGAGAGTGCCGTCATGGCGAGAATGAAATTCCTTTGTGACGCCGAGCGCTGCATCGAGTGTCAGGCCTGCGTCACGGCGTGCAAGAACGAGCACGAGGTCCCGTGGGGTGTGAACCGCCGGCGGGTGATCGTGATGGATGACGGGGTGCCGGGCGAGAAGGCGGTATCGGTGGCGTGCATGCACTGCACCGATGCCCCCTGCGCCGCGGTCTGCCCGGTGGACTGCTTCTACACCACCGACGATGGCGTGGTGCTGCACGACAAGGACCTGTGCATCGGCTGCGGTTACTGCTTCTACGCCTGTCCCTTTGGTGCGCCGCAGTTCCCGCAGCAGACCGCCTTCGGGGTCCGCGGCAAGATGGACAAGTGCACCTTCTGCGCCGGGGGGCCGGAGCCGGCCCACTCGGAGGCCGAGCAGGTCAAGTACGGTACCAACCGTCTGGCCGAGGGTAAGCTGCCCCTGTGCGCCGAGATGTGCGCCACCAAGGCACTGATTGCCGGTGACGGCAACGTGCTGTCGGACATCTACCGCAAGCGTTTGATCAAGCGCGGTGGCCGACCGCAGACCTGGGGTTGGCAGGCGGCATACGGACAGGAGGCATGAGGCCGATGATGCAGCGTGGTACGGAACAGTCCCGACGATCTGTCCCCGGACGGCCCCTGCTGCTGGCAGGGGCCCTCGTCCTGAGCGGCGGTCTGCTGACCGCCTGCTCGGGGGAGGTCACCTACTACGAGCCCGGGGTCTACAAGGGCGGCGAGGATGAGCTTAAAGAGAGCGCCGAGGAGCGTGCCGAGGCCCTGCGTGAACGGGCCCTGCAGGCGCACACCGACCGCTGAGGCGTGGAGGGTTGATTATGTCCACAAGTACACGCACCGCCCGGGAGAGACTCGCGCGGCGCAAGAAGTCCATGGCCTGGACCTTCTGCCTGGTGTTGGTGCTGTCCATGGCACTCCCGCTCGGGGCGTACCTGGTCACGACGCCGGGGGCCGTGGCGCAGCCCGCCGGGGAGCGCTTCTCGGAGGAGCACGCCACCAATCCGCGGTCTGACACTTGGCGCCACGCCCGGGCCGACGGCGAGGGCTTCACCACGGCCAGCGGTCCCTATGTCACCAACCAGTTGATCTCCAACATTGGCGAGAACTGGCGTCAGATGCGCAACGGCCCCGTCAAGGCGGTCGGCAGTTGGGTGATGGGGCTCTCCCTGGCGGCCGTTGCTCTGTTCTTTCTGGTCCGGGGGCGGATCCGGCTGGACGGGGGACGATCCGGGATGACCGTGCCGCGATGGACGGTCTTTGAGCGTTCGGTCCACTGGTTCGTCGCCATCAGCTTCATCATCCTGTCCATCACCGGGTTGTCCCTGCTGTTCGGGCGGCACGTGCTCATTCCGCTCATGGGCAACGCCGGCTTCGCCGGTTACGCCCAGGCGGCGATGTACGTGCACAACTTTCTGGGGCCGGCGTTCGGGGTGGCGCTGCTGGTGATGATCCTCATGTGGATCCGCAACAATATACCGACGGGTACCGATCTTAAATGGTTTGCCACCGGTGGCGGTCTGATTGGCAAGGGGCATCCCTCCGCCGGCAAGCTCAACGGCGGCGAGAAGGTCTGGTACTGGCTCGGTGTGGTGATCATGGGCTCCATCGTGGTGGTGACCGGGTTCATCCTGGACTTCCCCAACTGGGGGCAAAGCCGTGAAATCATGGCCTGGTCGCAGGTGCTGCATGCGGTGGTGGCCATGTTCTGGATCGCCTTCGCCTTCGGCCACATCTATATCGGTACGCTGGGCACCGAGGGGGCCTTTGAGGGCATGGCCAAAGGCCGGGTGGACACCAACTGGGCCAAGCAACACCACGATCTGTGGTATGACGAGCTGATCCAGCAAGGGGTGAAGCCTGAGCCGGCGGAGGAGGCGGGCGCAACCGCCCCGTCGCCCGAGCCCGCCGCCGGGCAGAAACCCACCAGTTGATGGCTCTCGGGAAGCGGGCCATGGAAGGCCTGGGAAGGCGCCGGAATCGGCCGTGTGAGCCGGTTCCGGCGTCGTGCCTGTTTCTTCCGGGTGCCGCAATGCCACTGAGCAACATCCTTAAATGATGCGCAAGCTGATCAGAACCTTCCGGGTCGATGATACCGACGACCATGTCTACCCCGTGGCCGCTCGCGTGGGCGAATGGGCGGTACCCGGCGCCTTCGTGTTCCGTTTCGCCGAGCAGGACCCCGCCACCTGGACCGGTGGCCATCGGCAGGCCTTCCTCACCGGCTTTCTCGGCACCGAGACCTTTGGCTGGTCCACGCTGGTGGTGGTGGCGGAGATTGACGAGGCGGGCTACAAGACCGTCATTGAGCGTCTGGCGCATTACCTGGTCGCGGTCTATGGCGCGCCGGGCCTGGAGGCTGCGCTGCCCTATGCCCGGGAGGAGGTGGCCTATGCCGCGAGCCTGTGTGAGCATCCGGTGAATACCGTGCTCGCGGTGCAGCGGGAGTCCTCGCCGGACGGTATCCAGGAGAACTACCGGACGCTGCGTGAGCAGGCCAACTGGGAGGGCGAGGGCGTGCGGATCTGGAAACCGGTCCCCACCGATCCCTCGTAGCCGGTGAGGCACCGTCTGCCCCAGCCCCTTGGGCGCCGCCCGGGGCGCCCGCCCCAGCGCCCCGGCGCCCACCGCAACCTTGCCGGATTTGACAACCAACCGGGAAACGCAAAGAGTAGGCGCTGAGGGATTCAAGGCGGAAAAGGAGCATTTACGGTATGCGTAGCATAGCCACAGGGAAGCTGATCCTGATCGCGGCGCTGGCCCTGCTGTTGACGGGGTGCGGGCGGGTTCCGCTGGTGCCGATTCTTTAAGCTATCGCCCCGGGTTACCGCAGCGGGGCTGTTCCAGGGTAAATGGAAGGGTAGCGGGATGTCCGACACAACCGCCGCGCTGCAACGAATGGCGGACGAGCTCGACCGGGTGCTGCGGGGCTCGCAGGAGGAGGCGGAGGCCTTCTATCGGGCCCGGGCCGTGGAGGTGGGCCGCTTGCTGGATCGTGCCCGTGATGCCCTGCCGCAGGGGGATCAGCCGTTGGCCAGTGATCAGCGCGCCCTGCACGATGCGGCAGAGCTGGTGGGCCATCTTTATGCGGCCCTGGCGGCCTGGGTGCTGACCGGCGAGGCGCCGGAAGGGATGGGGCGCGGGCGGTGAGCGCGGTGGTCGAGCCGCTGTGGTCCTACCTGCTGGTCTTTCTCATGGCGGCCACGCCGTGGGTCGAGCTGTTGGTGGTTATCCCCTTGGGGGTGGCGATGGGGCTCTCACCCTACGGCGTGGCCCTGGTGGCGCTGCTGGGCAACGCCCTTCCGGTGGTCCTCATTGCCGTTGGCTGGCGCACCTGGCAGCGCTGGCGTGGCCAGCCCCGGCGGGCGTTGAAGCCCCGCGTGCAGCGGGTCTGGAACCGCTGGGGCCTGCCGGGCCTGGCCTTGCTGGGGCCACTGGTCACTGGGATTCATTTGGCCACGGTGGCGGCGCTGGCGCTGCGCTCCAGCACCCGCGCCACTGCGGCCTGGATGGTGGGCAGCCTGGTGGTCTGGACCCTGGCGACGACCTTGGTCACCGTGGGTGGGGTGGCGTTTTATCAGCGGATGACCCTCTGGTGACAGGCGGCGCGGTGGTCCGGGCCGGTAGCGGGCGGGCATGCTTCCGGAGTTAGTGGGAACAGGAGCGGAGGACGATGCGGTTTCATCAGGCCCAGCACAGCTTTTCCACCGACGGCCGCGGTACCCTGGAGATCACCGAGACGGTGGCCGGCGAAGTGCGCCGCGCAGGGGTCCGTAACGGCCTTTGCCATGTCTTCCTGCACCACACCAGCGCCTCGTTGATGCTGTGCGAGAATGCCGATCCCTCCGTGCGCCGGGACCTGGAGCGCTATTTCAGTCGCCTGGTCACCGACGGAGACCCGCTGTTCGAGCATCGGCTGGAGGGGGATGACGATATGGCCGCGCACATCCGCTCGGTGTTGACCCACAACGACCTGACCCTGCCCGTGCGCAACGGCCGTCTGGCCCTGGGGACCTGGCAGGGGGTCTACCTGTGGGAGCACCGCTATCAGGGCCACCGGCGCCAAGTGACGGTGAGTGTGCAGGGGGTCGATTAGCGCAGGGCAGGGCGGGGCCGGCCGGGGCCGCCCCCGGGCCCCGGGCATTGCAACCGGCCGGTAACTGGTTTACTCTTTGCGCCCTGTCGCCCGGAGGGCGGCAGCGCAGTTTACGGAGAGGTGTCCGAGCGGTCGAAGGAGCACGCCTGGAAAGCGTGTGTACCCTAACCGGGTACCGAGGGTTCGAATCCCTCCCTCTCCGCCATTTCCCAACCCCTCGCTGTGCCCTGATCAACCCCCGCCCCGTTGAAACCGCCGGTTGAAGGCCTGTTGAAAGGCGCATCGTGCCTCCGCGTCCAGCCCATGAAAGGACAGCGTGACGGCGGAGACCGGCAGGTGGAGTTGACCCAGGTGCCGGTCCGGTAACGCGCTCACCTCGATCTCAATACGCCGACTGCCGGCGCCGGCGCTGTAGCAGCCGGGCCTCGTCCGGTGCCAGGGGCCGGGTGCGGGTAGTCCATCCAGGCCCTCGATCAGGGCCTGGGGGCGCAGGCCCATCTGCTTGTGAACCACTACCGGGGGCGACGCGTTAGCCACCGGCGATCGGCGGCCAGACCGCGAACACGTCCCCATCCTTCAGCACCGGCCGATCCCGGTCCTCCGGGTCGATATAGACCCCGTTCAGCAGGATCAGGTGGGCCAGCTCGCGGGGTATGTCCAGGTGGTCGATGAGGGTATGGGGGCTGGTCCCGTCCGGCAGGTCCAGCACCGCGCCCTCATGGGGCGGCCGGCCGTCCGGCATGTGCTCGGAGAGACTGGCGTAAAGCTTGACCTGGATCTTCATCAGCAGTGTACTCATCATGCCGGCGCCCGCCGTGGGTTGGGCCGGCCGATGGCCTGGGTGCTGCCCAGATAGGCCTCCATCAGCCGGGTGGGGTCGGTTTGCAGGCGCTTCTTCCAGGGGCCCAGCCGGACCTGTCCTTCGATCAGCCCGCGCAGGACGCCCACGTGCTCGGTCAGGCCGAGACTGTTGGCGCCGACGAGGAGGTCGTCCTGGAATTGCAGCCGCAGGTAGCGGTACCGCTCCCGATCGAGCAGGGCGACACTGTCACCGCCGTCCACGCCCTCCCATTGACCGAAGGAGGTGGAGATCAGCCCCAGGGTGTCGAGCACGTTCATCAGCAGGCTGCCGTGGTAGCGGCGGTCGCGGCCGGCCATGTTGCTGGCCGCGACCTGGCCGTGGTCCACCGAGGTGGGCTGCACGGCGTGCACCGACCAGCCGCCGGTGGAGAAGTCCGGCCCCTGAGCGACGTCCCCGGCGGCATAGATGCCCGCCCGGTTGGTGCACAAGCGGTGGTCCACCCGGATGCCCTGGTCTATCTCCAGTCCTGAGCCTTCCAGAAAGGCGGTGTTGCTGCGGACGCCGGCCGACACGATAACCAGGTCTGCCGGGAGCTGTTCACCGCCGTCCAGGACCACCGCCAGCGGGTGATCGCCGGGGCCGTCATCGACACCGGTCACGGTGGTGCTGGTGCGTACGCTGACGCCCCGTTGCTCGCACCAGCGGCGGATGAGGTCGCCGGCCTCCGCGTCCATCATCCGCGGGACCATCCGGTCGCCCTGTTCCACCACCGTGAGCTGCGTGCCGCGCTTGACCAGCGCCTCCAGGATGATCGAGCCGATGAAGCCGGCGCCGATCAACACCACCCGGGCGTCCTGGCGCGCCCGCTGGAGGATCGCGCGGGCGTCCGCCAGTGTCCAGCAGGTATGGACCCCCTCGCGTTCCATGCCGGGCAGCGGAGGGATGACGGGCGACGAGCCGGTGGCTAGCAACAGGCGGTCAAAACCCAGCGACTGGCCGTCGGCCAGGCTCAGGCGGCGCTGGTCCGGGTCGAGTCCGGTCACCATGGCCTGGCGCACCTCGATGCGCTGGCGCTCAAAATGGTCCTGTTGCTTGCGCAGCCAGGTACCGGACTCCGGTATCTGATCCACCAGGTAGTAGGGGATCGCCATCCGCGAGTAGGGCGGCTCCGGTTCGCCGGTGAGCAGCCGGATGTCGGCCTGCGGGTCCAGCTTGCGCAGCCGCTCTGCGGCCACCACGCCCGCCGGACCGGCGCCTACGATCACGTGTTCCATGGTTCCTCTCCCCGACCTACAGGCGCAGTCGCTGACGGGTGGTCTCGCTAACCTGGCCGTCCGGTGTCCAGCCGCGGATCTCGTAATAGCGGGGCAGCATCTCGCCCAGGTCGTTGGCCCGGCCCTTGGCCGGCCCGACTTTCGCCGCCTCCTTGAGCAGGCGTTTGGGCAGGGTGTCGTCCGCCCCGGTCAGACCGGCGCGGTTGTTGAAGTCACGCTCCAGGTTCCAGATCCGTTCGCCCATCTCCAGCAACCGCTCGGTGTCCCAGCCGCCGCCGCAGGCGGCGTCGATCTGCGGGGCAATGTCGTCGGGGGTCCAGGCGAAGGTGGTGAACAGGCACAGCCCGGAGGAGTCCACCATGGCGGCCGCGTCCTGGAAGGCCTTCACCAGCTTCGGTTTGCCCTCGGTGGTGAGCGGATCGGTCTTCTCGGGGATACCCAGCACCTCGGAGGAGACGGTATAGCCGCGGAGGTGGCAGGCACCCCGGTTGGAGGTGGCGTAGGCCAGCCCCATGCCCTGAATGCCGCGCGGGTCGTAGGCCGGAAACTCTTGGCCCTTTACCGTCATCGACAGTTCCGGTTGGCCGTACTTCTCGCAGAGCCGTTTCGAGCCCAGGCCCAGGTCCTTGCCAAAGCCCTCCCCGGCGGCCACCAGCTCGGCACAGCGGCTCAGCGCCTCGGCCGAGCCAAACCTCAATTGCAGCCCGTCCGTGTGGGCATCGGTGATGGCCCCGTTCTCGTAGAGCTCCATGGCGGCGGCGACGGTGGCGCCGAAGGAGATGGGATCGAAGCCATCCTCATTGCAGAGGAAATTGGCGTAGGTCAGCGCCTCCAGGTCGTCCACACCGGTGTCCGAGCCCAGGGCCCAGGCCGCCTCGTACTCCAGCCCGCCGGAGTTACCCCAGTACTTGGGCTTGTGCTCGACGGTGAAGTGGCCGTTGTCGATGCGGCTGATGCGCCCGCAGGCGATGGTGCACCCAAAGCAGGCGGCATTGGTGGTGAGGTTCGGGCGCTGGTCCGTGGGCCGGGGCTCATGCATGGCCTCTCCGGAGATCTTGTGGGCGCCCTCGAACTGCACCTCCCGCATGTTGCGGGTGGGCATGGCCCCCATCTCGTTGATGACGTTCATCAGCACCTGGGTGCCGTAGGTGGGCAACCCCTGGCCGGTGACCTCGTTGTCGGCGAGGATCTTCTTGCCCTGTTCGGTGGCCTGCAGGAAGCGCATCGGGTCGTGGATATTGCCCACCCCCCGGGTGCCGCGTACCGCCACCGCCTTCAGCCCCTTGGCCGCCATCACCGTGCCCACGCCGGAGCGGCCGGCAGCGCGGTGCAGGTCATTGATGACGCCCGCATAGAGGCAGCCGGCCTCGGCGGATCGACCCACACAGGCGATGCGCAGCTCCGGGTCCTGGTGCATGCGGTGGAGCTCGGCGTCGGTGTCCCATACCGATTTGCCCCATAAGGTCTCCGCCGGTCGCAACTCGGCCCTGTCGTCCTCCAGGTAGAGGTAGACCGGGGTAGCGGAGGCGCCCTCGAAGATGATCATGTCCCAGCCGGCCATCTTGATCTCGGCACCGATGAAGCCCCCCGAGTTGGAACAGGCGATGGCGCCGGTGAGCGGGCTCTTGGTGACGACGGAGTAGCGCCCGCCGGTGGAGGCCATGGTGCCGGTGAGCGGACCGGTGGCCATGATCAGCTTGTTCTCCGGGCCCAGGGCATCGCAGGCGGGGTCAATCTCCTCATAGAGATACTTGCTCGCCAGGCCGCGCTGCCCGAGGTAGTCCCGGGCCCAGTCCATGTTTAGGGGTTCCGGGCTGATCTCGCCGGCGGTGAGATTGACCCGGAGGATCTTGCCTGCCCAAGCCATGTCACTGCCCTCCCGCGTTGCCGGGGTGGAAGGTTTCCACGGATTTTTCACGCGGTGCCTTGGTGTGGGTCGGTTGCGGCCGCGGGGCCTGATAGGCCCAGGCCCGCATGCGCTCCAGCCCGGCGGTATCCGCCGGCACCCAGGTGATGGCGCCGGTGGGGCAGGCCTTGGCGCACCAGGGGTCGCCGCCGCACAGGTCGCATTTGGCCACCTTGCCGCTCGCCTCCTCGTAGTTCACCGTGCCGAAGGGGCAAGCGATGGTGCAGACCTTGCAGCCGACACAGACATCCTCGTCCACCACCTTGGCCCCCGTATCCAGGTCCACCGTGATGGCCTCCACCGGGCAGCTGTGCATGCACCAGGCCTCGTCACACTGGGTACAGGTATAGGGCGCGAAGCTCCCCTCCTCATGAAAGGTGAACACCTTGACCCGGGAACGGGCCGGATTGAATGCGCCGGTGTTCTCATAGGAACAGGCCATCTCACACTGCAGGCAGCCGGTGCACAGGGCCGGCTCCAGTTTCAGGACATGCTGCATTTCTGATCCCCTCGTCCACTGCGTATCAGGCGGGTGACGGTGCTTGTTTTCCGGGGCGCAGCATCAACGCCGCACGACTGAACCGCATCTTAATCTGAAGAATGGAATAGAGGCCGGGGAAGTCAAGGCAGCACGCCGCGCACCGCCCGAGTGCGGTGCGGACGCGATCTGCAATCCGCGGTCGCTTGACAGTTTGGCTCCCATCCTTATGCTGTACAGATACTGTACAAGGGGCTGGGCACTCGACTGCCCCTCCGGCTTCCGGGGCGAGGACGAAATGAGCGAGCGAATTGAAGCGGCCTACCGGCGAATCCTGCAGGACCTGGGCGAGGATCCCGACCGGGAGGGTCTGAAAGACACCCCGGCCCGGGCGGCGAAGGCCATGCGATTCCTGACCAAGGGCTATCAGGAAGACCTGGACCAGGTGCTGAACGGTGCCGTGTTCAGCTCCGACAATGACGAGATGGTGATTGTCCGCAACATCGAGCTGTACTCCCTGTGCGAGCATCACCTGCTTCCCTTCATTGGCCGGGCGCACGTGGCCTACCTGCCGGATGGCAAGGTGATCGGCCTGTCCAAGGTGGCCCGCATCGTGGACATGTACGCCCGGCGCCTGCAGATCCAGGAGAACCTCACCCGCCAGATCGCACTGGCGGTGCAGCAGGTCACCGGCGGCAAGGGGGTGGCGGTCTATATCAATGCCCGGCATCTGTGCATGATGATGCGTGGGGTGGAGAAGCAGAATTCCGAGATGAGCACCTCGGTGATGCTCGGTGATTTCCGCGAGAACCCCAAGACCCGCAACGAATTCCTGCAACTCATCCGCACCCCCTGAGGCGATCGCCAAGGAGTCACCTGATGGTCGAGAAGGAACCGGCCCTTATCCGGATCAAGAACCTGCGCCTGAGGACCTATATCGGCTTCAAACCGGAGGAGCAGGAGAAGCTGCAGGACGTGGTGATCAACCTGGAGATCCGATACGACGCCCTGGCGGCGGCGGTGAGCGACAGCGTGGACAAGGCGCTGGATTACAAGCGGCTCACCAAGGAGATCATCGCCCATGTGGAGGGGCATCGGTTTCTGCTGCTGGAGAAGCTGGTCCACGATCTGTTGCAATTGGCGCTGGCCCACCCATTGGTGCAGGAGGTCGCCGTGGAGGTGGATAAGCCCCACGCCCTGCGTTTTGCGGATTCGGTGGCCCTGCGCATGACCGCCCGGCGCGACACCGCGGGTGCCGGCGTGGCTTGACCGCCCGCCCGGTCACGCGGCCGTGACCAGGCGGTTCTTGCCGGCCCGTTTGCCCTCATAAAGGGCGGCATCCGCCCGTTCCAGCAGCCGCGCGGCATTGTCCCCTGGCCGATGTGCGGTGGCGCCGGCGGTAGCCGTGAGGGTCAGGGGCGGGTGGCACGGCCCGGTCATCGGCCGGGAGGCCAGGTTGGTGAGCAGCCGGCGCCCCACAATCTCCGCCTCCTTGAGCCCGCGGTCGGGCAGGATGAGCAGGAACTCCTCCCCCCCATAGCGGCACACCGGATCGATGCCGCGTACCACCTCTTGCATCAGGTAGGCCAGGTGTTGCAGGGCGCGATCCCCCACTTGGTGGCCCCAGCGGTCGTTGAACGGCTTGAAGTCGTCCAGATCCAGCATCACTACGGCCAGCTCCCGCTGCCGGCGTTCGGCGTCCTCCACGGCACGGGCCAGGAATTCGTCCAGGTAGCGTCGGTTGTACAACCCGGTGAGACCATCGGTGTAGGCCGTCAGGCGCAGCTGCGCCTGCTCATTCAGCAGCGCCTCCCGCTCCGCCTGGAGCAGGCCGATGCGGTCGGCCAGGGCCAATGACAGGAGCACCGCCTGCAGGCTTACGCCGATCTGGAAGCCGTAGTACGTTACGAAGTGATGAGGGACCAGCCCCAGGCCGGCCAGTGTGAAGAGCAGGGCCCCCACCACCATGACGAGCCAGGCCAATAGCAGCCAGCGTGCGGGTGGGAAGTCATGGTCGCGGATTGCGCGCGCGGTGGCGAAGAGGTAGCTGGCCATGGCCAGCAGTCCGATGGCGCTGGCGTAAAGCAGTGTGGCATGGCCGGGAAGGCCCCAAGCCAGCGGGGCCAGGGCGAGGCTGCAGAGGGCGGCTATCGGCAACAGGCGATCCATTGCCGGGTCGCGTTGCTCGGTCATCAGGAAACGGCGGCAGAACCACATAGCGCTGGCGCAGCCCAGCGAAAGGGCGGTGAACATCAGCGCCTCGTTGAGCGCTATCCCCAGGCCGGGCCAGAACTCGTGGGTGAGCCCCTTCTGAAACACGAAGTAGCCGGCGAGGCCGAGAATGAAGCCGACGTACCAGAGGTAGCTCGCATCCCTGAGCCGGAATAGCAGGATGGTGTTGTAGGCCGCCAGGGCCAGGACCAGCCCCAGGAAGAGGCCCTGCGCCAGGGTAAAGGCACGCCAGTCGCCCACCAGCGCCTCCGGGGACTGCAGGCGGAGATCGAAGCGCAGTGCCTGGGTGCTCTCGATTCGCAACAGGTACTGCCCCGGGGTGACATCGAAGATGGGGCGCCAGGCCTCGCTGCTGCCACCGCCGAGCCGGGCCATGGTCCGCCGGGGCACCGGGGCCCAATGGAGATCCCCCGCACTATCCACCCGCAACAGGCGCACATCGTGCAGCAGTGGATTGTCCAGGTGCAGGACCCGGGGGGGCGGTGCCGAGATCTCCAGGTGCAGCCAGACCGGGCGCGATGAAAGCCCCAGGTTAATGGGCCGGCTGGCGTCCAACACCTGACCGGCAGGCAGCAGATGGACCGGCGGGGGGTGGGGGTCGTGGTGGTCGAGCCGTTTCAGCTGTAGCTCGGCACCGGCCAGGCCGGGCAGAGCCAGGAACAGGGCGATGAGCCACGCCGCCAAAGGCCGGTCTCTTCGGTATCCTCGGTTTCCGGTGGTGTTTCCCGTCGCCATTCCCACGCTCAGTATGAAGGCAATAGTCGCATCGTACTGGTTTGGCGAAGCGGGGTGCAGTCCCGGCGGGAAGGGCGGGCGCGGCGGGCCGCATCTGGTAACATGCGCGCCATTCGGAGTTCATCAGCGGGAAAGCAGACCATGGCCAAGATAAAAACACGCTTCGCTCCCAGCCCCACCGGTTACCTGCACATCGGCGGGGCCCGCACGGCGCTCTATTCCTGGCTTTATGCGCGCCGGCACGGCGGTCATTTCGTACTGAGGATCGAGGACACCGACCGGGAGCGCTCCACCCAGGAGTCGGTCAATGTCATCCTTGAGGGGATGAGCTGGTTGGGCCTGGACTACGATGAGGGGCCCTTTTACCAGACCGAGCGCTTCGACCGCTACCGCGAACTCACCCAACGCCTGCTGGACGAGGGCCTGGCCTACCGCTGTTACTGCTCCAAGGAGCGCCTGGACGCGTTGCGCCAGGAACAGATGGCCAACAAGCAGAAACCGCGCTATGACGGTCGCTGCCGGGATCTGACCGAGCCGCCGGAAGGGGCCGGTGAGCCCGTGATCCGCTTCCGCAACCCCCTGGACGGGGAGGTGGTGGTCGAGGACCGGGTGCGGGGGCGGGTGGTGTTCCGGAACAGCGAGCTGGACGACCTGATCATTGCGCGCGCGGACGGCACCCCCACCTACAACTTCACCGTGGTGGTGGACGACATGGACATGGGGATCACCCATGTGGTGCGCGGTGATGACCACCTCAACAACACGCCCCGCCAGGTCAATCTCTACCGGGCCCTGGGGGTGGAACCGCCGGTCTTCGCCCACGTGCCCATGATCCTGGGCGAGGATGGCAAGCGGCTGTCCAAACGCCATGGGGCGGTGAGCGTGCTGCAGTACCGCGATCAGGGCTACCTGCCGGAGGCCGTCCTCAATTACCTGGTGCGCCTGGGTTGGTCCCATGGCGATCAGGAGGTCTTCACCCTGGACGAGATGGTGAGCCTCTTCGACCTGGAGGATATCAACCACTCCGCCTCCACCTTCAACCCGCAGAAGCTCCTGTGGTTGAACCAGCAACACATCATGCGCGCCGAGCCCGCGCATGTGGCCCGCTACCTGGCCCATCATCTCGGCGAGCGGGATATCGATCCCGCCGACGGGCCGCCCCTGGAAGCGGTGGTGGCGGCGCAGCAGGAACGTGCCAAGACGCTGGTTGAGATGGCCGAGAACAGCCTCTTCTTCTACCGTGACCCGGCGGACTATGAGCCGAAGGCGGCACGCAAGAACCTCAAACCGGAGACCGAGGCGGCGCTGGTCCGGGTGCGGGATCTGCTGAGTGAACTCGAGGACTGGCGCCCGGAAGCCATCCACGAGTGTGTGCTGAAGGCGGCGGAGGTCCTGGAGCTCAAGCTGGGCAAGGTGGCGCAACCGGTCCGGGTGGCCGTCTCCGGCGGCCCCGTGTCGCCGCCCATCGACCAAACCCTGGCGCTGTTGGGTAAAGAGGCGACCCTGCGCCGGATCCAGGCCGCTATCGACTGGATCGACCGGCAGGCGGCGGGTTGAGGCCCGCTGTCGGGGTTGACCGGCGCGCCGTAGCGGCCTAACATACGCGCCTCATTGCACGGGGCCATAGCTCAGCTGGGAGAGCGCCTGCATGGCATGCAGGAGGTCGGCGGTTCGATCCCGCCTGGCTCCACCAGATCCACCGGGGTGGGCGGGCCACCGCCACCCCGGAAGCGGTTGCCCGAAGGCGCGGTGTCAAGGCAGCCGCTCCTTCCGCTGGCTTGACGCAACCGGCGGGGGAACGTAACATACAGCGCCAGTTACGGGGCCATAGCTCAGCTGGGAGAGCGCCTGCATGGCATGCAGGAGGTCGGCGGTTCGATCCCGCCTGGCTCCACCAGAGAAGAAAAAAGCCGGGCAATGCCCGGCTTTTTTTGTGTCCGGACGGCTTAGTCGTCGGTCGGCACGCCCGGGCGGCTCAGCCGGCGAACTCGTCGAAGGCCTCAAGCGCCATGCCGCCATAGACGAAGGCCGGGCCGCCCCCCATCTGCACCGCCACCGCGATCATCTCCTGCACCTGTTCCCGGGTCGCACCGTGCTTGGCCGCGGCCTGGGCATGAAAGGCCAGGCAGCCCTCGCAGTGGGCGGCGATACCCAGTGCCAGCGCGATGAGCGATTTGGTGGCGGGATCCAGCGCCCCCTCCCGGCCACTGACCTGCTTGAGTTGATTGAAACCCCTGGCCGTCTCCGGGACGCCCTTGGCCACCTCCTTCATGCGGCCGCTCATCAGTTCGGCGAGCTTCGCCCAGTCCTCTGCCATCTGCTCTACTCCTCTCTCAGTCGTTGATCGAGTATTGCCAGCTCGTTCGGTGTATTGACGTTCAGGAAAGCCTCAGGCGGGGCCTCCAGGTCCACCACCGCCAGGCGGTGGCGCCGGTACCAGCGGTCGATTTTGCCCTCGCCGGCGGTGAGGTAGGCCCGCAGGTCCCCGGCGAGATCGCACCGGATCAGCGCGAAGGTGGGCTGCAGGCGGCCGGCGCCATAGGCGGTGGCGATGTCCGCCCGCTCCCGTGTCCGCGCATCCGCCAGCCGTTTGACCAGGTCGTGCGGGAGCAGTGGGGCGTCGCAGGGGACGATCGCGATGAACTCGGTGGCGGCCGCCTCCATGCCGCTCAGCATCCCGGCCAAGGGGCCGGGATAATCCGGCAGGCTGTCCTCCACCACCGGGTGGCCGAGGGCACGGTAACGGTACAGGTGGCGGTTGGCATTGATGAGCACCCGCTGCACCTGGGGGCAGAGGGCGCGCAGCACCCAGTGGATCATCGGCTGGCCGGCCAGGGGTAACAGCCCCTTGTCCTGCCCCCCCATCCGGCGGGCCCGGCCCCCGGATAACACCACCCCGGTGATGCCCGGTTGGCGCGCCGGTCTGGCCTGGGACGATGATGCGGTATCCGGCATAGCAGGGGGTGCTCCTCTGTGATAAGCGACGGATGGGATTGTCTCAGGCGCGGATGAGCTCGACCAGCGCCTGCTCCCGGCGCATGCTCGCCAAGACCACCCGGTCAAAGCGCTCGGTGTTTTCCAGGACCCGCTCCGCCACGCGGCGGGCGCGGGCGCGATCCGTGTCGGAATCCACCATATTGATCAGCGGGGTCACGCGGCGCCCGCCCAGCCCACGCATCAGGCCACCCCTTCCGGTCAGCAGCCGGGCCAGGTGTTCGGGCCCGATGATTCCGCCCGGCTCCAGGTCCACCGCCTCGCTGACCCGTTCCGGGCGATGGGCGACCCGATGGTCCAGGGGGCGACCCACCGCCTTGATCGAGAGCACGGCGATCACCCGCTGGCAGCCCGGTGTCAGCAGTGGCTCATTGTCGCCGGGGGCCTTGATGCGCCGCATCCGGGCGCCATCCGCCTTGACCAGTGTGACCCGGCGATGGAGCCCATGGTGCAGCCGGTCGATCAGCTCCGGGGCCAGCCCCGTGTGGCGGTCGGCGCGTTCCGGGGCGCCGTAGAAGGCCACCGGCGAGGCCGGGTAAGCGCGCGCCGTCGCCGGGGCGCGGGCCGCCAGTTGGTCCGCGTCGCCAGTGAGCACAGGGTGGGGCAGCCAGTCGGGCAGGGGGGCGCAGAACACGGTGCTGCTCAACCCCACAGCCCGGTCCCGCTGCAGCCAGGCCAACCGGGCCATGGTGGTCTTCTTGCCACCGGCCCCGATCAGACACACCACGCCTTCATCGGCCGCTAAGGCATCGATCAGCCCCACTTGCACGCGCCCTCCTGATTCACAGTAAAGGAATATGTATCGAATAGGGTTTTATTTAGCCCATGGGGTGTAGGCGGTGCAGAATGCCTCCTGGCTGCGCAGTGATCAAGTTCGCCTTACCGTGCTGCCGGTGAATGAAACAGCTGCAACCGTGGGGGAAATCCCTTAGCATGCTTCCTCATAAGCGGAGGGTTTCGTATGAACCGAACTCGAGCCCCGTGGCCTTGACACCTCAACGCGAGGCGTGACGGATTCGCGACGGCCGCGTCGGCGGTCGGGGCACGGCCGGGAGGCCGGTGGGTAGCGGCCCTTAAATGCCTGAACTAGAATATATTGAATATGAATGATACTCTAGACATCGAACAGATGACCCGGAATGCGGCCTATGCCAGCCGTTTCCTGAAGACCTTGGCCAACGAGCGACGGTTGATGATCCTGTGCCACCTGGTGGAGGGGGAGAAATCGGTCGGCGAGTTGGAACGACTGCTGCAGATGCGCCAGCCGGCCCTCTCGCAGCAGCTCACCAAGCTCAGGGAGGAAAAGCTGGTGGCGACCCGCAGGGAGTCCCGCACCATCTACTACCGGATGGCCAGCGATGAGGCCCTGGCGGTGTTGGGCAAGCTGCACGAACTCTTCTGCGGCGCCGCCTCGGACGCAGAGGCCGGTTAGCGGCCGGCCCAGGGTGTTCGGCCCGCGGCCCTGTCGTCCGGCGGGCCTTTGGAGTCGCATTGCCTGATTCCCGGTCGCTCGGATCGGGTCGGCGCCCGATCGGGGCCGGTGGACTGTTCAGCATTCTCCTCTCCGATGCCCCGTCCGCGGGCCCGGAGGCGTTCTCCCGAGGAAGTGATGGCGGTGCAGGCAAAGCACAACGGCGGGGCCGCGCACTGGTTACCGCTGCTAGGGTGGTTGCGGGCCTATCGGCCCGAGTACCTGGCCGGGGACCTGATCGCCGGCGCGGTGGTGGCGGTCATGTTGGTGCCGCAGGCGATGGCCTACGCCATGCTGGCGAACCTGCCGCCGCACGTGGGCCTGTACGCGAGCATCATCCCGCCGGTGGCCTACGCCCTGTTTGCCAGCAGCCGGGCTCTGGCCGTGGGCCCGGTGGCGATCGTCTCGTTGATGGTCGCCAGCGTCGCCGGGGCCGTGGCGGCCCCGGGCAGCGCGGAGCACCTGGGTGCTGCCGTGGTCCTGGCCCTGCTCTCGGGGATCGTGCTGCTGGTTATGGGCATGGCCCGGCTCGGTTTCGTCACTCAGTTCCTGAGCCATCCGGTACTCTCGGGCTTTATCACCGCAGCGGCCGTCCTCATCGGCTTCAGTCAGCTACGCCACGTCCTCGGCGTGGAAGGCGGCGGTGACAATCTCCCTGCGATGGTGGTCGCGCTCTGGCAGTCCCTCGGCCAGGTCAACGGCGTCACCCTGGCCATCGGTCTGACCAGTATCGGCCTGCTGCTCTGGATGCAGGGCCCCCTCAAGGGCCTGCTGGTCCGCAGCGGACTCTCCGCGCCAGTGGCGGGGATTGCGGTGAAGACCGCCCCCTTGGTGGTGGTGGTATTGGGCTCACTGGCCGTGGCACTGCCCGGGCTGGACGAGCACTTTGGGGTCAGTGTGGTGGGGCGGGTCCCCGAGGGGCTGCCCGATTTCGCCCTGCCGGCGGTGGACCTGCCGCTCTGGCGGGAACTGGTTTGGGGTGCGGTGCTGATCGCGCTGGTCGGCTTTCTGGAGAGTGCGTCGGTGGCGAAATCACTGGCGGCGCGGGATCGCGAGCGCATTGACCCGGATCGCGAACTCAAGGGCCTGGGCCTGGCCAACATCGGCGCCTCGCTCTCCGGCGGGTATCCGGTGACCGGCGGGATCTCCCGCTCGGTCGTCAACTACAGCGCCGGGGCCCGCACGCCCATGGCGGGCGTGCTCTCCGCCCTGCTGATCGTGTTGGTGCTGCTGTTCCTGACTCCCTGGCTGGCCTGGTTGCCGCACGCCAGCCTTGCCGCAATCATCCTGGTCGCCGTGGTCGGTCTGGTGGATCTGCACACCCCGCGGCGGATCTGGCAGTATAGCCGTAGCGAGGCGGTGACGCTGCTGACCACCGCGGCGGTGGTCCTGGTCGTCGGCGTGGAGGCCGGGATCGTGGTCGGCGTGCTGCTCTCGCTGGGGCTTTACCTTTGGCGTACCAGCCGGCCGCATATGGCGGTGGTGGGGCGTGTGCCCGGTACGGAGCACTACCGCAATGTCGAGCGGCACAAGGTGGAGACCGATCCGCGGGTGCTGTTGGTCCGGGTGGACGAAAGCCTCTACTTTCCCAACACCCGCTACCTGGAAGACCGCCTGCAGGAGCTGGTCTGGGGGCGGGACGGGGTCGAGCACGTGGTACTGATCTGCAGCGCCGTCAATTTCATCGACGCCAGTGCCCTTGAGTCGTTGGAGGAGTTGGCCGGGCAGTTCGCGGACAGCGGGGTGACCCTGCATCTGGCCGAGGTCAAGGGCCCGGTGATGGACGGGCTGGAACAGGCCGGCTTCACCCGTCACCTGCGCGGCGGGCGCGTCTTCCTCAGCACGCACGAGGCCATGAAGGCGCTGGGGCCGCGGCGCCGGTGGGTGGTGCCCACCTGAACGGCCGGGCTCAGGGGCGGTCGTCGCCCGTCAGTCGGCCGAAGTGGCGTGCCGCCTTTTCAAGCTTGGGCGCAATGACCATCTGACAGTAGGGCTGGCCGCCGTGGCGCCGGTAGTAATCCTGGTGGTCGGCCTCGGCCGGGTAGAAGGCCGGTAGCGGCGTCAACTCGGTCACGATGGGGTCCGCCCGGCGGCCCGCCTCCCGCGACATCACCTCCCGGGCGACCGCGGCCTGCTGGTCGTCATGGTAGAAGATCACCGAGCGATACTGACTGCCCACATCCGCGCCCTGTCGGTTGGGCGTGGTTGGGTCGTGAATGGTGAAAAAGACCTGGAGTAGTTCCCGATAGCTGATGGTCCCGGGGTCGTACTCTATTTGCACCACCTCTGCGTGACCGGTGGCGCCGCTGCAGACCTGAGCGTAGCTCGGGTGGGCACGCCGTCCCCCCGCGTAGCCTGAAACCACGCTGCGGACGCCGCGCAGGCGCTGGAAGACCGCCTCCAGGCACCAGAAACAGCCACCACCCAGGGTGGCCCGCTCAGTGGTGGCGCCTTCCCCGGTCATGCGGGTACGGCCGATGCGGACGCCGCGACGGGGGCCTCGGTAAGGTCGTATTTCTTCATCCGGTACAACAGTGTGTCGCGGGTCAGACCGAGCAGGCGGGCGGCCTGACTGCGGTTGCCGCCGGTCCGTTCCAACGCCTGGCGGATCAGGTCCGCCTCGAGCTCATCCATTTGGATGCCCCCCGCCGGCAGCCGGAAGCCATTGGCCCGCGGTGCCGCCGCGGGGGCCTGCTGGATCTCCGGGGGTAAGGCCCCGGCCGTGAGGGTGCGCCCGGCGTGCAGCACCACCAGGCGCTCGCAGGTGTTGCGCAACTCCCGGACATTGCCCGGCCAGGGGTAGCGCTGCAGGCAGCGAAGGGCATCGGGCTGGAGCCGCGGAGCGGGCAGGTCGTGGTGTCTGGCCAGGGCCTGCAGGAAGTGGTCAAGCAGGACCGGGATATCCGCCGGGCGCTCACGCAACGCCGGCAGCTCCAAGGGGATGACCTGTAGCCGGTAGTAGAGGTCGGCGCGGAAGCGGCCTGCCTCCACGTCCTGGTACAGATCGCGGTGGGTGGCGGCCACGACGCGGGTATTGACCGATTGCGGGCGAGTGGCGCCCAGCGGTTGACATTCCCCGGACTCCAAAAAGCGCAACAGTTTGGCCTGCACGGCGGCAGGCAGTTCGCCGACCTCGTCCAGAAACAGGGTACCATTGGCTGCGGCGGCGATCCGGCCGTCGTGGGGATCGACGGCGCCGGTAAAGGCGCCGCGCCGGTGACCGAACAACTCGGACTCGGCCAGGCCTTCCGGCAGCGCCGCACAGTTGACGGCCACGAAAGGGCCGTTGGCCCGCGGGCTCTCCGCGTGGACCGTGCGGGCCAGCAACTCCTTGCCGGTGCCGCTTTCACCCAGGATCAGGGTGGTGACCTCGGTGCTGGCGACCAATCGAGCCGCTCGCAGCACCGATTGCAGTTCCGGTGAATGACCTAATAGCTTGCCCATGTCTCCCTGCTCCTGTTGCGTCACGAGCCCCCAAGGGCCTCGGTGCCGTAAAACTGTCCCGGTACGGTGAGGGTGGCCACCGCCATGAGGATAACTGTAACGCCGACGACCCGGCGAATCATTGGCCGACGGACAAAACGGGCCAGGGTGCCGGCCATGACGCCGGCGGTGACCATGGCAGGCATGGTGCCCAGCCCGAAGAAGAACATGAAGGCCGCGCCTTCCAGGGCGCCGCCGGCGGAAAGGCTGAATATCAGGGCGGAGTAGACCAGCCCGCAGGGCAGCCAGCCCCAGACCAGCCCAAACAGGTAGGCCTGGTGCAGGCCACGAACCGGCAGCATCCGCCGCCCCAGCGGTTCCAGCCGCCGCCAGAGGGGCAGGCCAACGCGCTCGATGCGGGCCAGACTGGGGAACCAGCCGGCAATATACAGGCCAATGCCCACCAGCAGCGTCGCCGCCACGAGCTGGACCAGGAACTGGCCATGGCCACCCAAGGCCACCAGGAGGGTGCCGCCCAGCGCCCCGGTGATCGCGCCGGCGACGGAATAACTGGTGATTCGCCCCAGGCTGTAGGCCGTGCTGTACCACGGCAGCCGTCCGCTCCGGTTGCGCACCTCCGGTGCCAGGCTGAAGGTGAGGGCCCCGACGATGCCCCCGCACATACCCAGACAATGTACGGTACTGAACAGTCCGACCAGAAACGCAATAATGAGTGGTGGATATTCCAAAGGCAGCTCCCGGAGTTGAGCGATGAACGGGCGGATCGGGTATCGGACCGCCCTGAGCGCCGGATCATCCCTGGGCCCTATCTTACAATCTTTGCCGGTCATCCGGGTGGGGCAGCATGCCGCCCCCGCGATGCGACCGGTGCGGCAGGAGGCGGCGCATGCGTGTGACGCTGGAGGCACTTCGGAAGGCGTACCGGGAGGGGGAACACCGGCGGGTGGTGCTCGACGGGACCGGCCTGCAGGTGGCCAGCGGTGAGCACGTGGCGCTGATGGGGCGCAGCGGTTCGGGTAAGAGCACCCTGCTCAACCTCATCAGCGGCATGGACCGGCCGGATGCGGGCGAGGTCTGGCTGGGCGAGACGCCGCTCAGCCGCCTGGACGAGGGCGCGCGCACCCGCTTCCGACGTCACCACATCGGTTTCGTCTTCCAGTTCTTCAACCTCATTCCCACCCTCACCATCGAGGAGAATCTGCTGTTGCCGTTGGAACTGGTGGGACGCCTCGACGATGCCCCGCGGGCCCGGGAGCTGTTGGCGGCGGTCGGGTTGTCGGACCGCGCCCGGGCCTTCCCGGACCGGCTCTCCGGTGGCGAGCAGCAGCGTGTGGCGCTGGCCCGGGCCCTGGTGCATCGGCCGCGGCTGCTGCTCGCCGACGAACCCACCGGAACCCTGGACGCCGAGACGGGGGACCGGGTGTTGGCCCTCCTGCAGCACTTGGTCCGGGCCGGGGGGATGACCCTGATCACGGTGACCCACAGCCGGGAGGTGGCCGCCGCGGCCGATCGCGTCTTCCGCCTGGCGGAAGGGCAACTGCATGCGGTGGACCGGCTCGACGTGGCGGGGGTCTGATGCGGCTGTTACAGCGATCCGGTGTGCGGTATCTGCTGGGCCACCGCTGGCAGGTGGCCCTGGCGGTGCTGGGGATCACCCTCGGTGTCGCCGTGGTCACCGCGGTCGATTTGGCCAACCGTAGCGCGCTGCAGGCCTTCCAACTCTCCGCGGAGGCGCTCACCGGTCAGGCCACCCACAGTATCACCGCCGGTAGCGAAGGGTTTGCTGAGGCCCTCTACCCCTGGCTACGGATCGAACAGCGCCAGCGGCGCATGACGCCGGTGGTGGAAGGCTATGCCGAGGATCAGGCGCGCGCGGGCCGGGTCTGGCGCATCCTCGGCGTGGACCCCTTCGCCGAGGCGGCGGTGCGGCCGGCTCTGGGCGGCATCGGCACCGCAGGGGATCTGTCCGGCTTTCTCGGCCGCGATGACCGTGTACTGATGCAGGGCGAGGTGGCCCGGGAGCTGGATCTGGCGGTGGGGGATGCGCTTGAGCTGCGGGTCAGGGGGCGGGTGCGCCGGGTCGTGCTGGACGGTCTGCTGGAGCCGCAACGTCCGGTGGACCGCCAGGGCCTGCAGGATGTCCTGGTGATGGACATCGCGGCCGCTCAGGCCCTGCTCGGTCGCCCCGGCCGGCTCGATCGCATCGACCTGGTCCTGGCGGACGAGGCCGCCGCCGACGCCCTGCGCCAGGCGCTGCCGGCCGAGGTGCGCCTGCGGCCGGCGGAGGCGCGCGCCGATGCCCTGCTGGATATGAGCCGTGCGTTCCGGTTGAACCTCACGGCCTTCAGCCTGCTCGCCCTGCTGGTCGGCGCCTTCCTGATCTACAACGCCATGACCTTCGCCGTGGTCCAGCGCCGGCCCCTGTTCGGGCGCCTGCGGGCGCTGGGGGTCGGGCGTGGCCAGATACTGCGCCTGGTGTTGCTGGAGGCCGCCCTGCTGGGGCTGGTGGGCAGCGTGCTTGGGTTGGTGCTGGGGATCGTGCTGGCGCAGGGTCTGGTCGGGCTGGTCACCCGCACCATCAACGACCTCTACTTCGTAGTCCAGGTACGGGGGGTACAGCCCACGGGCGTCAATATCGCCCTGGGCCTGGCCCTCGGCGTGGGCGCCACGCTGGTCGCCGCGGCGGTGCCCGCCGCTGAGGCGGCACGGTCGCCGCCCCGGGCCACCCTGAGCCGCGCCGACCTGGAGGCCGGCAGTCGCCGGCGGGCCCCCCGGTTGGCGCTTGGCGGCGGCCTGGCGGTGCTGGCCGGAGGGGGGCTTCTCCTGGTCAGCCAGGCCCTGTTGCTGGCGTTTGTCGGTATCTTCCTGCTGCTGATGGGGACCGCACTGGCGGTGCCATTGCTGGTCCTGGTCGCTTCCCGGGCCCTGGCGCGGCCGGCCGGCGCGTTATTCGGCCTGCCGGGACGGATGGCCGCCCGCGGCGTGTCGGCGGGGCTCTCCCGCAGTGCCGTGGCGGTGGCGGCCCTGATGATCGCCATCAGTACGGTGGTCGGGGTGGGCGTGATGGTGGAGAGCTTCCGCGCAACCTTCGCCCAGTGGTTGGACGCCAGTCTGGAGGCGGATGTCTATATTAGCCCGCCCGGGATCACGGGTGACGCCGCGGCGCCCCTTGAGCCGGGGCTCGCCGACCGGCTGGCGGCCGTGGGCGGGGTCGAGCGGATCACCACGGGGCGCTATCGCCGGCTCCCGCAAGCGGAGACGGATTGGCGGCTGCGGGCCTACGACCTGGGCGGTGAGCGCGCGGTTGGGTTCCTGTTCCGGGCGGGCGATGAATCGGTCTGGGCGCGGCTGCGCACGGAGGATGCCGTACTGGTGACCGAACCCTTCCAGTCCCGCTATGGCGTGGGGCAGGGCGACACCCTGGCGTTGCCGACGCCGGCGGGGGAGCGCGAGTTCCGGGTGCTGGGGGTGACGTACGACTACACCACTAGCGCCGGCGCCGTGATCATGGCCGCGGAACGGTACCGCCACCATTGGGACGATGACACCATCAACAGCATCGCCGTGCACGCCGAGCCCGGGGTGGCGGTGGGACCTCTGGTGGAGCGCCTGCGCGTTGCCGCTGGCGACGGCGCCCTGCTGCGCTTCCGGCCCAGTGCCGAAATCCGAGAGCTGTCGCTGGAGGTGTTCGATCGCACCTTCACCATCACCCATGTGCTTCGTATGCTGGCCACCGGGGTGGCGGTGGTTGGTGTGCTGGGGGCCCTGCTGGCCCTGGCGCTGGAGCGTGCCCGGGAGATGGCGGTGTTGCGGGCCATGGGCTGCTCTGTCCGCCAGGTCCGGCGCCTGGTGTTGGGGCAGTCGCTCTTCGCCGGTGCGCTGGCGGGGGGGCTGGCCCTGCCGTTGGGGCTGGTGCTGGCGGTGGCCCTTACCCAGACCATCAACCAGCGTGCCTTTGGCTGGAGCCTGAGTGTCCACGTGGACCCGGCGTTGCTGCTGCAGGCGCTCGGCCTCGCACTGCTCGCAGCGTTGCTGGCCGGTTGGTATCCCGCACGCCGGATGGCGGCGACGCCACCGGGTGATGCCCTGCGTGAGGAGATGGAATGAACCCGCGGAGCGCTGTCTTTCTGATGCCGCTGGCCTGGGCCCTGGCCGCCTGCGACCCCGCCCCCGAGCCCGAGGTGCCCGAGACCCTGTCGGTGACCGGCGCCCTGGCCGGCGAGGAGGGGATCGCGGGCCTGGCCCGGGTGGAGGGCCCGGAGCCCCTGGTCTTCCCGTACGACCACGGACCGCATCCGTCGTACCGGCACGAGTGGTGGTATGTCACCGGCCACCTGTTTGACGACCAGGCCCGCCACCACGGCTTCCAGGTCACGCTGTTCCGCTTCAACGTCGCCCCCGGCGCCGCCGGGGACCGGCCTTCCGCCTGGGCCACTGACCAGCTCTGGATGGGGCATTTCGCCCTCGCCGACAGCGCTGCCGGCGACTACCATCACTACGAGCGGCTGTCCCGGGGGGCGCTGGGCCTGGCCGGCGGACAGGCTGCCCCCTTCCGCATCTGGCTGGAGGACTGGGTCCTGGAGGCCGCCGACGACAGCCCCGGGCCGTTCCCTATGCGGGTGAGCTTCCGCGAGGGCGATCATGCCGTGACCCTGCGCCTGGATGCCGACAAGCCCCTGGTGCTCCAAGGCGATGCGGGGTACAGCCAGAAGGGGCCCGAGGCCGGCAATGCCTCCCGTTATTTCTCCTGGACCCGGTTGAGCGCTGAGGGCGAGATCCACCTGAACGGGGAGGCCCGTCGCGTGCGGGGACAGGCCTGGAAGGATCGGGAGTGGGGCACCAGCGCTTTGAGTGAGGCCCACGCGGGCTGGGACTGGTTCTCCGTGCAACTGGATAACGGCCATGAGCTGATGTTCTACCACCTGCGCCTGGAGGATGGCCGGGTGGACCCGATCAGCAAGGGGCTGTGGGTGGATCCGGAGGGCAACACGCGGCGGCTGGGGCTGGATGATGTGACCCTGCGGGCCACCGACCACTGGCAGAGCCCGGACGGGCAGGCGACCTATCCCGCCGGCTGGCAGTTGGCGATGCCGGACGCCGGGCTCCAACTGACCCTGACGCCCACGGTGGCCGACCAGGAGTTGCGCGGCGGGGCGTTCCGCTACTGGGAGGGCGCACTGCGGGTCTCCGGTGAACAGGACGGCCGCCAGGTCAGCGGCTGGGGCTACGCGGAGTTGACCGGATATTGACACGCATCTATGCAACAATAAGCGGGGAGACGAACCGACACCCGCAGCATCCGGACAAGAGCGAACGGAACATGACCATCAAGAAAATCGTCTACGCCACCGACCTCTCCCGCCGTGCGGACCGTGCCGGGCGCCGCGCACTCCAACTGGCCAGCGACCACCAGGCCGATCTGCTCGCCCTCAGCGTGGTCGAGGCCGACCTCCAGGAGGAGAGCCTGGTCCGGCTGATGCGGGGCAGCCCGGAGGAGGTGGCCCGGCAGCTGGTCGAGGGCACCGACAAGGCCCTGGCCGAGCATATGGAGAAGTTGGGCGTGGTGGAGGGCGGTACCGTGCAGAGCCGGGCCGTGCTCGGGCACGGGCACAAGACCATTCTCAGCGAGGCCAAGGCCTTCGGTGCCGATCTCCTGGTCATCGGTGCCCACGGCCACCACCACCTGCGGGACATCTTCCTGGGCACGACCGCGGAGAACCTGGTCCGCAACACCGACCGGCCCATCCTGGTGGTGAAGAACGAGCCTCAGGGCCGTTACCGCAAGGTGCTGGTGCCAGTGGATTTCTCTGAGCGGTCCCGGCATGCCCTGGAACTGGCGGTCTCCTCCGTCGCGGACGATGGCACGGTGCAGGTGCTGCACGTGTTCAACACCGCGCCACTGGACCGCATCTACCGCACCGGTGCCGATGATGAGACGGTGCGCCGGATCCACCAGCAGGCCATGGCGGAGACCCAGCAGGACCTCTCCGCCTTCCTCGCCCAGGCGGAGGTGGACCTGGACAAGGTGGAATCGACCATCCGGGTGGGTTACCCGCCGCTGGTGATCGAAGAGGCCGCCAACGCCCTGAACGCCGAACTGCTGGTCATGGGCACCCACGGCCGCAAGCACTGGCAGGACGTACTGCTGGGGGGCGTGGCCCGCCGGGTGGTCAACCAGGTGCGCTGCGACGTGCTGCTCTCCCGCGGTCGCGCCTGATCTGACGCGCGGACACCGCGGAGGTGTGGGGGCACCCTTAGTCGTCGTCCCTTGCCCAGCCCCCGGCCCGGCGGACCGCCCGTTGCCAGGTGGCCATGCGCTGCTCCACCTCATAGCGGGAGAGCCGGGGCGAAAAGGCGGTGAATGCGGCCTCCGCCGACGGCCTGGCGCCGTTCAGCCCTACCGCCCGGGCGGCCAGGGCGGCGGCACCGGCCGCCGTGGCCTCGGTGTCGGCCGGGCGCAGCACCGGTGCGCCGAGCAGATCCGCCTGGAACTGCATCAACAGGTCGTTGGCACTGGCGCCGCCGTCCACCCGCAGCTCCTTCACCGCCAGACCGGCGTCCACCTCCATCGCCCCGATCACCTCGGTGGCCTGGAAGGCCATGCTCTCCAGCGCCGCCCGGGCGATGTGGGGGCGCTCGGTGCCGCGGGTCATGCCCACCAGGATGCCTCGGGCGTCCGGATCCCAGTGCGGTGCGCCCAGACCGGCGAAGGCCGGCACCAGGTAGACGCCACCGGTGTCCGGCACCTGGCGGGCCAGGGCCTCGATCTCGTCGGAGGAGCGGATCAGCCCCAGTCCGTCCCGCAGCCACTGCACCACCGCGCCGGCGATGAAGACACTCCCCTCCAGGGCGTAGGCCGTCCGACCGCCGATCCGCCAGGCGACAGTGGTGAGCAGGCGGTTGGCGGAGGCGATGGGCCGCTCCCCGGTATGCATGAGCAGGAAGGCGCCGGTGCCGTAGGTGCACTTGGCCAGGCCGGCCTCGTGGCAACCCTGGCCGTAAAGGGCCGCCTGCTGGTCACCGGCCACCCCGGCGATGGGGATGCCCTCGGGCACCCCGGCGCAGCAGGTGGTGCCACAGACGCCGGAGGAGTCGATGATCTCCGGTAGCAGGGCGGCGGGGATGTCCAGGGCAGCGAGCAGGTCCGGGTCCCAGTCACCGCTGTGGATGTTGCATAACAGGGTGCGCGAGGCGTTGCTGGCGTCGGTCAGGTGCAACCGGCCGCCGGTGAGCTGCCAGATCAGCCAGCTGTCCACGGTGCCGAAAGCCAGTTCCCCGGCCTCGGCGCGCCGGCGGGCGCCGGGCACGTGGTCGAGCAGCCAGCGCAGCTTGGTGCCGGAGAAGTAGGGGTCCAGCAGCAGCCCGGTGCGCTCCCGGAACAGCCGCTCGTGGCCGTCCCGGCGCAGGTCGTCACAGAGCCGGGCGGTGCGGCGGTCCTGCCAGACGATGGCGCGGTGCAGCGGTTCGCCGGTGGCCCGGTCCCAGAGCAGGGTGGTCTCGCGTTGGTTGGTCAGGCCCAGTCCGGCGATGGCGCTCCAGGGGATGCCGGCGCGCTCCACCGCCTGGATCATGACCCGGTACTGGCTCTGCCAGATCTCTCCGGGGTCGTGCTCCACCCAGCCGGGTTGCGGGAAGTATTGCGGGAAGTCCTGCTGCGCGGTGCCCAGCACGCCGCCGTGGGCGTCATAGACGATGGCGCGGGAGCTGGTGGTGCCCTGGTCCAGGGCCAGTATGGCCTGCATGACGACGAAAGCCTCCACAAAGGGGCCTGCCCGTCATCCGGGCAGGCGACTCTGGGTCAGGCCTTCAGTGTGCCACCGTGGCCCCGACGTGGCCACGGTGGGGCCACGTCGGGGCGGCGGCTGCCGCCTATTCGCCCTCCTCATCCAGGTAGACGCGGCTGCCGCGGGCGCGGAACGCCTCCGCCTGTTCGCGCATCCCGGCTTCCAGGGCCTCGGCGTCGTCCAGGCCCTTGCGGCGGGCGAACTCGCGCACATCCTGGCTGATCTTCATGGAGCAGAACTTCGGCCCGCACATGGAGCAGAAGTGGGCCCGCTTGTGGCCCTCCTTGGGCAGGGTGGCGTCGTGGTACTCACGTGCCCGCTCGGGGTCCAGCCCGAGGTTGAACTGGTCCTCCCAGCGGAACTCGAAGCGCGCCTTGGACAGGGCGTTGTCCCGGGCCTGAGCGGCGGGGTGCCCCTTGGCCAGGTCCGCCGCGTGGGCGGCGAGCCGGTAGGTGACAATGCCTTCGCGCACGTCGTCCCGGTCCGGGAGGCCCAAGTGCTCCTTGGGGGTCACGTAGCAGAGCATGGCGGTGCCGTACCAGGCGATCTGCGCGGCACCGATGGCCGAGGTGATGTGGTCGTAACCCGGGGCGATGTCGGTGGTCAACGGCCCCAAGGTGTAGAAGGGCGCGTCGAAACAGGCCTCCAGCTCCTTGTCCATGTTCTCCTTGATGAGCTGCATGGGCACGTGGCCGGGCCCCTCGATCATTACCTGCACGTCGTGCGCCCAGGCGATCTTGGTTAGCTCGCCCAAGGTCTTGAGCTCGGCGAACTGGGCCTCGTCGTTGGCATCGGCGATGGAGCCGGGGCGCAGGCCGTCGCCCAGCGAGAAGGCCACATCGTAGGCCTTCATGATCTCGCAGATGTCTTCGAAGTGCTCGTAAAGGAAACTCTCGCGGTGGTGGGCCAGGCACCAGGCGGCCATGATGGAGCCGCCCCGGGAGACGATGCCGGTGGTGCGCTCGGTGGTCAGGGGGATGAAGGGCAGGCGCACACCGGCGTGGATGGTGAAGTAGTCCACCCCCTGTTCCGCCTGCTCGATCAGGGTGTCGCGAAACACCTCCCAGGTCAGGTCCTCCGGCACGCCGTTGACCTTCTCCAGCGCCTGGTACAGGGGCACGGTGCCCACCGGTACCGGCGAGTTGCGCACGATCCACTCGCGGGTCTCGTGGATGTGGTCGCCGGTGGAGAGGTCCATCACCGTGTCAGCGCCCCAGCGGGTGGACCAGATGAGCTTCTCCACCTCCTCGGCGATGGAGGAGGTGACCGCCGAATTGCCGAAATTGGCGTTGATCTTCACCCGGAAGTTGCGCCCGATGATCATGGGCTCGGACTCCGGGTGGTTGATGTTGTTGGGGATGATCGCCCGGCCGGCCGCCACCTCGTCGCGTACGAATTCCGGGGTATAGCGCTCGGGGATGGTGGCGCCGAACGCCTGGCCGGGGTGCCGGCCCTTGAGCAGGCCCTGCGCCGCCAGCTGATCCAGGGCCTGGTTCTCACGCAGGGCGACGAACTCCATCTCCGGGGTGATGATGCCCCGGCGGGCGTAATGCATCTGGGTCACGCACTGTCCGGCACGGGCCTGGCGGGGCTTGCGCGGACGTTGAAAGCGCAGTGCCGCGGTCGCCGGGTCCTCGGCGCGGGCGCGACCATATTCGGAGCTGGGCCCGGCCAGGGTCTCGGTGTCGCCGCGCTCCTCGATCCAGGCCTCGCGGTGGGCGGGCAGCCCGCGCACCAGGTCGATCTCCACCTCGGGATCGCCGTAGGGGCCGGAGGTGTCATAGACCGGGAAGGGGGGATTCGCCTCGGTGCCCTCGCTGCCCACCGTGGGTGAGAGGCTGATCTCACGCATCGGCACCCGCACGTCGGGGCGCTCGCCCTGAAGGTAGATCCGGCGCGAGGCGGGGAAGGGGCGGGTGGCGTCTGCGTTCAGGGCGCGGGTGGCGTCCTGGACGTTGTCATTGGAATTCAGGCCCATTGGGCATTCTCCTCCTGTCGAAACGGGCAACTGCCGGGACAGGGCGGACGCACGCCATGGGCTGGCTGGGTCGGCAAAGCTTCCCTACGCCGGTGCGAACCGGGTCAGGTTCCAAGGGTATCTCTCAGCCCCGTGGGGCACCCCCGCTCTGTCGTCAACCGTCACCGTAGCACAGCGGCTATTACCGTGCCACGCTCAGCCCGTCCGTGTTCAAGTAGGTAAGGGTAATGCCACTTTCGGCGAGATAATCCGCTTACCGGCCCACAAACGGGTGAATTGGCCGGGCTCCCGCCCTTACCCTGCTGGGCGGCGCGACCCACACTTCAAAGAGATCCAAACAGTATCCGGGCGGTTCCCCGGAGGGAGTGTGTGCCATGGCATCGCGGCTACAGAAACCTTTCTGGTCCGGTATCGCCCTGGGCTGGGGGCTGGCGGTTGCGCCGGGGTTGGTACCGGCCGGCGACGAGGGCCCGATCCTCTATTACGAGAACCTCGGCGACTACAGCCGGGCGGTCACCACGGATTCGGAATCGGCGCAGGCCTGGTTCGACCAGGGCCTTCGTTTGGCCTATGGCTTCGCCCGCCAGGCGGCGGCGGACGCCTTTCTGCAGGCCACACGCCATGATCCAGACTGCGCCCTATGTCATTGGGGCGCGGCCTGGGTGCTCGGGCCTTATCAGAACAACCCCGGCGGCGTGGGGGAGCGGGCTGAGGCAGCAGCGGCCGCACAGGCGGCCCTGCGCGCCCTGAGCCGAGCTGAAGCGGTTGCCCCATGGGAGCAGGCGCTGGTCGAAGCCATGGCGCAGCGTTACCCCGATGGCAGCGACCAGGCCGCAGCCACTGCCCCGTACGCGGAGGCTATGGAGCGTGCGGCGGTCGCCCATCCCGACGACCCCGATGTCCAAACGCTGTATGCCGAGGCCCTGATGATGTTCCGGCCCTGGGACCTCCATGACGAGGAAGAGGGGCCCTACCCCGAGACCCAGGCTGCTGTTCAGGCGTTGGAGGGGGTGTTGGCGGACCATCCGCAGCATCCCGGCGCCTGTCATCTCTACATCCACGCCGTCGAGGCCTGGGAACCGCAGCGGGCGGAGGCCTGTGCCGACCGGCTGGCCGACGCCATCCCCGGAGTGAGCCATATCCAGCACATGCCCTCCCACATCTACATGCATGTCGGACGCTTTGGCGATGCGGTGCACCAGAACCAGCAGGCGCGGATCATGGACCAGGCCGCCGCCCGGGGTGCAGGCGTCAGCGTTTATCCCACGCACAATACCGCCATGCTGGCCTTTGCCGCCTGGATGGACGGGCAGAGTGGTGTGGCCCTGTCGGCTGCCCGCGATCTGGCCCGAGAGTCCCCTGGAGATGCATTCCATTACGATCTGTTGCTGGCACGCTTCGGGCGTTGGGACCAGCTCGCGGACCGTGATGATCGCCCGGAGATGCCCTTTCAGGCCGGCATGTGGCATTTCGCTCAGGGGCTTGCGGCGCTGCGGAGCCGTGGCCCGGAGGCAGCCAGCGGCGATTTGCAGGCACTGCGTCGGATTCGGGATAACACGCCGGAAGAGGCCACCTACCAGTTTTTCGGACACCCGAAACAGGATCTGCTGGGCATCGCGGAGGAGATCCTGGCCGCGGAGGTGGCTCTCGCCGAAGGTCGCGATGTGGACGCCGAGGCCGCTTTGCGGGAGGCCGTCCGCCTGGAGGACGGGTTGCCTTACAGCGAACCGGAGCCCTGGCCGATTCCGGCCCGTCATGTGCTGGGCGCGGTGCTGCTGGAGATCGGTGACGCCGAAGAGGCTGAGAGCGTCTACCGGGAGGCCCTGAGTGTCCATCCGGACAATGGCTGGGCACTTCGTGGCTTGCAGCAGAGTCTTGCCGCCCAGGGTAAGGCGGCTGAGGCGCGGCAGGTGGCCGAGGCCTTCGAGCAAGCCTGGCAGCGCGCGGATATCTGGCTGCCGGGGTCTCGTTTCTAGGGGTGCCGGCGCGGGCGCGCCCCACCTGCCGGCCACAAGCTGCCCCTTCAGCCGGCCCCAACGTGCGGGGAGTGGAAGCCGCGGGCCGGCCGCCCGCCGATCCGGTGGGTGATCCCGGCGGCGGTCCGGGCCACCAGGTCGCCCAGCACAGGGATGCGGGCATCGCTGATCCGCGGCGTCGGGCCGGAGATGGAGATGGCGGCCACCGCCTCGCCATAGGCGTTAAAGAAAGGCGCGGCCACGCAGCGCATGCCCAGGGCCTGGGCCTCGTCATCCAGGGCCCAGCCCCGCTGGCGGGTCCGGGCCAGGGTCTGGTGCAACTGGTCGGGGGTGGTGACCGTCTTCGGGGTGTAACAGGGCAGGCCGTGCTGGCGGATCAGTTCCTCCACCCGCTCCTGGCTCATGCACGCCAGCAGGGCCTGGCCCACGCCGCTGCAGGTGAGCGGCGTGCGGTCCCCCGGCCGGGCCATGGCGCGGACGATGGCCCGGCACTCCACCTGCGAGAGGAAGACCGCGTGACCGCCGTTCTCCACCGCCAGGTTGCTGGTCTCACCGGAGGCCTCGGTCAGCCGGCGGAGGAAGGGGCGGGAGAGGCTGACGAAATCGTGCCCCTTGAGGAAGGCGTTGCCCACCGCCAGTGCCTGGACCCCGATATGCCACACCCCGGTGGATTCCTCCACCTCGACGAAGCCGCTGTGCAACAGGGTGTTGAGCAGCCGGTGGGTGGTGGAGGGGGCCAGGTCCACGTGGTCGGCCAACTCGGTCAGCGTCATCCCCGCTTCGACCCGGGCGAGCGCCTGCAGCAGCCGCAGCCCCCGATGCAGCGACTTGACCGTGCCGCCACTGACCTCAACGGTGTCCGATGCCCTGGCCATAATCGCTCCTTGTGTTGTCGTTCTGGTCGTTGGCGTCCTGGCCTATTCTACGAGCCCGCAACTAAACTGAAAGCATGAACATTCAACCTGAGGCCTTTCTGCGCACCCTTTTCCAGACCGCCGTGGAGCGGGTCGCACCGGAGCGGGCGCTGCCCGGCCAGGTTCCTGAGCCCCCGACGGGGCGCACGCTGGTCATTGGTGCGGGGAAGGGGGCCGCGGCGATGGCGCGCGCCCTGGAGCGGCTGTGGCCGGGGCCGCTGGAGGGGCTGGTGGTCACCCGCTACGGCCATGCGGTGCCCTGCCAGCGGGTACTGGTGGAGGAGGCCGGGCACCCGGTGCCGGACGAGCGCGGGGTGCAGGCAACCGCCAGGATCCTCGAATGGGTGAGCGACCTGAGCGCCGACGACCTGGTCATCGCCCTGATCTCCGGGGGCGGTTCGGCCCTGCTGGTGCAGCCGGCACCCGGCCTGGATCTGGCCACCAAACAGGCGGTCTCGCGGGCATTGCTGCGCAGCGGTGCGGACATCACCGAGATCAACTGCGTGCGCCGGCATCTGTCGGCGGTCAAGGGTGGCCGGCTGGCAGCGGCCTGCCATCCGGCGCGGGTGGTGGCGCTGTTGGTCTCGGATGTAGCCGGTGATGACCCGGCGGTGATCGCTTCCGGCCCCACCGTGGGCGACGCCACCACCTGCGCCGATGCCCGCGCGGTGCTGGAGCGCTACCGACTCCGGGTGCCCACCGCCGTGGACGAGGTGCTGCGCACCGGCCGGGGCGAGACCCCGGGCCCGGAGGATCCGCGCCTGGCGGGGGTGGAGAACCGACTGGTGGCCACCCCGGCGCAGGCACTGGAGGCGGCCGCCGAGCGGGCGCGGGAGGCCGGTGTCACCCCCTGGTTGCTGGGGGACGCGATCACCGGTGAATCCCGGGTTGTGGCCCGGGATCAGGCCACCCTGGCGCGGCGGATCGCCGCCGGCGAGGGGCCGGTGCAGCCGCCCTGTGTTCTGCTCTCCGGCGGCGAGACGACGGTCACCGTCCGTGGCCGGGGCCGGGGCGGCCCCAATGCGGAGTTCGCCCTGGCCGCCGCGCTGGCCCTGGAGGGCCACCCGGGGATTTGGGCGCTGGCCGCCGACACCGACGGGGTGGACGGTACCGAGGATAACGCCGGTGCCTGGGTCGGCCCGGACACCCTAGACGCTGCCCGCCGGGCCGGCGTCGATCCGCTGGCCTGCCTGACGGACAACGACGCCTACGGCTTCTTCGCCGCCCTGGGTGACTTGTTGGTGACGGGGCCTACACTGACCAATGTGAACGACTTTCGGGCCATCCTTGTGCTGCCGCGGTGACGGCGCACTCATTTGAAGCGACACCGGAGGTGTATCGGCTATGTCATTGACGGATAAAGTCTGCACGGCCTGTCAGGGTGGGGTCGAACCGATGGACGAGGCGGCGGCCCAGCGGTACCTGGCCGAGGTGCCGGGATGGGAGCTGACCCATGCGGGCACCCGGATCGAGCGGCATTTCAAGACCGGCGATTTCGCCACCGCACTGGGGTTCACGCAGACCGTGGGCGAATTGGCGGAGCAGGAGGACCACCACCCGCAGATCACCCTTGGCTGGGGCTTCGTCCAGGTGGAACTCTACACCCACAAGATCGGCGGGCTGCACGAAAACGACTTCATCCTGGCCGCCAAGATCAATCAGGCCTGGGATCAGGCCCGGCGCTGACGGCAAGCCGGCGTCGGTGGTCACGCTGCGCCGGCGCCGCCACCCTCAGCCCGCCGGGCGGTCGCGATCCCAGGTGCCGGAGCGGCCGCCGCTCTTGTGCAGCAGTTGCACGCCGGTGATGCGCATGCCCCGGTCCATCGCCTTGCACATGTCGTAGACGGTCAGCAGTGCCACCTGGACCGCGGTCAAGGCCTCCATCTCCACCCCGGTTCGCTCCACGGTCTCGGTGCGCGCCTGACAGTGCACGGCGTGGCGGTCACGATCCGGGGTAAGCTCCAACGAGGCGTGGGTGAGGGCAATGGGATGGCAGAGGGGGATCAACTCCCAGGTGCGCTTGCACGCCATCAGCCCGGCGATGCGTGCCGCACCCAGGGCATCGCCTTTCTTCAGGTCGCCGGCGATCAGGCGCTCAAGGGTAGCCGGGGCCATCTCGATCCAGCCCTCAGCCACGGCCACCCGCCGGGTGCCCGCCTTTTCACCGACGTTCACGATATGGACCTCGCCCTCGGGGTTGAGGTGGGTCAGGTCGTCGCTCTTAGCCATGTCAGAAGAACAGCTCCAGCACGCCAAAGGCGATCAGGAAGGCCCCCAGGATGTAGCGCTGATGGCTGGGCGCCACCAGCACCCCAATGCCGGCCAGGATGGCCAGGATGGCCGGCAGGGTGGAAGAGGAGATGTGGATGGTCATGATTCGGCCTGATCCCTCTGATATTCCGCCATAAACCGAATGGATCCTACCAGGGAATCGCGGTGCCGTCGCGGAAAAACCCGCCACTCGGCCCGTCCGCCGGCAGGGTCGCCGCCCAGACGATGCCGTTGGCGGCCTCAGCGGGGCTGCGCGGGGCCTGGCTGCCGCCCATGCGGGTACGGGTCCACCCCGGGTCGACGCTGTTGACGCGGATGCCGTCGGCCTCCAGCTCCGCCGCCAGCAGGCGGGTGAGGGCATTCAGGGCGGTCTTGGAGATGCGGTAGCCCGGGAAGGCGGCCTTCATGCCCTGGAGCTGGCCGTAGCCGGAACTCACGTTGACGATGCAACCGGCGTGGCCGCGCATCAGCGGGACCACGGCCTGGCAGACGCGGACGGTGCCCAGCAGGTTGACGTCGAGGCTCGCCTGCAGCTGGCTCAGGGGCGCCTCAAGCACGCTGGCCTGCCGGGGATCGTCCGGATCCGGATCGATGAACTGGCCGGCGTTGTTGACCAGTGCATCCAGGCGGCCGAACTGCTCCTGAAGGTACCCGGCCAGCCTCCGCACGCTCTCCTGGCGGGTCAACTCCAGCGGCTGGTGGAAGACCTCGAGGTTCTCGCTGCGCAGCTTGTCGGCAGCGGCCTTGCCGGCCAGCCCATCCCGGCTGGTAATGACCACCCGGTAATCCTTGCGGGCGAGCTGGCGGGCCACCTCGACCCCGATGCCGCGGCTGCCCCCGGTGACCAGAGCGATCTTTTCAGCTGCCATAGACGGGCTCCCTGCAGGCCGACGGGCCGACCCTAGCCGCGCCCCGGAACGTGGTCAAGGCACGGCCCCGGCGGGTGCCGGCGGGACGGGGTCAATCCCGCTCCCGGAGGTAGTGCTTGTCCACCACCGCGAGGGCGTCATCGAGTTCGTAGACCAAGGGGTCGCCGGTGGCGATCTCCACCTTCATGATGGCCTCGTCGTCCAGCCCGTCCAGGTGTTTGATCAGGGCCCGGATGCTGTTGCCGTGGGCCGCGATCAGCACGTTGTCGCAATCACGCAGGGTGGGCACGATGCGTTCGTTCCAGTAGGGCAGGACCCGCTCCAGGGTCAGGGCCAGGGACTCGGTCGCCGGGAGCTGCTCCGGTTTGAGGCTGGCGTAGCGCGGGTCGTGCCTGGGGTGGTAGGGGCTGGTTTCGTCCAGCGGAGGAGGAGGAGTGTCGTAGCTGCGGCGCCAGATATGGACCTGTTCGGCGCCGTATTCCTCGGCGGTCTCCGCCTTGTTCAGGCCAGTAAGGGCACCGTAGTGGCGCTCGTTGAGTTGCCACGCCTTGGTGACGGGGATCCACATCTGGTCCAGCTCATCCAGTCCGATCCAGAGCGTGCGGATAGCGCGCTTGAGCACGGAGGTGTAGGCGTAGTCGAAGCGCAGGCCGTGCCGTTTCATCAGCTGACCGGCGGCCTGGGCCTCTTCCCGGCCCTTTTCGGTCAGGTCGACGTCGTGCCAGCCGGTGAACCGGTTTTCCTGGTTCCAGATGCTTTGCCCGTGGCGGAGTAAAACAAGTTTTTTCATGTGCCTGCGCCCTTTTCTTACGCCTGTCCTTAAACGCCTATCCTTAGGAGTGGCTTGGTATCGATCATTGGCCGGGCAGTTTATCCGCCGACGGCCCCCGGGGCCACCCCATGCCCGTGCGGAACCGGCTGCGGCGCCTCACGGGCGGGCAAAGTAGCGCCCCTGCAGGGTGGCGTCCGGATCGTCGCGCTCGCCCACCTGGATCACCAGCGGCAGGCGCACCCGCCGGCCGGTGCGCAGCCTCTGGAGCAACTCCTCGCGCTGCTCCGGGGTGAGGGTGGTGTGGGCGACGATCGGGCCGGTGACCGGGCGCTGGTAGTGCATCCGCGCATCGGCGATCACCAGCTCCGCCTGCTGGCCCGCCCCCTCGGTCACGTGGCGGAGCAGGGCCCAGCCGGCCAGCACACAGACCGAATAGATGGCGCCGGCGAAGCCGGTCCCGGCGTGGTTGTGATTCGGGCCCAGTGGCGCGCTCAGGGTGATATGGGTTGGCCCCAGGTCGTCCACCTGGATGGCCATCCGGGCCGATAGGGGAATCAGGCGGTGCAGCTCCGCCTGCAGGGCACGCTTGTCGTTGTCGTCTACTGCCACGGCCGCTCCTTCCTCTTTCCCTGGGCTCCCGTTGCGGATTCTAGCACCACCGGGGGCCCAGCTTGGGTTAGCATGGGGCCTGGGACAGCAAAGGGGGCAGCATGCCGGCAGAGATCGAGCGCAAGTTCCTGGTTCGGGACGACCGTTGGCGGGCCGATGCCGGGCCCGGAAGGGCGTATCGGCAGGGGTACTTCGGCGGCACCCGCCGGGCGTCCATCCGGGTGCGGATCACCGGTGATCAGGGCCGACTCAATATCAAGAGCATGACCCTGGGGGTGGAACGCATGGAGTACGAGTACCCCATCCCGGTGGATGAGGCCCGTGAGATGCTCGAGGAGCTCTGTGACCGGCCCTTTGTGGAAAAGACCCGTTACGAGGTGCCGGTGGGGGATCACGTCTGGGAGGTGGACGTCTTCGAGGGAGACAACGCCGGGCTGGTGGTGGCCGAGGTGGAACTGAGCGATCCGGACGAGCCCTTCGAGCGCCCCGACTGGGCCGGCGAGGAGGTCTCGCACGACCCCAAATACTACAACATCAACCTGGTGAAGCACCCCTACCGGGACTGGAAGTAGACGATGGGCGAGTCGGGGAGCGCCAAGCCGCGCTGGTTGGCCGTGGACCTGGCCGCTCAGGTCCTGACCCTGTTTCAGGGACCGACGGCGCTGCACCGCTGGCCGGTATCCACCGGGCGGCAGGGCATCGGGGAAGGCGAGGGCAGCGGCCGAACGCCCCGCGGCTGGCATCGCATCCGGGCCTGTATCGGCGCAGGACAGCCGCCGGGGGCGGTGTTCGTCGGCCGCCGGCCGACGGGCGAGGTCTACACCTCGGCACTGGGCCGGGCCCAGCCCGAGCGCGACTGGATCCTCAGCCGTATCCTCTGGCTGTGTGGCGAGGAACCGGGCGTCAACCGGGGTGGCCGGGTGGATACCCAGCGCCGCTACATTTACATTCATGGCTGTCCGGACGAATGCCCTATGGGGATCCCTCTGAGCCACGGCTGCATCCGCATGCGCAACACCGATGTCATTGCCCTGTTCGACCGGATCACGCCCGGGACCCGGGTCTGGCTTGGGGTCGGGGCGCCACCGGGCCGCAAGGAGGTGGGGTGATGCTGCTCGGACCACTCATGATGGGGCTTGAGGGGACCCGGCTGAGCTCGGAGGAGCGGACGCTGTTGTGCCACCCCCGGGTCGGCGGGGTCATCCTGTTCAGCCGCAATTTCCAGTCGCCGGAGCAGTTGCGGGCGTTGACCGACGCCATCCACGCCCTGCGCCGCCCGCCGTTGCTGATCGCGGTGGACCAGGAGGGTGGGCGGGTGCAGCGCTTCCGCGAGGGGTTTACCCGGCTGCCGGCACCCGGCGTGCTCGCCGCGGTGTACGACCGCGATCCGGCCCAGGCGCGCGCACTGTCCCACGACATGGGCTGGCTCATGGCCTCGGAACTGCTGGCCTGCGGGGTCGATTTCAGTTTTGCGCCGGTGCTGGATCTGGGTCGGGGGGTCAGCCGGGTGATCGGCGATAGGGCCTTCCATTCCCGTCCGGAGGCGGTGGTGCACCTGGCGCGTGGTTGGGTCGCGGGCATGCGCGATGCGGGTATGGCGGCGGTGGGCAAGCACTTCCCCGGCCACGGCTCGGTGGCGCCGGACTCTCACCTGGAGCTGCCCCGGGACCCGCGCGCGCGCAGCGCCCTGGAGGGCGCGGACCTGGTGCCCTTCCGGCGGCTCGCGGGTGATCGTCTGCCCGGGATGATGACCGCCCACGTGATCTACCAGGCGATCGACCCGCTGCCGGCCACGTTCTCCGGGTACTGGATCGGCGAGGTGTTGCGGGGCGAGCTGGGGTACGAAGGGGCCGTGTTCAGCGACGACCTGGGGATGGCCGCCGCCGCCGAGGCCGGGCCGTTGCCCCGACGCGCGCGGGCGGCCATGGAGGCGGGCTGCGATATGGTGCTGCTGTGCAACCACCCGGAGGCGGTGCCGGCGGTGCTGCGTCACCTTCCCGACCCGGATCCGGTGTCCGACATGCGCCTGGTGCGGTTGCATGGCCGACCGGTCGTGGACAACTGGCGGAAGCTGCACCGTCTGACGCGCTGGCAGGAGGCGGTCCGGCGGGTCAGAGGGCAGGATCCCTCTCCGGAAGGCGAACTGGAGGTTTGAGCGGATGAGCAATGGGAGGGGGCGGACCGATGGCGTGGGATGAGGCGGAGCGGATCCTCAGCGAGGCGGACCTGATCCACGACGGACAGGCCGTGGACCGGGCGCTGGACGACCTTGCGAGCCAGATCACGGAACGGCTCGAACACACTCGCCCGCTGATTCTCGGGGTGATGATCGGTGGCATGGTGCCAGCGGGTATGTTGCTGCCCCGCCTGGGGTTTCCGCTGCAGCTGGACTACGTCCATGCCACCCGCTATCGCGGTGGCCTGAGTGGGCAGAACGACCTGCAGTGGCGGGCGGAGCCGGGTACCCCGGTACGGGACCGGGTGGTGCTGGTGGTGGACGATATCCTGGACGAGGGCCATACCCTGGCCGGGATCGTCGAGGCCCTGCAGGCGCAGGGCGCTGCGGAGGTCCTCACCGCGGTTCTGGTGAACAAGCTCCACCAACGCAAGCATCCCGGGCTGCGCGCCGACTTCGTCGGCCTGGAAGTGCCTGACCGCTACGTCTTCGGGGTGGGTATGGACTACAAGGGGCTGTGCCGTAACGCCCCGGGAATCTTCGCCGTGCGCGAGCCGGCGCCGGCCACCGGCGACCGGGCTGAAGCAAAGGAGCCGACGCAATGACATTGGCAATCATCGGGGGCACCGGCCTGACCACGCTGGAGGGGTTGGAGATCACCCGTCGGGAGGTGGTTCGCACCCCCTTTGGCGAGCCGTCCGGGCCGGTCATTCATGGCGTGCTCCAGGGGCGGGAGGTGATGTTTCTCGCCCGCCATGGCTATGCCCACACCATCCCGCCGCACCAGATCAACTACCGGGCCAACATCTGGGCCATGCGTCACCTGGGTGTGCGCAAACTGATCGCGGTGGCCGCAGTGGGCGGGATCAGCGAGGAGATGGAACCGGCGCGACTGGCCTTTCCGGACCAGATCATCGATTACACGTACGGGCGCCGGCACACCTTCTTCGAGCAGGACCTGACCGATGTGGTGCATATCGATTTCACCTACCCCTACGACCAGGCGCTCCGGGACGTGCTGATCGCGGCGGCGGAGGAGGCCGACCTGGGGGCGGTGCCCTGGGGGACCTACGGTGCCACCCAGGGGCCGCGGCTGGAGACGGCGGCCGAGGTGCGCCGGCTGGCACGGGACGGCTGCCACCTGGTGGGCATGACCGGGATGCCCGAGGCGGCCCTGGCCCGGGAGGCGGGGCTGGCCTACGCCACCTGCGCGGTGGTGGCGAACTGGGCCGCAGGCACCGGGGGGCGCACCGTCACCATGGACGAGATTGAGGCGAATCTGGTCCAGGGCATGGGTCGGGTGCGGACCTTGCTGGCACGGGTGGTGCCGCGCCTCTAGCCCCCTATCCGCGACCCTTGCTTGGCGGGTGGGCCGCCTCCGGTAACGGCCCCACGGTGATGGGCTTGCCCTCTATCAGGGCCGCGCCGTACTCGGCGTGGTCGAGGGGGAGCACGGCCAGCCCGGCAAAGCTGTCCTCGCCATCGCTCTCCGCCACCACCACCTGCCCGAGGCGCTTGTCCGCCGGGTCCCGCACCTCGGTGCCCGGCCGTGGGGGCAGGCCTGTCCCGCTGATCGGGAACATCCGTTTCTTCAGCCGTCCCAGGTAGTGCATGCGCGCCACCACTTCCTGACCGGGGTAGCAGCCCTTGCGGAAGCTTAGGCCGTCGATCACGTCGAGATTGGCCATCTGCGGGATGAACAGGTCCTGGCTGTCCTGGAAGATCTCGGGCTCGCCGGCCCGGATCTGCAGCAGGCGCCAGTGTTGCGGGTCGCCCACCGGCAGGTGATGCAGGGCCAGCCAGAGCCGCTTCATGCGGTCCGGACCGGCGATCAGCAGCGCGCGGTCTGCGGCCAGCGCCAGCAGGGTGGCCCCGTGGGTATGGGTCGTCCCGCTCGGCTCCGGGAGGGTCGTGTTCAACTCCCGGGTGGCGGCGTCCAGGGCCTCCTCACCGTAAAGCCCCAGCAGCAACTGCTCCCCGGAGCGGTCGTCAAGCGTGACCCGGGCCCGGAGGATGAACATCTGCAACCGGCGCATCACGCCCGTGACCAGTTCGCCCGGGCAGAGCAGCCGGAAGCTCTGATCGCCGTCGCGGACCACGCGGAACAGGGCCAGCAGGCGGCCCTTGGGGTTGCACCAGCCGGCCAGGCGCCAGCTGCCCTCCGGCATGCCTTCGATATCGTGGGTCAACTGACTGTGCAGAAAGGTGGTCGCGTCCGGCCCCTCCACGGCAATCACCCCCGCCTCGGGCAAGGGGGTCAAGAGCGTGGCCGGCAGCGTGTCACCGCTGACCGGGGCGGTATCCTGAATATCAGTCCAGGTCGCGGACATCAAGACCTCCTCAGTACCCAACGGGCCTATGGCATAATGGCTGTCGCCCTGACAGCGAATAATCTCAGGAGAGGGAAATGCGCAAACCCGACGCCGAGCAACAGCCTGTTGCGGATTCCAAAAACGATGCCCGGGATGATACCACGGGGGCCGTCGCTGCCGGTGACGGGCGGCCGAAGGAGATCGGCGGGCCCAAGGGGCCGGAGCCGACCCGCTACGGCGATTGGGAGCGTAACGGCCGTTGCTCGGACTTCTGATCCCGGCCGTTGCACTGCGGCATATGGGAAGGCACTTTCGGTACCTTCTGTAATCAGTTGATAAATAACCGGGTTCATCCTGACGCTCCCGGCGCTGATTGACCCATCAGGTTGCTTTATCCGGTCCATAGCGCTAGCTTATGCGCCGGAAAGAATCACCCGTCCCTACAGCGGAGTGTCACAATAATGCAGACGGATAACAGGCCGCTTTCTCCACACCTGCAGGTTTACAAGCCGCAGCTCACTTCTGTGTTGTCCATTTGCCACCGGGGCAGTGGCGTCGTCCTGGCGCTGGGCAGCATCATCCTCGTCTGGTGGCTGTCGGCCCTGGCCGCCGGGCCGGAGGCCTTCGCCACCGTCAACGGCGTGGTGGGCAGCTTCATCGGCAAGGTGATCCTGTTCCTGTTCACGCTGGCGCTTTTCTACCACCTGTGTAACGGCATTCGTCACCTGGTCTGGGATACCGGGCGCGGTTTCGAGCTTGAGTCGGTGTACCGGTCCGGGTATCTGGTGGTCATCGCCAGCGTCGTGCTGACGGTGGTGGTCTGGATCGTCGCCCTGAGCACGGGAGGTGCCTGATGAACCTGAGGACGAATATCAAAGAGGCGCAGGGCCTGGGCTCTGCCAAGGACGGGGTCAGCCATTGGTGGCTGCAACGGCTCACCGCCGTGGCCCTGGTTCCCCTCATGCTCTGGCTGGCCTTCGGGCTTGCCCGCCACGGCGGGGCCGGCTATGAGGCCACCGTGGCCTGGGTCGCCAACCCGATGACCACGGTGCTCTGGGTGCTGTCCCTGGCGGCGCTGTTCTGGCACATCAAGCTGGGCCTGCAGGTGGTCATTGAGGACTACGTGCACGACGAGAGAGCCAAGTTCGCGAGCCTGATCGCGATGAAATTCATCACCGTGCTGCTGGCCGCCATCGCCATCCTGGCGGTGCTGCGTGTCGCGCTGGGGAGCTGAGTCAATGGCGGGCGATTACAAAATTATCGATCATCATTACGATGTGGTGGTGGTGGGCGCCGGCGGTGCCGGTCTGCGCGCCACCTTTGGTATGGCCGAGAAGGGCCTGAAGACGGCCTGCGTCACCAAGGTCTTTCCCACCCGTAGCCATACCGTGGCGGCTCAGGGGGGCGTGTCCGCCGCGCTGGGCAACATGGGCGAGGACGACTGGCGCTATCACGCCTATGACACCATCAAGGGGTCGGACTGGCTGGGCGACCAGGACGCCATCGAGTACATGTGCCGCGAGGCGATCCCGGCCATTATCGAGCTGGAGCACTACGGCGTGCCCTTCTCCCGCACCGAGGAGGGCAAGATCTACCAGCGGCCCTTCGGCGGTATGACGGTGCGTTACGGCGAGGGCACGGCGCAGCGCACCTGCGCCGCCGCCGACCGGACCGGCCACGCCATTCTGCACACCCTGTATCAGCAGGCGCTGGCCCACCAGGCGGAGTTCTTTATCGAGTACTTCGCCATCGATTTGATCATGGAGGACGACCGTTGCCGCGGGGTGGTTGCCCTTAACCTGGCGGACGGGACCATCCACCGCTTTATCGGTCAGATCACTGTGCTGGCCACCGGGGGGTACGGCCGGTCCTACTTCTCCTGCACCTCGGCCCATACCTGCACCGGCGACGGCAGCGGCATGGTGCTGCGGGCCGGCCTGCCGCTGCAGGACATGGAGTTCGTGCAGTTCCACCCCACCGGGGTTTACGGCTCCGGCTGCCTGATCACCGAGGGCGTGCGCGGTGAGGGCGGTTACCTGACCAACTCCGAGGGTGAGCGTTTCATGGAGCGTTACGCGCCCAACGCCAAGGACCTGGCCTCCCGCGACGTGGTCAGCCGCTCGATGACGGTGGAGATCCGCGAGGGCCGGGGCGTGGGTCCGAAGAAGGACCATATCCACCTGCACCTGGAGCACCTGGGTGCCGAGGTTATCCACGAGCGGCTGCCCGGCATCGCCGAGACGGCGCGGATCTTCGCCGGCGTGGATGTCACCAAGGAGCCGATCCCGGTTATCCCGACGGTGCACTACAACATGGGTGGGATCCCCACCAATTATCAGGGTGAGGTGGTCACCCTGAAGGATGGCAACCCGGACCAGGTGGTGCCGGGGCTGATGGCCATCGGTGAGGCGGCCTGCGTCTCGGTGCACGGCGCCAACCGCCTGGGTTCCAACTCGCTGCTCGACCTGGTGGTGTTCGGCCGCGCCGCAGCCATCCGCGCCGCTGAGCTCATCAAGGAGGGCGACACGGTGCAGCGGGCGCTGCAGCCGGGCGCCGGCGACCTGGCGTTGGAGCGGCTCGAGCGGCTGCGTAACGCCAAGGGCAGCAAGCCCACCGCGGAGATCCGCGACGGCATGCAGGAGACCATGCAGAACTTCGCCGCGGTCTTCCGCACCGGCGAGAGCCTGCAGGAGGGCTGTGAGCGCATGGCCGCCGTCTATGCCTCCTTCGAGGACGTGGCGGTGAGTGACCGCAGCCTGATCTGGAACTCCGATCTGGTGGAGACGCTGGAGCTGGAGAACCTGCTGGGCAACGCGGTGGCGACCATTGAGTCCGCCCGCAACCGCGAAGAGAGCCGGGGCGCGCATGCCCGCGAGGACTTCCCGGAGCGTGACGACGACAACTGGCATAAGCACACCCTGTCGTGGGTGGGCCAGGACGGCAAGGTCAAGCTGGACTACCGGCCGGTGCACATGTACACGCTCACCGATGAGATGGAAGTCATTCCGCCCAAGGCGCGTGTCTACTAGGCGAGGAGGTAACAGGTAATGGCAGAATTCAAGCTTCCCGCCAACTCCGTGGTGGGCGAGGGCAAGACCTGGAAGGCCGAGTCCGGCGGCAACGTCCGCCAGTTCAAGATCTACCGGTGGGATCCGGACGCCGGTCAGAACCCGCGTCTGGACACCTACGAGGTGGACCTGGATAACTGTGGGCCGATGGTGCTGGACGCCCTGATCAAGATCAAGAACGAAGTGGACCCAACGCTGACCTTCCGGCGCTCCTGCCGTGAGGGGATCTGCGGCTCCTGTGCCATGAACATCGACGGCACCAACACCCTGGCCTGCACCAAGGCCATTGACGAGGTGCGGGGGGATGTCAAGATCTACCCGCTGCCACACATGTCGGTGGTCAAGGACCTGGTGCCGGACATGACCCACTTCTACGCCCAGTACGCCTCCATCAAGCCCTGGATGCGCACCCAGACCCCGGCCCCGCCGGATCAGGAGCGCCTTCAGTCCAAGGAGGACCGGGCCAAGCTGGACGGGCTCTATGAGTGCATCCTCTGCGCCTGCTGCTCCACCAGCTGCCCGAGCTACTGGTGGAACAGCGATCGGTATCTGGGCCCGGCCATCCTGCTGCAGGCCTACCGCTGGATCGTCGACAGCCGCGACGAGGCCACCGGCGAACGGCTGGACGAGCTGGAGGACCCCTTCAAGCTCTATCGCTGCCACACCATCATGAACTGCGCGAAGACCTGTCCCAAGGGGCTTAACCCGGGTAAGGCCATCGCGGAGATCAAGAAGATGCTGGTGATGCGGCGGTAACCGGCGTGACGGCTGAGTTGAAACGGTTGCGCTGGCGCTGCCGGCGCGGCACCAAGGAGCTGGACATCCTCTTCGAGCGTTTCCTTGCTAAGGGCTATGGGGCGCTGACCGACAGCGAGCGGGTCACCTTCGAGCGCCTGCTGGACTGCGAGGATGACCAGCTTCAGGCGTGGCTTTTAACCGACCGCCGGCCCACGGATGGGGCCCTGGATGCATTGGTTCAGCGAATACGGAACATACCGCGTTGATCTGCAAGGGCCGACCCCGCCGGGGTCGGCCCTTTTGCTATTGGCGCCCTACACCGTGGGCATCGTTGCGGCGCTGACGCTGTTACCTCGGTGGACCAGCGCCGCTGTGGCGTTGGGGCTGGCGGCGATGGCCCTGCGGGCCGTCCACCTCTACCTGCGGCCGCGCGCACCGCGCCGGGTGACGGCGCTGGCGCTGGGACCGGACGGCGGCCTCCAGGTCCGCTTCAGCGATCGGTCGTGGCGGCCGGCGCGGGTGCGCTGCGACGCCACACTACCGGGTGCTTGCCTGCTGGCACTGGACAGTGAGCGCGGGGCGTTGTTCGTACCCGTGCGGCGCCGGGCCGTGGCGGACCGGAGCTGGCGCCGACTGCGCTGCTGGCTGCAGCACGGGCAGGGGGCGGGGGCGGTGACGGCGCCGCCTGCCGGATCGGCCGGCGAGCGGATACGCGGGCTGGTCAGACGGCGCCGGCCTTGAGGTGGCCAAAGGGGGCCGGGGGGCGGGGCGTCAGCACCGTCGGTGTGGGTGGCGGGTCGATGGCCCGGCGCGGGTGATCAATGGTGTAGTGCAGGCCGCGGCTCTCCTTGCGGGCGCGGGCACTGCGCACGATCAGGTCGGCGACCACCACCAGATTGCGCAGCTCCAAGAGATCGGCGTTGACGCGGAAGTTGCCGTAGTACTCCTGTATCTCATGGCTGAGCAGCTCCACCCGGCGCGCGGCACGCTCCAGCCTTTTGTCGCTGCGCACGATGCCCACGTAATCCCACATGAAGCGCCGCAGCTCGGCCCAGTTGTGGCTGACCACGACCTGTTCGTCGGAGTCGGTGACCTGGCTGTCATCCCAGGGGGGCAGGGTCGGCGGCGACGGCAGCTCAGGCAGTTGCGCGGCAATGTCCTCGGCGGCGGCGCGGGCGTAAACCAGGCACTCCAGCAGGGAGTTGCTGGCCAGGCGGTTGGCGCCGTGCAACCCGGTGTAGGCGGTCTCCCCCACTGCATATAGGCCGGGCACGTCCGTCCGCGCCCGGTGGTCCACGTGGACACCGCCGCAGGTGTAGTGGGCGGCCGGCACCACCGGGATGGGCTCGCGAGTGATGTCGAGCCCGTAGTCGAGACAGCGGGCGTGGATGGTGGGGAAGTGCTCACGGATGAAATCCGCCGGCCGGTGGCTGATGTCCAGATAGACACAGGGGGCGCCGAGCCGTTTCATTTCGTGGTCTATCGCCCGGGCCACGATATCCCGGGGCGCCAGCTCGCCGCGCTCGTCAAAGCGCTGCATGAAGGGCTCGCCGTCCGGTAAAAGGAGCCGTCCGCCCTCACCGCGCACCGCTTCGCTGATCAGGAAGGACTTGGCCTTGGGGTGGTACAGGCAGGTGGGGTGGAACTGATTGAACTCCATATTGGTCACCCGGCAGCCGGCGCGCCAGGCCATGGCGATGCCATCGCCGGTGGAGCCGTCCGGGTTGGTGGTAAACCGATAGGCCTTGCTCGCGCCGCCGGTGGCCAGAACCACGCAGCGGGCCGGCACCACCTCGACCCGGCCGCTGGCCTCGGAGAGCACGTAAGCGCCCAGGCAGCGGTCGTGGTCCAGGGCCAGCTTGCGCCCGGTGATCAGGTCCACCGCCACCCGGTGGGGCAGCAGGGTGATATTGGGCGCGGCCCGCACCGCATCGATCAGGGTCGTCTCGATGGCCCGGCCGGTGGCGTCGGCGGCGTGCACGATGCGGCGGTGGCTGTGCCCGCCCTCGCGGTGCAGATGCAGCACCGGGGCCCCATCCTCACCCGGCTGGGTGGAGAAGGGCACCTGGTGCTCAAGTAGCCACTCGATGGCATCGGCGGCGCGGGTGGCCACGAAGCGGGCCGCCTCGGGGTCAGAGAGGCCGGCGCCGGCGTCCAGGGTGTCCCGGACGTGGTTCTCCACCGAGTCCGCCGCGTCGAGCACCGCCGAGACGCCGCCCTGGGCATACAGGGTGGCGCCTTCATGGAGTTCGTCTTTGGAGAGCACCGCGATACGCAGCTGGCGGGGCAGGCGCAACGCCGCAGTCAGACCGGCGACGCCGCTGCCGATGATCAATACGTCGTACGACTTGGGCATGGCGTGTGAATCTTGTGGCTCCAGTGGGCGATGAGGCCGGGACGTCACCAACCCCCGACCCTCACCGGGCGGCGGGCTTGCTTGCGTGCCCGATTGCCAATCGGCTAACCTCAGGCGTCTCGGGGGGGCCTGTCCGTCCCTGGCCGGGTGATGATAATACACCCGGGTTTCCCGCAGATCATGGCTTCCACTATACCCGTAACCCCAGGCCGCGCGAACTATCGATGTTGCACACTGTCTACCGGAAGAGACATAGGGCGCCCCAGGCTCACGGGAAGGTCTCGTGAGTTCGGGCGTCGGCGACCAGGAGCTGGTGGAGCGCGCTCAGGCCGGAGACAAGCGGGCCTTCGACGCGCTGGTGATCAAGTACCAGCAAAAGGTGGTGAAGTTGGTCTCGCGCTATGTGCGCGAGCCCAGTGACGCGCTGGATATTGCCCAGGAGGCGTTCATCAAGGCCTATCGGGCACTGCCGCGTTTCCGGGGCGACAGCAGCTTCTACACCTGGCTGTACCGGATCGCCATCAACACCGCCAAGAACCATCTGGTCGCGCAGGGTCGCCGTCCGCCCGACTCGGACGTCGATGCCGAAGACGCAGAACGCTACGACATCGACTCGGGGCTGCGCGACCATGACACCCCTGAGGGCTACGCCCGGCGGGACGAGATCGAACGCACGGTGGTGGATGCCATCGAGAGTCTTCCAGAGGATCTGCGCACCGCGATCACTTTGCGCGAGCTGGAAGGCCTGACGTACGAGGAGATTGCCCAGGCAATGGACTGCCCAGTGGGTACGGTGCGTTCCCGTATCTTCCGGGCCCGTGAGGCCATCGATAAACGGCTCAGGCCATTGGTTGACTGAAGGCAAAGGTGGAAGGCTATGCGCGACCCGATAGACGATCCGCTCTCAGAGCAGCTCTCCGCGCTTGCTGACGGCGAACTCTCCCGGGAAGAGCTGCCGCTCCTGCTGGCCCGGCTCGACGAGTCGCCCGAGCGCCGGGCCCGTCTGGCCCGCTACTATCTGGCACGCGATGGCCTCCAGCGGGCCACGGGCGAGGGCATCGACCTGGGCCTTGCCGATCGGGTCCGGGATGCCCTGCGCGACGAGCCGGCGCACCGGCCGAGTCGGCGGCCCCTGCCCGGCAGCCATTACCTGCGGCCGGCGGCGGGCCTCGCCCTGGCCGCGTCGGTCGCGCTGGTGGGGGTCCTGGTCTGGCCGGGTGCGGGTGTCGACGAGGGCGGCGTGCCGGTGGCGCAGGACGGTGCCGGTGCGCAGGTGGCCGCACTGCCCGACGTCAGTCCGGACCTGATCGGCGACGTGCCGTCGCCCCCCGCCGAGCGGCCTGCCGCAGCCAGTGGTGGTGAGGCCGCCCTGGCGGGGCGTTCATTCCAGGGTGGACCACTGCTCTCGCCGGCCGCCGATGGTGACCTCCCGGCGCCATCCCGGCAGGGTTTCAGTGCGATCACCCAGGGCGAGTGGGATACCCTCGAGGGCAGTCAGGACCCGCTGCGCAGTTACATGATCAACCATGCGGAGCATGCCTCCACCGGGCGGATGGGAGGCGTTCTGAATTACGTACGTATCACTGGCAATGAAAGCGCCCGCGACTAGCCTGCCCGGTTCGCGCGACTGGTGCCGCGGACTCGCGGTGCTGATGCTGGCGCTGATCTCGGTCGGGGCCTGGGCCGACCAGGGTGACAACCCCGGGCTGCGCCTGCTGGAACGGATCGGCGAGCAAACCCCTCAACTGCATTACCACGGTATCCTGGTCTATCGCCATGGCGGCGACATGGAGACCCTCCGCATCATCCACCGGGGCGGCGCTGAGCACGAGCGCAGCGAGCGTTTCTATACCCTCACCGGCATCCCCCGCGAGGTCATTCGCAAGCCCGACGAGGTCATCTGTATCCTGCCCGACGCCGAAGCCGTGGTGGTGGGCCGGCGACAGCTGCGCAATCCGATTGCCCAGGCCCTGCCCCGGTATACCGAGGCGCTGCAGGAGGCCTATGAGGTCACCCTGGCCGGCGAGGGTCGGGTGGCGGACCGGGATGCGCAACAGGTGCTGATCGTGCCCCGCGACGACCTGCGCTACGGCCACCGGCTCTGGATTGACGAGGCCTACGGCCTGTTGCTGCGCGCCGATCTGCTGGACGAGCACCAGCAGGTGCTGGAGCAGGTCATGTTCACCGAGGTCACCGTGGTGGAGGCGGTGCCGGATGCCTGGCTGGAGCCGGGGATCAGTGGTGAGAGCTTCACCTGGGTGAGGCCGGCGGACCGAGCGGATGCCGCCCCGGAGCAGCGCCGTTGGCAGGTCGCCGAGGTGCCGCCCGGCTTTCGCCTAATCTCGCACCGCCAACGGCAGATCGCCGGTCACGACCCCCCCGTGGAGCACCTCCACTACAGTGACGGTCTGGCCTCGGTATCGGTCTATGTCTCCCCGCAGGCGGCCGACAAGGTCCGGGAGCGGGCGGCCAGAATGGGGTTGATGGGCGCGGTGCGCGTGCCCCGGGACGGTTTCACCGTCACCGTGGTCGGCGAGGTGCCGCGTGCCACGCTGCACCTGTTCGCCGAGCGGCTGGCGGCCACCGGGGATGAGGGGGCTCGACCGTGATCGAACAACAGGCCACAGTGATGGCGCGCGATGGGGATCACGTCTGGGTCGAGGCGCACCGGCAATCGACCTGCAGCGGCTGCGCGGCCCAGTCGGGGTGTGGCACCGGGGCACTGGGGCGGTGGCTTCCCGGTGCGGTGACCCGCCTGCGGGTGGCCGACCCCCTGGGCGTCCGGCCCGGCGAGCAGGTGGTCATCGCGGTAGCGGAAGGGGCGGTTCTGCGTGGGTCGGTCATGGTCTATCTGGTGCCATTGCTGGGCCTACTGGGCGGGGCGCTGGCCGGGGAACAACTGAGCGCATGGCTTAGTCATACCGGTGATGTCCTGGCCCTTATGGGCGGCGTATCCGGGTTGTTACTGGGGTTCGCCCTGGCGCGTCGCGTCGGGGCCGACAGGGGCCACCGCCACCGCATGCAGCCCGTGCTGGTGCGGCGGTGCTGAGAGGTTACCGGCCGCCTTCCGGTCGGGGCGAATCACGGGCTTTGCCGAGCAGAACATTGACGAGGTGTGGGGATGAATAGACCGTCAAGCTACGGATACCTGGCTGCGCTGCTGGCGCTGGCCCTGCTGACGTTTGGCGCCAGCGCCGGCGCCAAGTCGCATCTGCCGGACTTCACCGAACTGGTTGAGGAGAACAGCCCGGCAGTGGTCAATATCAGCACCCGCCAAACCCCCGAGAGCCGGGGCGGGAGCGGGCGTCTGCCGGACCATTTCGATATCCCGGAGGACCACCCGCTGCGTGATTTCATGGAGCGGTTCTTTGGCGAGCGGGGTGAGCGGCCACCCGAGCACGGCCAGCGCCGCCCGCGCTCTCTCGGGTCAGGTTTCATCATCTCCGAAGACGGGTATGTCCTGACCAATCACCACGTCATCGACGGTGCGGATGAGGTCAACGTCCGGCTGAGTGACCGGCGCGAGTTCGTGGCCGAGGTCATCGGCAGCGATGAGCGCAGTGACGTGGCGGTGCTCAAGATCGATGCCGAGGGGCTGCCCACGGTGCGCATCGGCCAGTCCGACACGTTGCGCGTCGGCGAATGGGTGTTGGCCATCGGCTCGCCCTTCGGTTTTGAGCACTCGGCCACCGCCGGGATTGTCAGCGCCAAGGGGCGCAGCCTGCCCAGCGGCAACTATGTGCCCTATCTGCAGACCGATGTGGCGATTAATCCCGGCAATTCCGGCGGCCCGCTGTTCAACCTGGACGGTGAGGTGGTCGGCATCAACTCCCAGATCTATAGCCGCACCGGCGGTTTCATGGGGGTCTCCTTCTCCATCCCCATCGAGCTGGCCATGGACGTGGCCACCCAGCTGCGGGAGACCGGGCGTGTGGCTCGGGGCTGGCTCGGGGTGATCATCCAGGACGTCACCCGGGACCTGGCCGAGTCGTTCGATATGGACCGGCCGCGTGGCGCCCTGGTGGCCCAGGTGCTTTCGGACAGCCCGGCCCTTGAGGCGGATCTGCAACCCGGCGATATCATCGTCGAGTTCGACGGCGAGGCGGTGGAGACCTCCGGCAGCCTGCCGCCGATGGTGGGGGCTACGCCGGTGGGTGCGGAGGTGCAGGTAAAGGTGCTGCGCGAGGGCCGCGAGGTGATGGTTGATGTCACCATCGGCGAGCTGCCCGAGGAGCAGGCGCGGGCCCAGCGCCCGCCCCGGGGTGAGCCGGAGCGTGCGCCGGATACCGCCGCGGAGCGACTGGGGCTGCGGGTGGAGCCGGTGCCCGCCGAGCGCCTGGAGGAGCTGCGCGTCGACAGTGGTGTGCTGGTCCGGCGCGTGGAGAGCGGCCCGGCGCGGGAGGCCGGCATCCGCCCCGGTGATGTGATCACCTCCATCGATCAGCAGTCCGTGGAAGGCGTGGAGCAATTCGCAGAGTTGGTCGAAGGCCTGGCCTCCGGGCGCAGTGTCCCGGTGCTGGTGCTGCGGGAGGGGGGGGCGCGTTTCTTCGCCCTGCGTATCCCCTGACCGCACAGCCGGCAGAAAACCGGCTCGGGAACAGGTAGAATGGGCGCGCTTCCGTCAGGAGGCGCGCCCAAACTCGTTACCGGGCCGCGCTTTCGGAGCCCATCCAGTCATAGCAGGGTGTACATGAACCGCATTCGCAACTTCTCGATCATCGCCCACATCGACCACGGCAAATCCACCTTGGCCGACCGCTTCATCCAACACAGTGGCGCGTTGAGCAACCGGGAGATGGCCGAACAGGTGCTCGACTCCATGGATTTGGAGCGCGAGCGCGGCATCACCATCAAGGCCCAGAGCGTCTCCCTGGAGTACCGGGCAAAGGACGGGCAGACCTACGAGCTTAACTTTATCGACACCCCCGGCCACGTGGACTTCTCCTACGAAGTGTCGCGCTCGCTGTTCGCCTGTGAGGGCGCGCTGCTGGTGGTGGATGCCTCCCAGGGGGTGGAGGCGCAGAGTGTGGCCAACTGCTACACGGCGGTGGACCAGGGCCTGGAGATCATCCCGGTGCTGAACAAGATCGATCTGCCCTCTTCGGATCCGCAGCGGGTGATCCAGCAGATCGAGGAGATCATCGGGCTAGACGGCGAGGAGGCGCTGAAGATCAGTGCCAAGACCGGCGAGGGGATCGAAGAGCTGCTGGAGGCGCTGGTGCAGCGGGTGCCAGCCCCCAAGGGGGACCCGGAGGCAGCGCTGAAGGCGCTGATCATCGACTCCTGGTTTGACAACTACCTGGGGGTGGTGGCTTTGGTCCGGGTCTTCGACGGCGCGCTGAAAAAGGGCGATCGGATCCGCGTCATGTCCACGGGCCGGGAGTTCCAGGTGGACGAGCTGGGCTTTTTTACCCCCAAGCGGGTGCTGCGTGACCGGCTGGACACCGGCCAGGTCGGCTTCGTGGTGGCCGGGATCAAGGACATCGACGGGGCGCCGGTGGGCGACACCCTGACTTCGGCGCAGAAGCCGGCGGACAGCCCGGTACCCGGTTTTAAGAAGGTGCAGCCAAGGGTGTTCGCGGGCGTCTTTCCCACCAGCTCGGACGACTTCGAGAACTTCCGGACCGCACTGGAGAAGTTGCGTCTGAACGATGCCTCCCTGCATTTCGAGCCGGAGACCTCGCAGGCCTTGGGCTTCGGTTTCCGTTGCGGCTTCCTCGGCATGTTGCACATGGAGATCGTCCAGGAGCGTCTGGAACGCGAGTACGGCCTGGACCTGATCACCACCGCCCCCACCGTGGTCCATGAAGTGCTCACCACCGACGGCGAGACGCTTTATATCCACAACCCTTCTGAGCTGCCGGCGCCGAACAAGATCGAGGACATCCGCGAGCCCATTATCGCGGCCAGCATCCTGGTGCCCGAGGAGCACGTGGGCAATGTCATCAAGCTCTGCGTGGAGAAGCGCGGGGTGCAGAAAGAGATGCAGTACGTCGGCAACCAGATCTCGCTGGTGTATGAGATGCCTATGGGCGAGGTGGTGCTCGATTTCTTCGACCGGCTCAAGTCGGTCTCCCGGGGGTTTGCCTCCTTTGACTATGAATTCAAGCGCTTCCAGTCCGCCGATCTGGTGAAGGTGGACGTGCTGATCAATGGTGACAAGGTGGACGCCCTGGCGGTGATCGTGCACCGCGATCAGGCCCAGAGCCGCGGCCGGGAGTTGACCGACAAGCTCAAGGAGATCATCCCGCGGCAGATGTTCGAGGTGGCGATCCAGGCCGCCATCGGCAACCACGTCATTGCCCGCAGCACCGTCAAGGCGCTGCGCAAGAACGTAACCGCCAAGTGCTACGGTGGCGATATCAGTCGTAAACGCAAGTTGCTGGAGAAACAGAAGGCGGGCAAGAAGCGCATGAAGCAAGTCGGTAAGGTCGAGATCCCGCAGGAGGCGTTCCTGGCCGTACTGCAGGTGGACAACAAAAAGTCATAGGGAAGACGCCCGTGAATCTGGATTTTGAACTCCTGCTCGTGCTGCTGACCCTGGTCACCGGCGTGATCTGGGCCTGGGACCGGTTCTACCGGCGCCGACGGCTGCCGGAGGCCGAGCGCGACCAGCCGCCGCCCTGGTATATCGACTTCCCCAAGTCGCTGTTCCCGGTGATCCTGGCGGTCCTGCTGATCCGTGGGTTCGTCGCCGAACCCTTCCGGATTCCCTCCGGGTCCATGGTGCCCACCTTGCTTACCGGCGACTTCATCCTGGTCAACAAGTCCTCCTACGGCCTGCGCTGGCCGGTGCTCGGTACTCGCATCATGGGCAACGGGGCGCCGGAGCGGGGCGAGGTGGCGGTGTTCAAGTACCCGGTGGACCCGGGCCAGGACTACATCAAACGGGTGGTCGGGCTGCCGGGGGACACCGTCGCCTACCAGGACAAGACGCTGTATGTGAACGGCGAGCCGGTGGCCCGTGAGGCGCTGGGGCAGTATGACAGCCTGCACGCCGATAGCCTGGCAACCCTTTACCAGGAGAGCCTGGATGCCGGGGAGTACCATGTGCTGCTGCACGAGCGCTCGCCCTCCGGGGAACTCCACGAGGTCACCGTGCCTGACGACATGTACTTTACCCTGGGCGACAACCGTGATCGGAGTGCCGATAGTCGGATGTGGGGTTTCGTGCCCGACGACTACCTGGTGGGGCGGGCCTTCCTTATCTGGATGAGCTGGGATGTGCATAATAACCGGGTTGATTGGGGCCGGATTGGCGAGCGCATCCAATAAGCGCCCGGTGCGCCTGCATCCATCACCAGGGAGCGCAAGTATGACGAGCAGTCTCCGTCGGCAAGAGGGCATGGGGTTCCTCGGCATCATCGCCGTGCTGGCCGTGGTCGGTTTCATTGGCCTGCTGGGGGTGCGAATGGTGCCCATCTACCTGGAGGCGAATACCGTGCGCGGCATCGTCCAGGGTATGCAGGACGACCCGGCCATGCGGGGGGCCTCCCACCGGGAGATCCGCCAGCGCCTGGCGCGCCAGTTCCAAGTCAACAACGTGAGCGGGCCGGACCTGGATGAAGACCTGGTCTTCGAGCGGATGGCCGGGGGTACCTCGGTACAGCTCCGTTACGAGGTGCGCTTCCCGGTCATTGCCAACCTCGACGGGGTTGCGGCTTTCGAGACCTCGGCCGTGGTGCCCGGAGACTGATGCCAACGCCCAAGGACGCCCTGCAGGACCGGTTGGGGTACCGCTTTCGCCGGCCGGAGTTGTTGGACGAGGCGCTCACCCACCGCAGTGTCACCGGCCCCGACAACGAACGGCTGGAGTTCCTCGGCGACGGCATCCTCAACTTTGTCATCGCCGATGAGCTGTACCACCGTCGCCCCGACGCCACCGAGGGGGTGTTGAGCCGGCTGCGTGCCACCCTGGTCAACGGCCGGACCCTGGCGGAGATCGGCAAGGGCTTGGACGTGGGCACGGCCCTGCGCCTGGGCGGCGGCGAGATGAAGAGCGGAGGGCAACGCCGGAAGTCCATCCTGGCGGATGCGGTGGAGGCGCTGTTCGGGGCCATCTACCTGGACGGGGGTTTCGACCCGAGCCGGGAGACCATTCTGCGGCTCTACCGGGACCGCCTGGCATCCCTGCCCACGGAGGCGGAACTCAAGGACCCCAAGACCCGTCTGCAGGAGCATCTGCAGGCGGGGCGCCGGCCCCTCCCGCGCTATGAGGTGCTGGAGGTCAGTGGCCAATCCCATGATCAGACCTTCCGCGTGGCCTGCCGACTGCAGGACGCGGCGGTCACCGCCGAAGGCGAGGCCGGCAGCCGGCGCAAGGCGGAACAACAGGCCGCGGAGCAGATGCTGAAGCGGTTGGAGGACAAGCATGAGCGATGAACCCAGGCCTGCCGAGGGGCAGCCGGCCGGGCTGAGCGACGAACTGCCCTTGATCCGGTGCGGGCACGTGGCCCTGGTTGGGCGGCCCAACGTGGGCAAATCCACCCTGCTCAATCAGCTACTGGGCCAGAAGATTAGCATCGTCACCCGGAAACCGCAGACCACCCGGCAGCGTATTCTCGGTGTCTGTCACCGGGACGGCGCGCAGATTGTCTACGTGGACACGCCGGGGCTGCACCAGCGCCGCGACAAGGCCCTCAACCGCTATCTCAACCGGACGGCCGCCAATGCCCTGGCCGATGTCGACTTGGTGGTCTTCCTGGTGGACCGGTTGCACTTCAAGCCCGAGGATGAGGCGGTCCTGGAGCGGCTGAAGCGAAGGGATGTGCCGGTGATCCTGGCCATCAACAAGGTCGACCGACTACGCGACAAGGCCCAATTGCTGCCACATATTCAGTGGTTGAGTGAGCAGCACCCGTTCGTGGAGGTGGTACCGCTGTCCGCGCTCAAGGGCGAGAACCTGGCGCCTCTGGAGGAGGCGATCCTACGCCAGCTGCCGGAGTCGCCGCCCCTGTTCCCGGAGGACTACATCACCGATCGCGGGCCGCGTTTTCGCATCGCCGAGTTGATCCGCGAGCAGCTCATGCGCCACCTGGGCGAAGAGCTGCCCTATGCCACCGCCGTGGAGGTCGAGGCCATGGACCAGGAGGGGCAACTGACCCGCATCAGCGCGCTGATCTGGGTGGAACGTCCGGGGCAGAAGGCCATTGTCATCGGCGACGGCGGCCAACGGCTGAAGGTGATCGGTTCGCGGGCGCGCCAAGAGATTCAGCAGCTTCTGGGCGGCCGGGTCTTCCTGCAATTGTGGGTCAAGGTGCGCGAGGGCTGGTCGGACGACGAACGGGCCCTGCAGAGCCTCGGTTACGAGGGCGACTGAGCCCATGAGCGGGGACCGGGTGCTGGTTCAGCCGGCGTGGGTGCTGCACCGCCGGCCCTGGAGCGAGAGCAGCCTGATCGTGGAGCTGTTCAGCCGCGACTTCGGCCGGATCGGTGCGGTGGCGCGGGGCGGGCGCAACAGCCGGCGCTGGCGCGGCTTGCTGGAGCCCTTCAGCCCCGTACTGGCCAGTTGGCAGGGCCGCGGTGAACTCCGCAGTCTGGTGGCCGCGGAACCCGACGGGGCACGCCCGGCGCTCGCCGGGGCGGCCCTGGCCAGCGGCTTTTACCTCAATGAGCTGCTGCTGCGCCTGCTGCGCCGGGACGATCCCCACCCCGAACTCCACCCCCTTTACGGCGACACCCTCAACCGTCTTCCCGACGAGGCGGCCTTGCGGGGCTTCGAGTGCCGGCTGTTGGAGGCGCTGGGCTACGGCCTGCTCTTGCTGGAGGACATGGGGGGTGAGCCGGTGCACGGCGAGGCCCACTACCGGTATCATCTCGAGCATGGCCCGGAGCGTCTGGCCGCGGTGCCGGAGGCGGGGGAGGGCCTACTGGTTCGCGGGCGGACCCTGCTGGCGCTGGCGGGCCGGGAGGCACTGGCCGGCCCATCGCTGCCCGAGGCGCGCCGCCTGATGCGTGCGGCGCTGTCCCTCTACCTGGGCGATCGGCCCCTGCAGAGCCGTGCCCTGTACCGCCAGTTGGCCCGCACCCCCCGCGCCGCGACCCCGGCCTCACCCAATGATCACTGACCAGGAGGACATAGCCATCGTGCCCCAGGACGATCCCGCGGACCGCCCCCTGTTATTGGGGGTCAACATCGACCACGTGGCCACGCTGCGCCAGGCCCGCGGCACCGCCTATCCCGACCCGGTGCAGGCGGCCTTCGCGGCGGAGCAGGCCGGCGCCGATCTGATCACGGTCCATCTGCGCGAGGACCGGCGCCACATTCAGGACCGGGATGTGGCGCTGCTGGCGCAGACCGTCCAGACGCGGATGAACCTGGAGATGGCGGTCACCGACGAGATGCTGCGCATCGCCACCGAACTGCGGCCCTCGGACTGCTGCCTGGTGCCGGAGCGGCGGGAGGAGCTCACCACCGAGGGTGGCCTGGACGTCCAGGCCCAACCGGACCGGATCGCCGAGGCCTGCGCCCGGCTGGGTGAGGCGGGGATACGGGTGTCGCTGTTTATCGACCCCGACCCCGAGCAGGTGGAGGCGGCTGCCCGGGTCGGTGCGCCGGTGGTGGAGCTGCACACCGGCGCCTGGGCCGAGGCGGGCAACCCGCGGGATGCCCGGGTGGAACTGGAGCGGCTGCGCACCGCAGTGGGTCACGGGCTCCAGTGCGGCCTGCAGGTGAATGGCGGGCACGGACTGCACTATCACAATGTGCAGCCGGTGGCGGCCATCACCGGCGTGCGGGAGCTCAACATCGGCCACGCCATCATCGCCCGTGCGGTCTTCTCCGGTCTGCCCGATGCGGTGCGGGAGATGAAACGCCTGATGCGGGAGGCCCGTCAGCTATGATCGTGGGACTGGGCACCGATCTGGTGGAGATCGCCCGGATGGAGCGCCTGCTGGCCCGCCACGGCGACCGGGCGCTGACGCGCCTGCTCCATGTCCAAGAGCGGGCCGAGTGCCCGCGCGCGCCCGATCGGGCGGCCCGCTTCCTCGCCCGCCGCTTTGCGGCCAAGGAGGCCGCGGCCAAGGCCCTGGGTACCGGTATCGCGAACGGCATTCGCTTTGCCGACCTGCAGGTCAGCCACGACGACCGGGGCCGCCCGCTGCTTAACCTGCACGGCGAGGCTCGCCAGCACGCCCAGGCGCTGGGCGCGACCGGCCATCACCTGAGTATCAGCGACGAACAAACCCATGCCCTGGCCTTTGTGGTGCTGGAGTCCAGCGATTAAGCCGCATCCGGTCGGGCAAGCAGATTGGATACCCAAATGTCATACCCCACCGTCGAGGCCTTTGTAGGCAACACCCCGCTGGTGCGCCTCCAGCGCATGGTGCCACCCGAGCGCAACAACCGGATCCTGGCCAAGCTGGAGGGCAACAACCCCGCCGGCTCGGTGAAGGACCGGCCAGCTGTGCACATGATCCGTCGCGCCGAGGAACGGGGCCGGATCCGGCCCGGCGACACCCTGATCGAAGCCACCAGTGGCAATACCGGCATCGCGCTGGCCATGGCGGCCGCCATCAAGGGCTACCGCATGGTCCTGATCATGCCGGAGAACATGAGCACCGAGCGGCGTGCCTCCATGGCCGCCTACGGCGCGGAGCTGGTGCTGGTCAGCCAGGAGGAGGGCATGGAGGGCGCACGGGATCTGGCCGCCCGCATGGCCGAAGAGGGCCGGGGGCTGGTCCTGGACCAGTTCGCCAACCCTGATAACTCGGCCGCCCACTACGAGAGCACCGGCCCGGAGATCTGGCGCGACACCGAGGGCACGATCACCCACTTCGTCAGCTCCATGGGGACCACCGGCACCATCATGGGCTGCTCCCGGTTCTTTAAGGAGCAGTCGGAGGCGGTGCAGATCGTCGGTGTGCAGCCGGAGGACGGCTCCAGCATCCCCGGTATCCGGCGCTGGCCGGAGGCCTACCTGCCGAAGATCTACGAGCCGGCCCGCGTGGACCGCATCCTCGATGTCAGCAGCGACGACGCCATCACCACCACCCGCCGGCTGGCGGCGGAGGAGGGGATCATGGCGGGCATGTCGTCCGGTGGTTGCCTGCACGCGGCCCTGCGTCTGGAGCGGGAGGTGGAGAACGCCACCATCGTGGTCATCATCTGTGACCGGGGCGACCGTTACCTCTCCACCGGGCTGTTCGAAGGCTGATCATGAATGTGCTCGTCTTTGATATCGAAACCGTACCCGATGTGGTGGGCGGCCGTCGCCTCCTCGGGCTGGACCCGAGTCTTTCCGACCAGGAGGTGGCCGAGGCCATGATGGCCCTGCGGCGGCAGAGTGCCGGGACCGACTTCCAGCGCCTGCACCTGCACCGGATCGTTGCCATCTCCATCGCCGCCGACCTGGACCGGCACGGCTTTCGGGTCTGGTCGCTGGGGGACCCGGAGGATGACGAGGCAGAGCTGATCCGCCGCTTCTTTGACGGCGTTGAACGCTATGCGCCCCGGCTCGTCTCCTGGAACGGCGGTGGTTTCGACCTGCCCGTGCTGCACTACCGGGCGCTGCTGCATGGGATCACCGCCCGCCGCTACTGGGACAGCGGCCAGGAGGACCGCGATTTCCGCTTCAACAACTACCTCAACCGGTTTCACGACCGCCATACTGACCTGATGGACGTGCTGGCCGGGTACCAGGCCCGGGCCAATGCGCCGCTGGACGAGATCGCCACCCTGCTGGGCTATCCGGGCAAGATGGGGATGAGCGGGGGCAAGGTCTGGGAGGCGGTGCAGGCCGGGGAGCTGGGCGCGGTTCGCGACTACTGCGAGACGGATGTGCTCAACACCTACCTGGTCTGGCTGCGCTATCAGCTCATGCGCGGCCGGCTCACCCCGGAAGGGCTGCAGGCCGAGGAGGGGCGGGTCAAAGAGGCCCTGCGCGGCGACGGCCGCCCCCACCTGCAGGCCTTCCTCGCCGCCTGGGAGGGGGACGACCATGGGGCGTAGGCGGCGGCGCCTCCCGCGGGAGCCCTTCGAGATAGCGATCACCGGCCTGTCCCACGAGGGGCGCGGCATCGCCCACCACGACGAACGCACGCTGTTCGTGCACGGTGCCCTGCCGGGTGAGCGGGTGCGGGCGGTCTATACCAAGCGTCGGCGCAGCGTCGCCGAGGCCCGGGTGGTGGAGGTGGTGTCGCCCGCCCCGGAGCGCATCGCGCCCCATTGTCCCCATTTCGGGGTCTGTGGCGGCTGCAGCCTGCAGCATCTCACCCCGGAGCGGCAGGTGGAGCTCAAGCAATCGGTGCTGATGGAGCAGTTCCACCATATGGGGGGCGTGCAACCGGAGCGCGTGCTGGCCCCGCTCACCGGCGCACCGTGGGGGTATCGACGCAAGGCGCGCCTGGCGGTCAAGCACGTGCCCCGCAAGGGGGGGGTCCTGGTGGGGTTCCGGGAGAAGCACAGCCCCTTTGTCGCGGAGATGGACCGCTGCCCGGTGCTCGACCCACGGGTGGGGGAACGGCTCACCGAGCTCGGGCGCCTGATCGAGGGGCTCTCCATCCCCGACCGGGTGCCGCAGATTGAGGTGGCCCTGGGCGACGAGACCGGTGCCCTGGTCTTCCGAAACCTGGCGCCCTTGACCGCGGCGGACCTCAACCGCCTCGCCGGTTTCGCCCGCGACAGTGGCCTGGCGGTCTATCAGCAGCCGGGTAACGAGGCGACCATGGCCCTGGTGCACGACCCGGTGGGCCGGCGATTGGACTACGCTCTGCCAGGGCATGGCGTGCGCCTGGGCTTCCGGCCCGGCGACTTCACCCAGGTCAATGCCGAGATCAACCGGGCTATGGTGGATCAGGCGCTGGATCTGCTGGCGGTGGAGCCGGGGCAGCGGGTCCTGGACCTGTTCTGCGGCTTGGGTAATTTCACCCTGCCGCTGGCCCGGCGGGCCAGCGAAGTGGTCGGTGTGGAGGGGGCCGAGGCGCTGGTGGAACGCGGCCGGGAGAACGCCCTGCGCAACGGCCTGGATAACGTCCGCTTTTACGGGGCCGACCTCACCCTCGCTGCGGCCGATCAACCCTGGGCGACCGGCGGCTTCGACCGGGTGCTGTTGGATCCGCCGCGGTCTGGCGCCTTCGAGGTGCTGGGGTTGGTGGCGGCCCTCGGGCCGAAGCGGATCGTCTACGTCTCCTGTGGCCCGGCCACCCTGGCCCGCGATGCCGGCGAGCTGGTGCACCGGCACGGCTACCGGCTGACCGCCGCCGGGGTCATGGACATGTTCCCGCACACGGCCCATGTCGAGAGCATGGCGGTGTTCCAAAGAGAGGCGCAGGACTGAGATGAGTCACCGTATCGAAATCCTCGACAAGTCCGTCGTTTACGATGGGTTCTTTAAAATGATCCGCTACCGCCTGCGCCACGGCCTGTTCCAGGGCGGGCTGAGCGCGCCGCTGACCCGGGAGCTCTTTGAGCGGGGGCATTCGGTGGGCGTGCTGCCCTATGACGCCGACCGCGACGAGGTGCTGCTCATTGAGCAGTTCCGCATCGGTGCCTTGGACCATCCGCGCGGGGCCTGGCTGATGGAGATCGTGGCGGGGATCGTGGAGCCGGGTGAAAGGCCGACGGATGTGGCGCGCCGGGAGGCGGTGGAGGAGGCGGACTGCCGGTTGCAGGCGATCGAGCCGATCTGCGAATACCTGGTGAGCCCCGGTGGCACCTCGGAATCGGTGGCCCTGTATTGCGCGCGGATGGACAGCGAGGGCCTGGACGGCGGTATCCATGGCCACGACCACGAGGGCGAGGACATCAAAGTCCACGTGGTGCCCTTCGAGGAGGCCATGGACATGGTCGAGACCGGTATCATCCATTCTGCCATGCCCATTATCGCCCTGCAGTGGCTGGCGCTGCACCGCGATCGCCTGCGGGAGGCCTGGCAGAGCTATTGAGGCCGCCCCCGCGGGTGTCAGGGCGCCGGATCCACCCGGAGCCAGATCCGCAGCTCCCGGGCATCGGCCGGCCGGGTGCGGAAGATCCGCGTCCCCGGGACCGCCTCCGGGGGCGGATCGCGGTCAACGCGGGTCTCGCCCAATAGGATCCACTCACCCACCCGGCCGGTCAGCCGACCGGTCCACTCTCGGGAGAGCACCGAGTCCGGATCCCGCGGGTCCAGGCGCTGGCTGAGGGCGGAGAGCGCCACGGTCACCCGGTCGTCGCCGTGCAGCAGTGGTCGCGCCACCAGGCTCTGCTCCACGGTGAGGTAATAGGGCCGCTCCTCCAGCAGGAGGGTGTGCGGGCTGAGATAGATCCGCCGCTGCTCCCGGGGCAGGGCCTGCTCCAGGCGCAGCACCACCTCGCGGCCCTCTTGGGCCAGGACCCGCTGCTCACGGCTGACCCGCCCGGTGGCGTGGCGGCGGATCACCGTGCCTTCCCGCTCCTCCCGGCGCACCGGTCCCTCCTCGAAGCGCAGGGTGAGCGTTACGGCGCGGGTCGGTTGATCCAGTTGTCGCAGCATCCGCTCGGCGGCGTCGAGTTCCGCGCCGGGGCCGCGCAGCAGCAGCTGGAAATGGCGGCCGCTGAGCCGAGTCTGGTCCAACTGGGGCTCCAGCAGGGGGATCAGGGCCTCCGCCGGCTGATGCTGAAGCTGTATCACCCGGGTTTCCAGGGTGGCCCCCAGGGCGACCGGGCCGGCGCAAAGCATCGCGAACGCCAGGAGGGCCGGCAGTAGGGCCCTGGCCGCGGGCCGGACGGTGGTCATAACGGCAATACCTTTACCTCGGGCGACTCCACCGAATAATCCCACAGGGCGTTGAATTCGCGGAGCCACAGGCGGCAGGGGCCGGCGTTGTCCGGGTGCCAGCCCCCCCGGTAGCCCTCGGAACGGCGGCGCCAGAGGGCGCCCCGGCCGTCCACCATCATCCAGACGGTCTCCGGCAGCTCCGCCTCCGGGGCGAGCTCCCGGATGGCGATCGCCGTGGGCAGTTTGCGTGCCAGCGCCAGCAGTCGGTGTTTATGCCGGACCAGTGGCTTACTGCTCTCCAGCAGGATGCGGATGCGCGGTTTGGACGCCGTTACTGCGACCTGCCGTAACGCTTCGGCCAGGGCGGCGGTATTATAGACGCTGGGGTCCAGCTCGGCGGACAGAATATCCACCCGCCGCCGGCCCAGGCGTGCCAGCCGCACCGCCGCCTCCGCGTGCTCGCTGGCGGTCTCCAGCGGGTGCCAGCCCGGCCTCGTCTCGTCCATGTCCATAGGGACTTGCTCCGCTCGCCATGGGTTCTGGTCAGATGCGCCGCGCCTGCTCGGCGGCATTACCAATATAGCCGGCCGGCGTGAGCTGTTGCAGCTCGGCGCGGGCGCTGGCGGGGATGTCCAACTCGGCGATGAACGCCTGCAGCGCCGGTCCGGTGATGGCGCGCCCGCGGGTGAAGGCCTTGAGCTGTTCGTAGGGCTTCTCCAGGCCGTGCCGGCGCATCACCGTCTGCACCGCCTCGGCCAGCACCTCCCAGGCGGCGTCGAGATCCTCGGCCAGGCGCTGGGGGTTGGCCTCCAGCTTGTCCACCCCCTTGCGCAGGCTGTGCAGCGCGATCACGGTATGGCCGATGCCCGTGCCGAGGGTGCGCAACACGGTGGAATCGGTCAGGTCGCGTTGCCAGCGCGAGACCGGCAGCTTGCGGGCCAGGTGCTCGAGCAGGGCATTGGCCACCCCCAGATTGCCCTCGGCGTTTTCGAAGTCGATGGGGTTGACCTTGTGCGGCATGGTGGAGGAGCCCACCTCGCCCTCCACCAGGCGCTGCTTAAAGTAGCCCAGCGAGATGTAGCCCCAGATATCGCGGCTGAAATCGATCAGCACCGTGTTGACCCGGGCCAGGGCATCGAAGGCCTCCGCGATGTAGTCGTGGGGTTCGATCTGTGTCGTGTAGGGGTTCCACTCCAGGCCCATGCCCTCGACGTAGCGCTGCGCGAGCCCCGGCCAGTCCACCCGCGGATAGGTGCACAGGTGGGCGTTGAAGTTGCCCACCGCACCGTTGATCTTGCCCAGGACGCTCACCGCTGCCAGCTGTTCGCGCTGCCGGCGCAGGCGGTGGACCACGTTGGCGATCTCCTTGCCCAGGGTGGTGGGCGAGGCGGTCTGGCCGTGGGTGCGCGAGAGCATGGGTTGATCGGCGTGGGTGTGCGCCAAGCCCCGCAGCTGCTCGATGACCTCGTCCAGCAGCGGCAGCAACACCTCGTCCCGCCCGGCCTTCAGCATCAGGGCGTAGGCCAGGTTGTTGATGTCCTCGGAGGTGCAGGCGAAATGGACGAACTCGCTGATCGCCGCCAGTTCCGGCAGCTCGGCCAGGCGCTCCTTGAGGTAGTACTCCACCGCCTTCACATCGTGATTGGTGGTGGCCTCGTAACGCTTGATCCGCTCGCCGTCCTTGGGGCCGAAATTATCGATCAGCTCCTGCAGGAAGGTGCGCGCCTGGGGCGAAAGGGCGGGCACCTCGCGGATATCCGGGTGGGCGGCGAGGGCCTCCAGCCAGCGGACCTCCACAATGACCCGGTGCCGGATGAGGCCAAACTCGCTGAACAGGGGTTGCAACGCGCTGGTCTTGTTGCCGTAGCGGCCGTCAACGGGGGAAATGGCGGTCAGGCGGGTCAGCTCCATGGTGCCCTCTTCGGTTGGGTGGTCTCGGGATTAAGCGGTCGATTGTACTGCGCCAACCGCCGGGCTGCACCCGTCCACAGCCGTTGCCGGAGGCCTACAATGACGGGATGACGGGTCTGGGCGGCGTGGCCGCCCCTCACCACCGAGACAGGCCGGGAGGTCGACGATGAACGGACAGGGATACCGCATCGAGCGGGACAGCATGGGCGAACTGCAGGTGCCGGAAACCGCCCTCTGGGGGGCGCAGACCCAGCGTGCGGTGGAGAATTTTCCGGTCAGCGATCTGCGGATGCCGCGCAGCTTCATCCGCGCCCTGGGGCTGATCAAGGGCGCGGCGGCGCGGGCCAACTATGAGCTGGAGCTCCTCGCCCCGGAGATTGCCGAGGCCATCGCCGAGGCCGCCCGCGAGGTGGAGCAGGGCGACCATGACGACCAGTTTCCGGTGGACGTCTTCCAGACCGGCTCCGGCACCAGCAGCAACATGAATGCCAACGAGGTGATTGCCCGCCTGGCCAGCGACCGGTTGGGCAAGGCCGTACACCCCAACGATCACGTCAACATGGGACAGAGCAGCAATGACGTGATCCCCACCGCCATTCATGTCAGCGCCTGTCTGGCCCTGCACGAGCAACTCCTGCCCGCCTTGGAGGGGCTGGAACAACAGATCCGCGACAAGGCCGCGGCGTTGGAGGGGCGGGTCAAGACCGGGCGGACCCATTTGATGGACGCCATGCCGGTGAGCTTTGCCCAAGAGCTTGGGGGGTGGGCCACCCAGGTGGGCCACGGCGCGGAGCGCATCCGCGCCAGTCTGCCGCGCCTGGAGGCGTTGGCCCAGGGCGGGACCGCCGTCGGCACCGGGATCAACGCCCCGCCCTCCTTCGGCGCCCGGGTGGCTGGCCTGATCGCGGAGCGTACCGGAGTGCCCTTTACGCCCTGCGCGGACCGCTTCGAGGCGCTCTCCAGCCAGGATGCGGCGGTGGAGATGCACGGTCAGCTCCGCACCGTGGCGGTCAGCCTGATGAAGATCGCCAATGATCTGCGCTGGATGAACAGCGGGCCGCTGGCCGGTCTGGGCGAGATCGCACTCCCGGCCCTGCAACCGGGCAGCTCGATCATGCCGGGCAAGGTCAACCCGGTGATCCCGGAGTCGGTGGCCATGGTCAGCGCCCAGGTCATGGGCAACGACACCACCCTGGCGGTCGCCGGCCAGTCGGGCAATTTCCAGCTCAATGTCATGCTGCCCGTGGTGGGTTACAACCTGTTGCAGAGCATCGGTCTGCTGGCCAACGCCAGCCGGCTGCTGGGGGACAAGGCCATCGCCGGTTTCACGGTGAACGAGGGGCGCATCGGCGAGGCCCTGGACCGCAACCCCATCCTGGTCACGGCCCTGAACGCGGTGATCGGTTACGAAAAGGGCGCCGAGATCGCCAAGACCGCCTACAAAGAGGGCCGTCCGATCATGGAGGTGGCCCGTGAGCACACGGATCTGTCCGAGGAGGCGCTGCAGCGTCTGCTGGACCCGGCCGCGCTCACCCGGGGCGGGATTCAGAAGTGACTGGGCCGGGGCCGCTGCGGCGGTCGTAGCGGGCGAAAAGCTGCCCGGCGCGGCCGTCGCCCTCCCGGTCCAGATAGAGGTGCACCAGGTCGAAATCCGCGGGCGGGGCCAGCACCGGGCCCTCGGTGATGGTGGCGTAATCGGCACCGGCGACGATGCGCAGGCGGTGGGTCAGGAACAGGCTCTCCAGGACCCCGGCGCGCAGCAGTTCGTGCATGACCCACGGTCCGGTCACTGAGTAGGCCCGCCGGTAGCCTTCGGCGGCCAGGTGCCGGGTTAGCCGTGCCGCGTCCACCCGCGGGCCGGCACCGCAGTCGATCACCGTGGCGCCCTGGCGTTCCAGGCGATCACGGGCCCGGGGGGAGGCCCCGGTGACGGTGGCCACCCAGACCCGCCGACCCTGACGGAACAACAACTCGGGAAGTGGGAAGTCCAGGGTCGCACTCAACACCACCACGTCCGGTTGACCGGGGAGGCCCTGGTCCTGCCGCCAGGCAACCAGGTCGCCGTAATCCGTTCCGAGCGGAAGAATATCCTGTGCCCGGCCCGCCTGCAGGTCACGGAAGTAGCGTCCGCTGCTGAGGAGGATGTCCGCCCGCGCGGCCAGCTCCTGGAACAGCCGCCAGTCCCGCCGGTTGGCGATGCTGCCCGGTACCGTCTGCGCCGGCAAGCCGTCGCCCAGGGCGATGCGTCCGTCCAGGCTGGTGACGAAGTTGCCGTAGACGTAGAGCCGGTCGTCCCCGCGCGGCAGCGGCAGGTCGCGATACAGGTTGGTCAGGGGGATGGGGTCGTGGTTGCCCGGCGGGTGCAGGGGGATCAGCGGTGGCGTCATAGTGAGCAACGGGCCTGGTTGGTGATGGGATGATGGCCTGATACCGGCGGGAAATCCAGCGTATACTGGGCGCCTCTCAGACCCACGGTTAATGTAACCCTAGACGTGTAACTATTTTGAGCTGCATCGCGCCCTTTGACCTGCATTGCCGTCGCTGCCCGCGTCTGGCGGCGTTCCTGGACCAGGTGGCGGCGGATCATCCGGCTTATCACGCGCGCCCGGTACCCTCTTTCGGTGACCCGGCGGCGCGCCTGCTGGTGGTCGGCCTGGCTCCGGGGATGCACGGCGCCAACGCCAGCGGTCGGCCCTTCACCGGGGATCATGCCGGCATCCTGCTCTACCGTACCCTTCACGCGTGTGGCTTCGCCAATCAGCCCAATGGCGACCACCCGGAGGACGGGCTGGTGCTGCACGACTGCCGCATCACCAACGCCGTGCGCTGCCTGCCACCGGGCAACAAGCCCAACCGCCAGGAGGTGCGCAACTGCCTGCCCTACCTGCGATACGAGTTGTCGAGCCTGGGGCCGGGGGGCGTGGTGCTGGCGCTGGGGCGTGTGGCCCATGAGGCGGTGCTGCTGGCAGAGGACGAGCGCCTCAGCCACCATCCCTTCGCCCATGGCGCGGAGCACCCCCTCGCGGGCGGGCGCATCCTGTTGGACAGCTACCACTGCAGCCGGTACAACACCCAGACCCGGCGCCTGACCCCGGCAATGTTCTCCGCCGTTTTCCAGCACGCGCGCCATCTGCTCAGCCGCTCATGACCGACGTGCCGAGCCCCTTCGACCCCAAGGCCTTCGTCCGCAGCCTCACCCAACGCCCCGGCGTCTACCGGATGGTGGATGGGCGCGGTGAGGTGCTTTATGTCGGCAAGGCCCGCAATCTGAAGAAGCGGGTCGCCAGCTATTTCACGCGCTCGCGGAAGTCGGCGCGCATCGAGCTGATGCTCACCCAGGTCCAGGACATCCAGGTCACCGTCACGCATACCGAGGCGGAGGCGCTGATCCTGGAGAACACCCTCATCAAGGAACTGCGGCCGCGCTACAATGTGCTGTTGCGCGACGATAAGTCCTACCCCTGGATCTACCTCTCATCGCACCAGGACTTCCCGCGGCTGAGCTTTCACCGCGGTGCCCGCAAGGGGCCCGGGCGCTGGTTCGGGCCGTTTCCCAGCGGTCATGCGGTGCGGGAAACGCTTAACACCCTGCAGAAGGTGTTTCGCATAAGGCAGTGCCAAGACAGCTTTTTCAGTAACCGATCCCGCCCCTGTCTGCAGCATCAGATCAAACGCTGCACGGCCCCCTGCGTGGGCTACATCAGCCGCGAGGCCTACCAGGAGGACGTGCGCCACGCCGTGCTCTTCCTGGAGGGGCGCTCCAATCAGGTGATTGAGGAGCTGGGCGCACGTATGGAGGCGGCGTCGGAGCGGCTGGAGTTCGAGGCGGCGGCGCAGTACCGGGACCGGATTCAGGCCCTGCAGGCGGTCCAGGAGCGCCAGTACATCGTGGGGGAGAAGGGCGACCTGGACGTCATCGCCTGCGTCTCCGACGGGGTCACGGCCTGTGTCACGGTCTTTTTCTTTCGCCAGGGCCGGAATCTGGGCAACAAGGTCTTCTATCCGCGCATCCCGGAGGGCGCCGATGAGGCGGAGGTCCTTGCCGCCTTCCTGGCCCGCTACTACATCGGCCGTAAGGCCCCCCCGGAGCTGGTGATCAGCCACACCATCCCGGAGCAGAAGGTCCTCGGGGAGGCGCTCTCCCGCGAATCCGGTCATCGGGTGAGAGTGACCCACTCGGTGCGCAAGGAGCGCCGCCGCTGGCTTGAGATGGCGTTGACCAACGCCCGCCACGCCCTGACCGCGCGTACCTCCACTCAGGCGATGGCCCTGCACCGCCTGGAGGCCTTACAGGATGCGCTGCAACTCCCGGCACTGCCGGAGCGCATTGAGTGCTTCGATATCAGCCACACCCGGGGCGAGGCTACCGTGGCCGCCTGTGTGGTGTTCAACCAGGACGGCCCGCTGAAGTCCGACTACCGCCGGTTCAATATCCGTGGTATCACCCCGGGGGACGATTACGCCGCCATGCGCCAGGCCCTCAGTCGGCGTTATCAGCGCTTGAAAAAGGGCGAGGGCGTGCTGCCGGATATCCTGCTGATCGATGGGGGCAAGGGCCAGGTGGCGCAGGCCGAGGCCGTCCTGGAGGAGTTGCAGGTGGACGATGTCTACCTGGTGGGGATCGCCAAGGGCCCGGAGCGGCGCCCCGGCGAGGAGACCCTGATACTATCTGATGAGGACGGACGCGAGAAAACCCTGGGACCGGATGCCCCGGCGTTGCAGTTGTTGCAGCAGGTGCGGGACGAGGCGCACCGCTTTGCCATTGCCGGCCACCGGCAACAGCGGGGCAAGGCGCGGACCCGCTCGGCGCTGGAGGACATTCCCGGGCTGGGCCCCAAGCGACGCCAGGCCCTGTTGCGCCACTTTGGAGGCCTGAAGGCGGTCGCCCGGGCCGGGGTGGAGGACCTGGCCCGCACCCCGGGCATCAGTCGGGCCCTGGCGCAGAAGGTCTACGATCATTACCACGGAGATAGCGGTTAAACCATGCAGTTGAACTGGCCCAACGCCCTGACCCTGTTCCGGATTGCGCTGATCCCGGTGCTGGGGCTGTGCTTCTTGCTCCCGGCACCCTGGATGAACGTGCTGGCGGTGATCGTGTTCAGCGCGGCGGCCGTCACCGACTGGCTGGACGGCTACCTGGCGCGCCGGCTGCAGCAGACCTCCGCCTTCGGGGCGTTCCTGGACCCAGTGGCCGACAAGCTAATGGTCGCGGTCGCCCTGGTGGCGCTGGTCGCGGTGCATCCGGGGCCCTGGCTCGCCGTGCCGGCCAGCATCATCATCGGCCGTGAGATTGCCGTGTCCGCCCTGCGTGAGTGGATGGCGAACCTCGGGGCCCGGGCCAGCGTGGCGGTGAGCATGGCCGGCAAGGTCAAGACGACCGCCCAGATGGCGGCCATCATCATGCTGTTATACGGTCAATCGCTGGGCCCGATCCCGCTCTTTGAGCTGGGCGTGGTGCTCCTTTACGTGGCGGCGGTGCTGACCGTATACTCCATGGCGCTGTATCTGAGGGCGGCCTGGGAGCAGCTCGCGTAGCGCCCCGCCGGGTTCGGCCCCCGCCACTGCGGCAGCGCAGCAGGGGTTGACACACCTTCAGAGGGCTGTAAAATACGCACCCACAACGCAGCGGGAATAGCTCAGTTGGTAGAGCACAACCTTGCCAAGGTTGGGGTCGCGAGTTCGAGTCTCGTTTCCCGCTCCAAACAGCCAGAAGCCCCGGCCAGTCCGGGGCTTCTCTCGTTACGGCCGGGGTGGAGGGCCTCTCGCTCGGCCTCCGGGCCAGGTCGGGCCTCGCAATTTTGCGCCCAGGCTGTTAAGATCTCGCGCGATGGCTAGGTGGCAGAGTGGTGATGCAGCGGCCTGCAAAGCCGTGTACCTCGGTTCGATTCCGGGCCTAGCCTCCATCTCCCACGCCCCGGCTGCCCCGGCAGGGGCGACTCCCGCAGGACCATCCCGCCCGGATGGCGGAATTGGTAGACGCAGGGGACTTAAAATCCCCCGGCTTTAAGCCGTGCCGGTTCAAGTCCGGCTCCGGGCACCAGCCACGCCCTTTCCCCGCACCGTCCACCCCTGCGTGCAACCGCTGCCCCGACCGGGGTCAACCGCGGTACCCGCTCATCCATCATCCTCCAGGCGTCGCCAGAGGTAGCGCCCCAGCCCCCAGGCACCCAGTAGCATCAGGGCGGTGACCAGTAACGCCCAAAAGGCCTCGCCGGCGGTTGGCATGCGCGCGTAATGCAACAACACCTGGGTGATCACCATGATGACGAGCGTGGAGGGCAGCAGCCCCGCCGCCGTCCCGAGCAGGAAGTCGTGGAAACGCAGACGCGTGGTGCCAGCCACCAGGTTGATCACGATATGGGGCAGCAGCGGGAAGAGATTGACCAGTATCACGCTGCGGACGCCGTGTCGGGCAAGCGCCCGGTTCAGGCGTTCAATACGGGGGCCGGCATGGCGCTGTACCAGGCCCTCCCCGAACAGCCGCCCGGCCAGGTAACCCAGCAATGCGCCGAAGACCGTGGCCGTGTAGGCGACCACGAAGCCCTGCCAGGCCCCGAGCAGGATAACGCTGAGCGCGACCAGCACCAGGTGCGGCAGGGCAAGCTGCTGCGCCACAACGATCAGGGCGAAGACCAGCCAGGGGAACCAGCCGGTGTCGGCAAACCGCTGGCCCAGCGCCTGCACCCGATCGGGGTGCCAGCCCTCCCCCGGGGACAGGAGGAACCAGAGGAGCGCAAGGGCGCCGACGGCCAGTAACAGCCCCAGCAGCAGGTGTGGCCGGCTAGCGGGCCGCATGGGACCACCGAAGAAGATAGGTCACCAGCAGGTGGGTCGCGCCCCAGAGCAGGGTGCTGGCGGTTAACAGTGCGGCCAACCAAAGCCAGGGCGGCATTAGTTGCTGAGGCTCGCTGATCCCGAACACCCAGTTGATGTTCTGCTCCGGCGTGGACAGCAGATAGCTGGCCACCAGCAGTGTCCAGCCCACCGGTGGCCAGCAGAGGACGGCGCGCCGGTCGTAGCCAAGGCGCACCACCAGCCATAGGAGCAGGAAGGGCAACACCGCATGGTAGAGCGAGAGTGCGCGGATGAACGGTGGGATGTCCGGATCAAACATATAGGCGGTGACGCCCAGCGGCGGTTCACCGCCCAGCACAAGACCGCTGAGGAAGCCCATAATCCAGCCCAGCTCCGGGACCAGAACGGCGATCAGCAGGCTGCTCAGGATCAGCCGGTGCCCCAGCCAAACCCCAGCCAGTCCGAGGAGCAGCGCCGCGTTCGAGAACCAGAGGAAGTTGGCAGGGCCGTACCACCAGAAATAGGCTGGCACCAGCACCGCGACGAAGCCCAGATAACCCCACTTCAGCCACCCGGGTATGGTGGATGACGGCATGCCTGCACCCTCCAGTACCATGACCGTGCCCGTGCCTCCGGCGGGAAGTGTCAGCGGCTATTGCACATACTGTGGCAGATACCGGCATCATAGCGTCGTGGGCGCTATCGCCCAATGCCCATTCCGTCCGGGCACTACCAGGCTTCCGCGGCCGCGAGACCGGTGGTCGGCAGCCGCCGTCAGGGGAGGGAAACGTGCTGGAACTGGCCACCATCGCCTTCGCCACCTTTTTCATTACCATCGGTCCGGTGGACGTGGCCTTCGTCTATGCCGCGCTCACCACCCGGCTGAGCCTGGCTCAGCGCCGACGGATGGCCGTGCGGGGCACATTGATCGCCACTCTGATCCTGTTGCCCGTCCTGTTCTTTGGTGAGGCCGCATTGGCCTGGCTGGGGATCTCCTTTCCGGCGCTGCAGACCGCGGGCGGCATCCTGCTATTGCTGATTGGCATCGATATGGTCTTTGCCCGCATGTCCGGTGGCATTTCGACCACGGAGGAGGAGACCCGTGAGGCCCAGGGCCGGGACGATATCTCGGTCTTTCCACTGGCCACCCCGTTGATCGCCGGGCCGGGCGCCATGGGTGCCGCGGTGCTGATGGCCGGACGCGCTGGTGACGACTGGTGGGCCCAGGGGGTGGTGCTGGCGGCCCTGTTGGTGGTGCTGGCACTGATGCTCGTGTGCCTGCTGGTTGCGGTGCAGATTCAGCGGTTCTTGGGCACCACCGGGGCGCATGTGGTCACCCGCGTCTTCGGCGTGTTGCTATGCGCCCTGGCCGTGCAGTTTATTTTCGACGGTCTGGCGGACAGCGGTCTGGTGGGCTGAGGGGGGTGCGTTCACTACGGGTAGCCCGGAGCAGCACGGCATCCATCCAGCGGGTGGAGAGCAGGCGACGGAGCAGCCCGAACAGGTGGGTGGGCACGGTCACGTAATAGCGCGGTCGGGGGCGGCGTGCCTCCAGGGCGTGGATCAGCTTGTCCACCACGGCATCGGCCCGCCGGGTGAAGGGCGTGGCCGCCCCCTCTCCGGCCAGGCGGGCGGCCACGGCCCGGTAGGTTTCGGCGTGGGCGCTGTGTTCGGTATCGATATGGCGTAGGAAGGCCTGATAGGCGTTGTCGCGGAAGCGGCTGGTGATGGGGCCAGGCTCGATCAGACTGACGTGAATACCGCTACCCCGGAGCTCCTGTCGCAGGGCGTCGGTGAGCCCCTCAAGCGCGAACTTGGAGCAGACATAGGCGCCCCGGAAGGGGAGGGCGGCAAAGCCCAGCACGGAACTGTTCTGCACGATGCGTCCGCCGCCCTGGGCCCGCATTACCGGGATGACGCGGCGGGTCAGCTCGTGGGTGCCCAGCACGTTGGTCTCCAGCTGTGCCCGCAGCGCCGCCCGGCTGAGGTCCTCAACGGCGCCCGGCTGGCCATAGGCGCCGTTGTTGAACAGGGCATCCAGGCGGCCGCCGGTACGCTCGAGCGCCGCCGCCAGGCCCTTACGGATTGAGTCATCGTCGTCCAGGTCCAGTTGCTCCGCCTGCAGGCCCTCGCGGCGCAGTCGCGCCACGTCCCCGGCGCGACGGGCGCTCGCCACCACCTGCCAGCCCCGCCGGGCCAATCGGTGGGCAGCGGCATGGCCGATGCCGCTGGAGCAGCCGGTGATGAGAATGCTCGGCCGTATCGCGCTGTTCTCGTCCATGGATTCCTCCCTGTGGCTTCGCCTGTCGCCGCGGTCGCTCACTCCGGCCGCCTCAGCTCCATGTGCAGATCGATGGTATGCAGCAGTTGATGGCGGTCGATCCAACCCAACACGCGGCGCCCCTCCATCACCGGGAGCTGATTGAGGTTGTGCTCGGTGATCAGTTGTAGGACCTGGGCCGCGTCGGTCTCCGGCGTCGCACTGACCAGGGCCTCCGCCGGGGTCATGATGTCGTCGACGCGGGTGGTGGCCCACTGCGCCTGTGGCACCGCCCGGGCATCGGAGAGAGAGACCAGCCCATGGGCGTGCTCGCGATTGCCAACGATATGGGCGCGCTGCCCCCCCGGCAGCACCTGGTGATGGACCCAGTCACTGACGGCTGTCCCGGGCTCGACCTGGGGGATGTCGGGCCGCGCCAGATCGCGGGCCCGCACCCCGGAAAGGCGCTCGCGCAGGTCGAACATTCGCCCCTGGGCCTGGGCCATATTGAACAGGAACCAGGCGATCAGGGTGATCCACAACCCCCCGATTAGGTTGCCCAGCACCAGGATGTTCCACAAGGCCAGGGCAAACAGCCCGTAGGCGACCAGCCGGCCACCCGCCACGGCGGCCTCGATCCCCTTGCGCGCGCTGCCGGTGAACTTCCAGACCGCGGCGCGGAAGACCCGTCCGCCATCCAGCGGGAAGCCGGGGATGAGGTTGAACACGGCCACCACCAGGTTGATCACCGCCAACCAGCCCAGGGCCACGGTCAGCGGCTCAAAAATCCCCGCCGTGATCTGGGCCAGGGCGGCGAAAAGCAGCGCCAGGGCAAAACTGACCGCGGGTCCGGCAATGGCGATCCAGAACTCATCATCGGGGCTGTCGGCATCGCGGCTCATCTGGGCCACCCCGCCGAAGATGAACAGGGTGATGGCCTTGACCGGGACCCCACGACGGATGGCCACCAGGCTGTGGCCGAGTTCGTGGGCGACGATGGAGGCGAAAAAGGTGAGCGACGTGAACAGCGCCGTGAGTATGGCTACCGGCAGCGGCCAATGATCGTAGTGGTGGTGAAACCCGGCACTCATGGTGACCAGAAGCAGGGCAAAGATGACCAGCCAGCTGACGTGCACCTCCAGCCGGATGCCCCGGTAGTACCCCAGCACCAGCACTGATTTGAACATGATCACACTCCCGGCCTCGGCTCCATGCCCCGATCTTACCGCCCGCTGTGCCCGCCTCATAATCTCCGACTATCCTCCAAGGGAGAGACTAAATCGGTATGACTAATGCGATTTCCGATGGGACAAGCGGGTGCTTCAGGAGACGGGGTGCCGAGCTTCGCGGATACGGCCACATTGCGCTGGATGGGGGATATCTCCCCCTACGCGGTGCTGCTGGTGGACGGCGACGGTGCCATCCGGCAGGCGAATGCCAAGGCCGGCACCCTGTTCGGCTACGGGGCCGAGGAGATGGTGGGACTCTCCATCGAAACCCTGGTACCGGAGGGCGATCGCCAGCGTCACGGTGAGTTGCGGGAGACTTACCTGGCCGCGCCCCGGGAGCGGCCGATGGGGGCCGGCCGGGAGTTGCAGGCCCTGCACCGCAGCGGTGAGGTGATCCCGGTGGAGATCGCGCTCGTGCCGGTGGACGTCGCCGGTACCCGGATGGTGATGGTCTCCGCGATTGATCTCAGCGTGCGTAAGGCGCTGGAGGCGCAGCTGCACCATCAGGCCAACCACGATCCACTGACCGGGCTGGTCAACCGCTACCATTTCGAGGAACTGCTCGCGCGGGAGATCGAGCGTGGCCAGCGCTATGGTGGCGGCTTCGCGCTGATCATGCTTGACATTGACCACTTCAAGGCGGTGAATGACACCTACGGCCACCTGGAAGGTGATAAGGTGTTGCGGCGGTTTGCCGAAGAGCTGACCGGCAAGATCCGCGCCGCGGATACGCTGGCGCGCTGGGGTGGGGAGGAGTTCATGCTGCTGCTACCCGGTACCGACATCGCCGGTGCCCGGGCCCTGGCCGAGGCGATCCGGGTGGCGGTCAACGGCTGCCGGATGCCGGTTCCGGGGCAGGTGACCGTCAGCCTCGGCGTCACCGGTTATCGGAACGGGGAATCGGTATGGGGGCTGCTCAAACGGGTTGATGAGGCCTTATATGCCGCCAAGCTGGCAGGACGGGACCAGGTGGTGGTTCTGTGAGGAGGGCCATTGACAGTCGCCGGGCCAAAACGCCTGGAGGCCCTTCGGCCGTTGCTGGCCTTCCTGCGCCGCTACCGGCTCCGGGTGACGGCGGCGGTGGCCGCGCTGCTGGTGGCTGCCGGCAGCGTGCTGACCTTGGGCCAGGCCCTGCGGTTGGTGGTGGACCGGGGCTTCCTCGGCGAGGACCCTGCGGAGCTGAATCGCCTGCTACTGCTGGCCATGACCGTTATCCTGATCATGGCCCTGGCCTCGGCGCTGCGGTACTACTTGGTCTCCTGGATCGGTGAACGGGTGGCGGCGGACCTACGCACGGCCGTGTTTGATCACGTCACCCACCTGGAGCCCGCCTTTTTCGAGTTGAACGGGGTGGGCGAGATTCAGTCCCGCCTGACCACCGACACCAGCGTGCTGCAGACCATCCTGGGCTCGTCCTTTTCGATCGCGGTGCGCAACCTCCTGCTACTCGCGGGGGCCGTGGTCATGCTCTTCATCACCAGCCCTCGCTTGACCGCCTTCGTGCTGTTGAGTCTCCCCCTGGTCCTGATTCCCATCCTCTACTTCGGCCGGCGGGTGCGGCGGCTCTCCCGCGCGAGTCAGGACCGGGTGGCCGATGTGGGCAGCTATGCCGGTGAGACCCTGCACGCCATCCGCACGGTGCAGGCCTTCGGCCATGAGGCTGCCGACCGCAGGCGTTTCCGCCGCCATGTGGATGCGGCCTTCGCCACCGCCGTGCGCCGGGTGCGCCAGCGGGCCTGGCTGGTGGGCATGGCCATGATGCTCGCCTTCACCGCCGTGGGCATCATTCTCTGGCAGGGTGGCCACGACGTTCTCGCCGGGCGTATGAGCGCCGGTGAACTGGCCGCCTTCGTGTTCTATGCCGTGTTGGCGGCCGGGGCCACCGGTGCGGTCTCCGAGGTGGTCGGGGAGCTTTACCGGGCCGCCGGGGCGACGGAACGGCTGACGGAACTGTTGCGCAACCAGCCGCGCATCCGCGCCCCGGCACGGCCGGTGCCGCCGCCACAACCGCTGCGCGGTGCCATCAGCCTGGAGGGTGTCGCTTTCGCCTACCCGGGGCGGCCGCAACAGCGGGTGCTGGACCGGGTGGACCTGAGGGTGGCCGCGGGTGAGCGGGTCGCCCTGGTGGGGCCCTCCGGCGCCGGCAAAAGCACGGTGTTCGCGTTGCTGCTGCGTTTCTACGACCCGATTGAGGGCCGGGTGTGCCTGGATGGCGTGGACCTGAAGGCGATGGATCCGAAGGCAGTGCGCGCTGCGATCGGGCTGGTGGCCCAGGAGCCCACCCTCTTTACCGGGACGGCGTGGGAGAACATCCGCTATGGCCGGGAGGATGCGGACGATGCTGACGTCCGCCGGGCCGCGGAGGCGGCCCATTGCACTGAGTTCCTGCAGCAACTGCCCGAGGGGTTCGATACCCCCCTGGGACCGGGCGGGGTTCAGCTCTCCGGCGGTCAGCGCCAGCGCATCGCCATTGCCCGGGCCATCCTGCGCGACCCGGCGTTACTGCTGCTGGATGAGGCCACCAGTAACCTGGACGCCGACAGCGAGGCGCGCATCCAGTCGGCGCTCGAGGATCTGATGCGCGAGCGGACCAGCCTGGTGATTGCCCACCGCCTGGCCACGGTACAGTCGGCGGACCGTATCGTGGTGATGCAGTCCGGCCGGATCCAGGCGGAGGGCAGCCACCGTCAGTTGCTGCGCGACAGCCCGCTGTACGCGCACCTGGCGGCCCTGCAGTTCGGCAGTGACCCGGATGGAGGGTCTCCAGGGGCTGCACAGCCTGTGGGGTAAGGCGCAGTCAGCGCCACCAGTCGAGCCATTTCCGGCACTCGCGCAGGGCATCGGCATAGAGCGTGTCGCGCTCACAATGGTCCACGCTCCACTCCCGGGACAAGCCATCGCTGGTGACATGCACGGTGGCAAGGCGGGGCCGTTCCGGCCGGCCGTGCAGGGCGGGGAAGGCGAATTGGGGACGTTGGTAGACCCGCCCCTGGGCCACATAGATCGGGTGCATACCGTGCTCGCCGGTGACACAGAGCTGCGCCCCGTCCCGCGTACGCTCGGCGTGGATCGGGTGCCCCTCCCGATTCAGCTCTTCTGCGACGGCCTGGAGCGCCGGGTAGACCGTCTCGTCCAAACAGCGGCGGACCGCCTCCTCGGCCTCATCCAGGACCTCCGCCGCCCGTTGACGGTCCTTGAACCGTTCCCGGCGCAGGAGCCAATGCTGGACCCGGCGCGGCCAGAGCTGTAACCACCGCCCCGGGGCGTGCAAGCCCGCGGCCTCGCCGGGCGGCAGCGCCCGGGCCCGGCGCTCGCGCAGGTAGCGGGATAAGCGGTCCAGCCCCGGCTCCGGCATGGTGCCAATCTCCTCGACCTGGGCGGCATCGGCTCGGAACGCGGTCCATAGGCCCCAGGCCATCAGGAGCAGGACCAGGGACAGGGGCAGGGCAGCGGTGAGCGTGGCCGTTTGCAGGGCCTGCAGGCCGCCGGCCAGCAGCAGCACCGCCGCCGCCGCGCCGGTGAGCAGGCTCCAGAAGAGTTTCAGCAGCAGCGGGGGGTTCGGATTGCCCCCGGAGGAGAGGATATTCATTACCAATGCCCCGGAGTCGGCGGAGGTCACGAAATAGCCGATGATCACCAGCGTCGCCAGCGGGACGGTCAGGGTGGCCAGTGGCATGGCCTCGAGCATGGCGAACAGGGCCTGGGCGACATCGGCCTGAACGATGCTGCCCAACTCGCCGGCCCGCATTTCCTGTTCCAGGGCCGAGACGCCGAACACCGTCATCCAGAGGAAGGTAAAGCCCGTGGGCACCAGTAGGGTACCGAGGATGAACTCGCCCACCGTGCGCCCCCGGGATACCCGCGCAATGAACATGCCGACGAAGGGACACCAGGAGATCCACCAGGCCCAATAGAACAGGGTCCAGCTCGCCTGCCAGCCCTGGCCATGGAACACATCGGTGCGCAGGGTGAGGGCCACCAGCCCCTGCACGTAGTGGCCCACGGCCTGCAACAGGCCGTAGAGCATCATCACCGTCGGGCCCGCGGCGAACACGAACAATAGCAACAGGCTGCCGAGAAAGAGGTTGGCCCGCGAAATGATCCGGATGCCGTTGTTGAGGCCACTGAGCACGGAGAGGGTGGCAATCGCCATGATAAAGACAATCAGCAGGATCTGATTGTGGACGGAGACCGCCATGAGCCCTACGTGAGCCAGACCGGCGTTGACCTGCATCACGCCCAGACCCAGCGAGGTGGCCACGCCGAGCACGGTGCCGACCACCGCCAGGCTGTCCATGAGATCGCCGGCCGGACCGTTGATCCTATGGCCGATCAGCGGGTAGAGGGCGGCGCGCATCGACAGGGGGAGGTCGTGGCGATAGGAGAAAAAGGCGAGCGCCAGGGCCACGATGATGTAAATGGCCCAGGGGTGCAGGCCCCAGTGAAAGAAGGTCAGCCGTAGCGCCTCGTCGGCGGCGGCCGCCGTCCCGCCCTCGCCGTGGGGGGGCTCCAGGTAGTGCAGCAGCGGTTCGGCAACGCCGTAGAAGAGCAGTCCGATGCCCATGCCTGCCGAAAAGAGCATGGCGAACCAGGACAGGTAGGTGTATTCAGGCCGGGAGTCCGGCGGCCCCAGGCGCAGGCGCCGGAACCGGGGATGCAGTAGCACCGCCAGCACGAAGCCGAGCAGCAGGGCCACCACCGTGGTGTAGACCCAGCCGAAGTGCTGGATCAGCATCTGGTGCAACGATTCGAAGCCCCGGCCCAAGGGCTCGGTCCAGAGCGCGCCCCCCATCACCAGGGCCAGAACCACGGCCGCCGCCGGCAGAAAGACCCGCGGGTTCACCGGCGCCCCCGGCGTTGCGAGCATTGCCCGTGGCGGGTGGCCATTGCGGATCCCCTCTGCCGGATCGGCTGCGTCGCGGGGTCACGCGCACGCTGTGTGAGCCCCCGCGTACCGCCCAGCCCTGCTTCAGGACACTATATGACCTTACTGTAGCGGGTTTTGCCGTTGTCGGCATTCAGGTAGGCGTCGAAGGCCATGGCCACGTGGCGCAGCAGCAAACGCCCTCGGGGGAGGACCTGTAACCGGTCGCTCTCGATTCGGACCAAACCATCCGACTCCATCCCCTGCAGCCGTTCCAGGGCGTCGCGGAAGTAGTCCCGGAAGTGGATCTGGTAACGCTCCTCCATCTCCCGGAAGTCCACCCGGGAGTGGCACATGATCTCAGTGATCACGTCGCGGCGCAGTTGATCGTCGGCGCTGAGCTCCACGCCCCGGAAGACCGGCAACCGGCCTTCATCCAGGCGGGCGTAGTAGGCCTCCATATCACGCAGGTTCTGACTGTAGCTCTCGCCCACCTTGCCAATGGAGGTGACCCCCAGGCCCACCAAGTCGCACTCCGCACGGGTAGAGTAGCCCTGGAAATTGCGGTGCAGCGTCCCGGCGCGCTGGGCCTGGGCGAGCTCGTCCTCCGGCAGGGCGAAGTGGTCCATGCCGATGTAGACATAGCCGGCCTCGGTTAGCCGGCGGATGGTCAGCTCCAGGATGGCCAGCTTTTCGTCGGGCCCCGGGAGCTGCTCCTCGCGGATCTGGCGCTGGACTTTGAACAGGTGGGGTAGATGGGCGTAATTGTAGACCGCCAGGCGCTCGGGGCGCAGTTCCAGGGTCTGATCCAGGGTCCGGGAGTAGGTCTCTACGCTCTGCAGCGGCAGCCCATAAATCAGGTCGAGGTTGGTGGAACGGAATCCGCAGCTACGCGCCTTTGCGATCACCCGGGCGGTGGTCTCGTAGGGCTGGATCCGGTTCACGGCCTTTTGCACCGCGGGATCGAAGTCCTGCACCCCCACGCTCATGCGGTTGAAGCCCAGCTTGGCCAGCAGCTCGATCGTGGTCTCCCGCACGGCCCGCGGGTCGATCTCGATAGAGAACTCCCGTTGCGGCCCCCGCTCGAGGGTGAAATAGCGGGAGAGCATGTCCATTACCCGGATGAGATCCTCGTCACTGAGGTAGGTCGGGGTGCCGCCCCCGAAGTGCAGTTGCTCCACCCGCCGGTCGGCGTCGAACAGCTGGCTCTGCAGGGCAACCTCTTTCTCGAGGTAGTCCAGGTAGGTACCGGCGCGGGAGTAGTTACCGGTGATGATCTTGTTGCACGCACAGTAGAAGCAGACGGTGTCGCAGAAGGGGACGTGCACGTACAGCGAAAGCGGCCGCGGGATGGGATCCTCGTTGCTGAGCGCGGCCACCTCGGCATAGGCCTTGTCGTCGAAGCCCTCGTGGAACTGCGGAGCCGTGGGGTAAGAGGTGTACCGGGGGCCGCTGACGTCATACTTGGCCAGGATGGCCGGGTCGAATTGCAGTGTTTGGTCCATGACAAATCGCACAATGCCGAGATTGGGGATGTGTGGCACGGGCACGTCCGATCCGGTGGCCGGGCCAGTGCTAGTAAATTAGGCTCAAAATAAGCGACCGGTCATGGGCTTGTCTTGATTCAGGTCATGAGACGGCCCGAAAACGAAAGTCGGCAGGTATGCCAGGGGGCATACCTGCCGTCGATCAAGATCCACCACCCCACGGGGTGGCGGCGCTCAGCCGTCGTACCGGCGGAAGACCAACGTGGAGTTGGTGCCGCCGAAGCCGAAGCTGTTGGACATGACCGTGTTCAGCTCAACGCCTTCGCGCGGCTCGGTAACGATCGGCATGCCTTCGGCCTCCGGGTCCATGGTCTCGATGTTGATGGAGGGGGCAATGAAGCCCTCCTCGAGCATCGCCAGCGAGTAGATGGCCTCCTGCACTCCGGCCGCCCCAAGCGAGTGGCCGGTCAGCGACTTGGTGGCACTCACCGGGGGCACCTGCTCGCCGAAGACCTCACGCATGGCCTTGAGTTCGGCCAGGTCCCCCACCGGGGTGCTGGTGCCGTGGGCATTGACGTAATCCACCGGCCCCTCCACCGTCTCCAGGGCTTGGCGCATGCACCGGGCCGCCCCCTCGCCGGAGGGCGCCACCATGTCGTGGCCATCGGAGGTGGCGCCGTAACCGACCAGCTCGGCATAGATCTTTGCGCCGCGTGCCAGGGCGTGGTCCAGCGCCTCAATGACCAGCATGCCGCCGCCGCCGGCGATCACAAAGCCGTCGCGGTCGGCATCGTAGGTTCGCGAGGCCTTCTCCGGCGTCTCGTTGTACTTGGTGGACAGCGCCCCCATGCCGTCGAAGAGCATGCTCAGCGACCAGTGCTCCTCCTCGCCACCGCCGGCAAAGATCAGATCCTGCTTGCCCAGCTGGATCTGCTCCATCGCCGAGCCGATGCAATGGGCACTGGTGGCGCAGGCGGAGGTGATGGAGTAGTTCAGGCCCTTGATCCGGAAAGGCGTGGCCAGGCAGGCGGAGACGGTGCTGCCCATGGTGCGGGTGACCCCATAAGGCCCGATCTTGCGCACGCCCCGGTTTTTCAGGGTTTCTGCCGCCTGCACCACATTGGCGGTGGAGGCTCCGCCGGAGCCGGCAATGAGCCCCACCCGGGGGTTTGATATCTCATCGGCGCTCAGGCCAGCGTCGCGCATGGCCTGCTCCATGGCGATGTAGGAAAAGGCGGCCGCATCACCCATGAACCGCAGGGATTTACGCGGAATGTGATCGGAAAGATCGATGTCCACGGACCCCGCGACCTGGCTGCGCAGGCCCACCTCTTCATATTCGGGTTTATACTTGATGCCCGACCGACCGGCCCGCAGGGCCTCGGTGACCGTCTCCCGGTCGTTGCCGATGCAGGAGACGACTCCCATTCCAGTGACGACTACTCGACGCACGGTAGACTCCTCGAACTGAATCAGTGGTGATTGAAATCGAAAACCGGCGGCGGGTTACCCCTGGCTTCTGCTGAGGTCACCCGGATCCTGGAAAAGCCCCACCTTCAGGTCCTTCGCCGTGTAGATCTGCTCGCCGTCCACGGACACCCAGCCATCGGCGATGCCCATCACCAGCCGACGGTTGATCACCCGTTTAAATGCGATCTCGTAAGTCACCTTTTTATGCTCGGGCAGGATCTGCCCAGAGAACTTAACCTCGCCGCAGCCCAGCGCCCGGCCCTTACCGGAGCCGCCGATCCAGCCCAGGTAGAAGCCCACCAGTTGCCAGAGGGCATCCAGACCCAGGCATCCGGGCATGACGGGATCGCCGGGGAAGTGGCAGCGGAAGAACCAGAGATCCGGGTCGAGGTCCAACTCCGCGATCACTTGCCCCTTATCATACGCCCCGCCTTCCTCACTCATTTGGGTGATGCGATGAAACATCAGCATCTGCGGGGCGGGCAGCTGTGGGTTGCCGGGGCCAAAAAGCCTCCCGTGGCCACTCAACAGCAGTTCATCGAAATTATAGCTTTCTTGCCTCGTCATTCTCCCTACCTGTGGTCATGTGGCGGCTGGGTGCATATCGTACGTCATCGGGCAAGAAAGCCATACTACACGTACAAAAAAACCGTGTCCCCCCCTGAGGGGGGAACACGGCTGGCCGCTCGGCGGCGGGTGGTTATCAGCGGCGTTCCTGGATCATGGCCGCCAGTTCATCCCGCAGCTCCGGGTCGGTGTCGAGCGCGGTGGCGATCTCGGAATACTCCGGTACGCTCAGGCCGCGGTTCTCGATCGCTTCGACCATCTCATCGTTGGCCTGCTGTTGCAGGTCCCGGGCCTGGTCTGGGTCCTCGGTGCCCTCCAGGCGTTGCGTGTAGTCCTCCTGGATCTCCGTAATGTCGATGTAGGCATCGGCGAACTGTTCCAGGCTCTGGTCATCGAAGTCGTGCTGGGGGGCACCTGCGCCCATGCCAGGCTGCTCCTGCATGCCGCCTTGCTGCTGCTGATCCATGCCGCCCTGGCGCTGCTGATCCATCCCGCCCTGTTGCTGTTGCTGCTGCTCCATCCCTTGCTGCCGGTCCATGCCTTGGGGATCGTCCTGCATGCCGGTTTGGCCGATGGCCATGCCGGAGGCGAGCAGCAGGGAGGAGAAGAGGGTCAACGTCGGTGCGAGCTTACGAATCGTCATGTGGGCCTCCTGAGGCTTGCGATTGACAATGAATTCGGCCTGAGTTTTGCAAGCTTCCTGCCAACCAGGTGATGAAAACGGAACGGGAGGGTAAGTGACTGAACATAAAGGGACGCGTTTTCAGGGTCTCGTCGGGGCGCCGCCCTGGCGGCTAGGAACCCAGAACGGGGAGGGTGTGTCGTATAGGCACATGTGTCAGAAAGGACAGCACCCATGACGCTGACCCGGTTCGTCAGACGGGCCTACAGCTTGCGACTGGCGCTCATCCTCCAGGTTCTGGTGCCCCTGGCGCTCCTGCTGGCGGCTGCCACCTGGGTGGGCATGAAGGCATTGGAGTCGAGCCTGGAGGAACGCTTGGAGGAGGACGTCCAGCTGATCGCACGGGCAATACGGCTGCCGGTGAGTCATAGCCTCGAGCGGGAGGAGGAGGAAGCCGTGCGCCAGGCGCTGGAATCGGTCTTCACCATCGGCCGTGTCTATGGGGCCTACGTCTATGACCGACGAGGTGAGCAGGTGGCGGCGGTCGGCGCCGTGAAGCCCTCAGCGGCCGAACGCAATCGGCTTCAGGCCCTGGCCGAGGAGGGGCGGGATACCGGGGAGTACGAGTTGATTGAGGGCCGCCAGGTTTACTCCTACTTCATCCCCCTGGTGGATACCGGCGGCCGAATCAGCGGGCTGCTGCAGGTCACGCGGCGGCAGAGCGACTTTGCCGATTACGTCAGTGGCATCCAGCGCCAGGCCGGTCTGGCCGCACTACTGACCACCCTGATCATCGGCGCCCTGGTGCTCGTGGGGCACCGTACCGCCATAGGGCGCCATATGGCGCAGCTCAGCCACAGCATGGCGCAAGTGGAGGCCGGCAATCGAGGCCACCGGGCCCGGGAGCAGGGCCCCCGGGAACTGCGCCAACTCTCCGGGGCTTACAATCAAATGCTCGACAGCATCCAAAGAGCCGAACAGGAATTGCTGGAGCGGCAACGGCGGGAGGCGGAGCTTGAGCGGGCGCTGGCAAGCTCGAAGCGGCTGGCAGCGCTGGGGCGGTTATCAGCCGGTGTGGCCCACGAGCTGGGCACGCCCCTGAGTGTGATCGACGGTCAGAGCCAGCGCGGTTTGCGGGATCCTGATCTATCGCCGCCAGCGTCCAAGGCCTTCCGCCGCATTCGCAGCGAAGTGGATCGCATGAGTCAAATCGTGCAGCAGCTCCTGGACTTTGGCCGGCCATCGAACGGCGAGTGGCGGATGCTGACCGTGCGCGATCTGGTCCAACGCGTCGCGCACACCCAGATGGAGTCGGATCGGGCGCGCGGGGCCCGCATCGATTGGGTCCCGCCGGCCGAGGACGGGTTGATGGTCCGCGGGCACCCGATGCGCCTGGAGCAGGCCCTGACCAACTTGGTTCAGAACGCGATTCACGCGGCCAATGGGGGCTGCGTGCGCATCCGTTGGGGGCGGGTCGGAGACCGGGTGGCCCTGTGGGTCGAGGACGACGGGCCGGGCGTACCCGAGGGGGATCGGGCGCGGCTGTTCGAGCCTTTTTTCACCACCAAGCCGGTTGGCGAGGGGACGGGGCTGGGTTTGGCGGTGGTCCATGGTATTGCACAGGAGCACGGTGGCGACGTGAGGCTGCTCCCCGACAGTGAGCTGGGAGGGGCCTGTTTCCGTCTGTCCCTGCCAGCGGCAGATGAGCAACAGAAGGATGAAGGGTCATCATGAGTCGAACGGATATTGCCTCCCAGAGGATCCTGTTAGTCGAGGATGACCAGGGGCTTCGGGATCTGCTGCACGAGGAGTTCGAAGACAGCGGGGCGCAGGTGCAGGCGGTCGCCGCCGCTGAGCAGGCCGCACCCCTGCTGCTTGCTTGGGAACCGGATCTGGTGGTCAGCGACCTGCGCCTGCCCGGTGCGGATGGCATGGCACTGCTGGCTCAGGCACGCGAGCTGCACGTGCCGCCGGCGTTCCTGATCATTACCGCGTTTGGCAGCATCGACCAGGCGGTGGAGGCGCTAAAGGCGGGGGCCGACGAGTTTCTCACCAAACCCCTCGACCTGGAGCACCTGATGCTCTGTGTCAACCGACTCCTGGACACCCGGCGGCTACGGGGCGAAGTGCAGCGCTTCCGGAAGCTTCTGGATGAGCCGGAGTTCCACGGCATGGTTGGGAACAGTCGCGCAATGCGGGTGCTCTGTGACCAGATCAAGCGGCTGGCCCGGGGCACGGGACCGGTGCTCATCCTGGGCGAGAGCGGCTCCGGCAAGGAATTGGTCGCGCGGGCGATCCATCAGGAGAGCGAGCGCGCAGCCGCCCCCTTCCAGGCCGTAAACTGTGCGGGTATCCCCTCGGAGTTGCTCGAGAGCGAGTTCTTCGGCCACGAGGCCGGTGCCTTCACCGGTGCCCAGCGGGCACACAAGGGGCTGTTCCGACAGGCGGACGGCGGCACCCTGTTCCTGGATGAGATCGGCGAGATGCCCCTGGCGTTGCAGGCCAAGCTCCTCCGGGTGCTGCAGGATGGGGTGATCCGGCCGGTTGGGGGGCAAAGGGACTATGCGGTGGACGTGCGGGTGGTCTGCGCCACCCACCGGGATATCGAGGAGCGGGTGGCGGAGGGCAGCTTCCGCGAGGACCTCTTTTACCGCCTGGAGACCTTTACCCTTCAAGTGCCCCCGTTGCGCGACCGTGAAGGCGATGCGGAGTTGTTGGCCATGCGCTTTCTCAGCCGCTTCGCTGCCCGTTTGGGGCGCGAGGAGATCACCGGTTTCAGCGGCGAGGCGCTCCAGCGACTGCGCGCCTACGATTATCCGGGCAACATCCGGGAGCTGGAAAACGCCGTGGAGCGTGCCGTCACCTTCTGCGACGGCAGTGAAATCCGCACCGAGCACCTGCCCGCCCGGATGCGGGCGGCGGGGCCCGCCGGCGTGCGGACCGGCGAGGGTGATGGCGCGCCGGGCGTCACCGGGGAGCACATCCTGCAGCAACTGGTTTCAGGAGGACCGGTCCTGCCCACGCTGCAGGAGTTGGAGCGCCGGTACATCGACTACGTCCTGGCGCAGGTGGATGGCAATAAACGGCGTGCCGCGGCCATCCTGGACATCGGTCGCCGCACCCTGTACCGGCGGCTGGAGACCGGGGATTAAAGCCGTTTGCAGTGTTTCGCACCGGGTGTATGCTCGGCGTAAGGCGCTGGCTCATCGGGGAGAGGGAATGGCCGCCACCTGGTATAAAGGGCTACTGTGCAGTCTGTTGCTGGCGATAGGCGCCGTCATCGCGGGGCCGGCGCCGGCTGCCGCGGACGACGAGGCGGAGTATAGGGAGCAGCGCGAACGCTTCCAGGAGGCCTGGAAGCGTTTGGTCAGCGGCCGGGAGGTGGACCTGGCGGCGGTGACATCCCGGCTGGGTGACTACCCGCTGGTACCCTACCTGCATTACCGCGATTTGCGTAATCGGCTCGACAACGCCCGGGCGGCGGAGGTACAGGCGTACCTGGACCGTTACGATCTCCCGGTCAACGGCTTCCTGCGCCGGGCCTGGCTCCATCAGCGTGCCGACGCCGGTGACTGGCAGGGCTTTATTGCCGCCTACGACCCCGGCCAGACCGATACCGCCCTCGAATGCCACTATCTCGAGGCCCAGGCCCGAACCATCGGCCTGGACACCCATTGGCTGGACGAGGCCCGGGCATTATGGACCGTGGGCCATTCCCAGCCCGATACCTGTGACCCGGTCTTTGACCGCCTCTACGAGCGGGGCGTGCTGCGCTCGGACGACGCCTGGGCGCGGATCGACAAAGCCATGGAGAATGGCGAGCTCGGGCTCGCCCGCTTCATCGCCCGACGGCTATTGTCGGGCGATGAGCGGGCCCTGTTCGACGCCTGGGCGCGGCTTCACGAGCAGCCGGAACGGCTGCTCGACGACCCGACGATCCCATCGGGCGGCGAACGCGGCCGGACCATCCTCGCCCATGCCCTGACCCGCCTGGGGATCCGTGACCCCGACGAGGGTTGGGCGGCGCTGCAGCAGGTGGCGGAGGAGGGCCCCCTGAGCCAGGAGCGGGTGCATGAGCTGGCCCGGCATATCGCGCTGCGCGCCGCCTACGGCCACCGGGACTCCGCTGCCGACTACCTGGATCGCTTGCCAGCGGCCGCCGTCGACGATGAGGTCCGCCTCTGGCGGGCGCGGGTGGCCTTGGGCCGGGAGGATTGGCGGGGCCTGCAACGGGCGATCGCCGATCTCCCCGCCGAGGAAGGGGCGCGGGACACGTGGCGCTACTGGGATGCGCGGGCGGACCTCGCCCTGGGACGGCTGCAGGAAGGCCAACAGGCCCTCGCTGAACTTGCCGAACGTCGCAGCTATTACGGTTTTCTCGCCGCTGACCACGGCCTGCACGACTACCCCCTACCGCGCCGGGGCACGAGGCAGCCGGCGGCCAGCCTGGCGGCCATTGAGGCGCTGGCCGACCACCCGGGCCTGAAGCGTGCCCACGAGTTCTTCCGGCTGGGTATGTGGCCGGAGGCGCGCCGGGAGTGGCGCGAGGCGCTGACCCGGCTCCCGCCCCCGGAGCAGGAGGCGGCTGCCGAGCTGGCCCACCGCTGGGGGTGGCACGACCGGGCCATTTTCACCGCCCACCAGGCCGGGCTGCACGATGCGGTCGACCTGCGTTTCCCCACCCCGTTCCGGGATCGGGTCGAGTACCACGCGCGCGAGGCCGGCCTCGACCCCGCCTTTGTCTTCGCCATCATCCGCAAGGAGAGCGCCTTCATGCAGGATGCCCGGTCGCACGCCGGCGCCCTGGGCCTGATGCAGGTGATGCCGGCCACCGGGCGCGCCGTATCCCGGCGCCAGGGGCGGGCCTTGCCGTCCACCTATAGCCTGCTCGACCCGGAGGTGAGCCTGAGGGTGGGTACCGCCTATCTGGCAGAGATGCTGGCGCGTTATGACGGCAACCCGGTGCTGGCGGCGGCGGCTTACAACGCCGGTCCGCGCCACGTGGACCGCTGGTTCGAGGCTGCACCGGACGCCAGTCCCGATGTCTGGGTGGAGCGGATCACCTTCCGGGAGACCCGCGGCTACGTCAAGGATGTGCTGGCCTGGACCAGTATCTTCTCCTGGCAACTGGGCCGGGAGCCGGTACGGGTTGCCAGCATGATGCGTGGTGGGGCGCTGTTTGCGGAACTCGACGACGAAGGGTGAGGACCGAGCGCCTGATCGTTGCGGGGATCGCCGGCACCGGCTCAGTAGGCGTAGGCCGCCTCTAGCATCTGGATGTCAAAGCCGTCGTTGTCGCTATGTAGACCGGCGTTGGAGGTGTGCTGGAGACGGTAGGTGAGACTGAAGCCGGGGCTGGCCTGCCACCTCAGTGCCAAGTGGGAGGTGAACTGGAAGGGGCCGCCGAGGGCCCGCGAGCCGAGCCGGCGCCCGGAGATCAGCGTGGGTGCAGTGCCCAGCCCCAGGGCCAGCGGCAGGTCCCGGTGGCCGATCCAGAGGCCGGGTCCGGCACTGAGCTTGTAAAGGCGGTCGCCCTGGTAACTGACCCTGGCCAACTGCACCCCGCCGTAAGCCAGAACGGTCCACCCGGAGGCCGTCTCCATCAACGACCGTTGCCAGGGTCGCCAGTGCAGGCCGAAATAGCGGGCGCCGGATGCCCCCCCAAGCCCGCCACCCGCGCGCACACCCAGTTCCCCGGGATCGGCCGTCTGGGCGGTGGCGTCTCCGCTGACAAAGATCAGGGCCGCGGCCAGCAGGCCGGCGGCGACGGTGCCCCGAAACGGCGCCCTGTAGCGCGTGTGAATCGCTCTCATAGGCTGGTGCGGTATCGTCTTATTGGTGGGTGAACACCGGCAGTTGCAGGTGCCAGCGGATGGCCGCCAGGCGCAGCAGCAGGGCCGCGAGCAGGCCGGACCAGATGGCCAGGGCGGTTGGCGCGGGCGTCAGCCCCACCCCGACATAGACCCCGGCGCCAAACAGTGCGGCGGTGGCATAGATCTCCTTTTGCAGGATCAGCGGTATCTCGCCGCACAGCAGGTCGCGGATCATGCCGCCGAAACAGCCGGTCATCACCCCGGTGACCAGGGCGATCACCGGTGAGAAGCCGAGGCTGAGGGCCTTTTCGGCGCCGATCACGGTGAACGTGGCCAGACCCAGGGCATCGGCCTTCACCAACAGCCCATGGGGGATCCGCTCCAGCCGTGCCAAGACCACGGTGATCAGCGCGGCGGTGCTGGCGACGATGATGTAGACCGGGTCGACCACCCAGAACACCGGGGTGGCACCCAGGGTGGCGTCACGTAGGGTGCCGCCGCCCACGGCGGTGACCAGTCCGAGGACGATGACCCCGAACAGGTCCAGGTTCTTGCGACCCGCCGCCAAGGCGCCGGAGATGGCAAACACGGCCGTGCCGAACAGGTCCAGCCAATAGATGTAGCCAACGTCCATCAGGATGCTCCCGGTTGCGCGGGCGTCAGCGTGACGCGCCCGGGAGGGTGTCGAGCCACCCCTGTAGACTGCGCTGAAGGCCGGCCTCGTCCAGGCCCACCTCGGCGAGCAGTTCCGCCGGAGTGCCGTGGTCAACGAAACGGTCCGGCAGGCCGAGGTGGCGCACCGGGACGTCCAGACCGGCCCGGGCCAGGTACTCGCTCACCCCGCTGCCGGCACCACCCGCCACCGCGTTCTCCTCCACGGTCACCAGCAGGTCGTGGGTGTCCGCCAGCTCACGGATCAGGGCCTCGTCAAGGGGCCGTACGAAGCGCATATCGGCCACGGTGAGGTCCAGGGCCTCGGCCACCGCCAATGCCGGTACCACGAGGGTGCCGAAGGCCAGCACCGCGATCCGCCGCCCGCGGCGACGACAAACACCCTTGCCAATGGCCAGCGGGTCCAGGTCCGCTTCCGGGAGTGCCGCGCCGGGGCCGGACCCGCGGGGGTAGCGCACCGCGAAGGGACCGTCGTGGTGGTAGCCGGTGCTCAGCAACCGCCAGCACTCCGCCTCGTCGGAGGGGGCGGCAATGGTCATATTGGGCACGCAGCGCAGGTAAGAGAGGTCGAAGCTGCCGTGGTGGGTGGGGCCGTCGGCGCCCACCAGGCCGGCCCGGTCCACCGCGAACAGCACCGGCAGGTTCTGCAGGGCCACGTCGTGGACCAACTGGTCGTAACCCCGCTGCAGGAAGGTGGAGTAGATCGCCAACACCGGTTTCACCGACTCGCAGGCCAGGCCTGCCGCCAGCGTGACCGCGTGCTGCTCGGCGATGCCCACGTCGTGGTAGCGCTCGGGAAAGCGCCGGGCGTACTCGACCATGCCGGAGCCCTCGCGCATGGCGGGGGTGATGGCCACCAGCCGCGGGTCCTGTTCCGCCATGGCGCAGAGCCAACGTCCGAAGACCTGGTTGTAGGCCAGCGAGCCCCCGGATTTCTTCGGCAGCCCCTGCTCGGGATCGAACTGCCCGACCCCGTGGTAGGCGATGGGGTCCTGCTCCGCCGGCCGGTAACCCTTGCCCTTGCAGGTGACCACATGCAACAGGCGCGGCCCCCGTTGATGGGCCAGGTTGCCGAGCACCTCCACCAGGGCGTCCACGTTGTGGCCGTCCACCGGCCCGAAATACTGAAACCCTAACTCCTCGAACAGCGTGCCGGGGACCACCATCCCTTTGAGGTGCTCCTCGGTGCGCCGGGCCAGTTCATGGACCGGCGGCGGCAGGCGGCGCAGCACCTCCTTACTGCCGGAGCGCAACTGGTGGTACCAGCGGCCCGACAGGATCCGAGTCAGGTGCTGGGAGAGGGCGCCCACGTTCTCGGAAATGGACATCTCGTTGTCGTTGAGCACCACTAGCAGGTCCGCGCCCGCATCGCCGGCGTGGTTCATCGCCTCGAAGGCCTCGCCGGCGGTCATCCCGCCGTCACCGATGATGGCCACCGCCTTGCGCTGCTCCCCGGCCTGCCGCGCGGCCAGCGCCATGCCCAGGGCGGCGCTGATCGAGGTGCTGGAGTGGCCGACCCCGAAGGTGTCGTAGGGGCTCTCGGCGCGCTTGGGGAAACCCGCCAGGCCGCCGTATTTGCGGATGGTGCCCAGGCGCTCGCGGCGCCCGGTGAGGATCTTGTGCGGGTAGCACTGGTGGCCCACATCCCAGACCAGACGGTCCTCGGGGGTATTGAAGACGTAGTGCAGGGCCAGGGTCAGCTCCACGGCACCGAGTCCGGCCGCCAAGTGCCCGCCGCTACGGGCCACGCTGTGCAGCAGGTAGTGGCGCAACTCTTTGGCCAGCGCCGGCAGGCGGTGGGCCGGCAGGGTGCGCAGGGCCTCAGGGTCGGGTACCTGGGCCAGCAGCGGGTAGTCGTCTATGGAAACGCTCATTTGTCGTTATTTCCCGGGTGTAGTCGGGCGAATACCTGGTGGATCTGCCGGGCGGCCCGCGGGTCCTGTTCGGAGACCACCCGGCCACGCACGGAAATCCCCGCGCGGTGGACGCTCTCCGGATCGCCGGAGACCAGCGGATGCCAGTCGGCCAGGCCCCGCCCCTCGGCCAGGCGCCGGTACGCACAGGTCTCTGGCAACCATTTCCAGCTTCGCGCCCCCTCCGGCGTCAGCTGGGTGCAGTCCGGAACGAACTGTCGACGATCCGGGTAACGGGTACAGCGGCAGCTTTGGGTGTCCAGCAGCTTACAGGCCACGGGGGTGGCGATGACTGCCCCGGTGTCCTCGTCCTCGAAACTGTGCAGGCAGCAACGCCCGCAGCCATCGCACAGCGCTTCCCACTGTGCCTGGCTCATTTCCTCCAAAGGGAGATGCTCCCAGAACGGGCGCTCGGCTCCAGTCATAGCGGGCCATCATACAAAGGCCGGCCCCCTTCAGGCCAGCGTGGCGGGTACGCGGGCGTCATCTTGCGGCCCGGCGCCGGGTTTCGGGCAGATTACAGAACTCTAACGCGGGTGTCAGTCTTGGGACAGCACCCGGTTCGTACAAGCGAACGGAACCTCCGCAAGGCGCTTGAGGTGGGGGTCAGGCCCGAGATCCTGCAGCCGATTTTCCCGCGGGTCTGCTCCGCTTGAGCAGCACCGAGTTACCGATCACCGAGAGTGAACTCGCCGTCATGGCAATGACGCCGATCATCGGGTGGAGCAGGCCGATGGCGGCGATAGGGATGGCGGCGAGGTTGTAACCCCAGGCCCAGAATAGGTTCTGCACGATCTTGCGGAAGGTCAGCCGGGAGAGTTCCACGGCCTCGACCACCTTGGTGAGTTCGCCGCTGACCAGCGTAACGTCGGCCGCTTCGATGGCGACATCCGCCCCGGCGCCGATGGCGATGCCCACGTTGGCCTGCTTGAGCGCCGGGGCGTCGTTGATGCCGTCGCCCACCATGGCCACGTGTTCGCCGTAGCGTGCCTGGAGTTGCCGGATGGCATCCACCTTGCCCTCGGGCAGCACACCGGCCTGCACCTCGTCCAGCCCCACCTGCTCGGCGACCGCTTGGGCCGTGCGCTCGTTGTCGCCGGTGACCATGACGCAGACAATGCCGAGCCCATGCAGGGCCTCAATCGCTGCGGCTGAGTCGTCCTTGATGGTGTCGGCCACCGCCACGACGCCGGCCGGCCGATCGCCGATGGCCACCAGCATTGCGGTCTTGCCCGCGCCCTCGAGTGCGGTGAGCGGCTCCTCTAACGCGCTGATCGCCACGCCGTGCTCGGTGAGCAGGCGGCGGCTGCCGACCAGCACCCGCTCGCCGTCAAGCTGCGCCTCCACACCGCGGGCGGTGTGGGAATTGAAGCCGGTAGCGCTGCCAATGGACAGCCCGCGCGCCTTCGCGCCCTGGACGATTGCGTCCGCCAGCGGGTGGGCGGAGCCCGCTTCCACGGCCGCCGCCGCAACGAGCACCTGTTTCTCAGTGAACCCCTGCGCCGGCAGGGCATCGGTCAGGGCCGGCTCGCCTTTGGTGATGGTGCCGGTCTTGTCCAAGACAATGGCCTTGATGTCCTTGAGGCTCTGGATCGCCGAGCCGGAGCGGATCAACACCCCCCTTTCGGCCCCCATCCCCGAGCCCACCATCAGCGCCGTGGGGGTCGCCAAGCCCAGGGCGCAGGGGCAGGCGATGACCAGCACCGCAATGGCGGCGAGCATGGCCAGGATGATCGGCGGTTGGCCCGAATCCACCCAGGGCAGGAAGCCCTCGCCCCAGACGAGAATGGGGGAGAGCGGGCCGCTGAAAAACAGCCAGGCGATGAACGCGCCCCCCGCGATCACCAGCACTGCCGGCACGAAGCGGGCGGTGATGCGGTCGGCCAGTTCCTGCACCGGTACCCGCGAGCCCTGGGCCTCTTCCACGAGCCGGATGACTTGCGCCAGGAAGGTGTCCTTGCCCACCCGGGTGGCACGCACCTTGAGCAACCCCTGCTGGTTGATGGTGGCACCGAGCACGGTGGCCCCGGCCGCCTTCTCCACCGGCACGGATTCGCCGGTGGCAATGGACTCGTCCACGGTGCTCTCACCCTCGAGCACCACACCGTCTGTGGGTACTTTCTCGCCAGGGCGCACAATCATCACATCGCCCGCATTGAGCTGCTTGACCGGCACCTCCACTTCCTCGCCATCGCGCTCCACGCGGGCGGTCTTCGCGCCCATGTCCAGCAACTTCCGTATGGCCGAGGAGGCCTGCCCCTTGGCGCGGTACTCCAGATAGCGCCCCAGCATGTGGAAGGCCATGATCGTGGCCGCCATCTCGATGAACGAGGTCATCGGGTAGACAAACCCCACCAGACCGATGAAGTAGGGCGGCAGACTGCCCATGGAGATGAGCACGTCCATGTTCAGTTGCCCGGACTTCAGCGACCGCCACGCCGAGCGGTGGGTGGCCGCCCCGCCGGCCAGAAAAACCACGGGGAAAGCCAGCACCGCGATGAGGACGAGATACCCCGGGATGGGTTGCCAGAACATGTGGGGCATCATCAGAGTCATGATGAGGGTGGTGGGTACGGCGGCAATCCACAGTCGCTTCCATGCCTGGCTCAGGTAGGCTTCCTCGATTTCCGCATCGTCCGCGGCATCGCTGCTGCCCTCCTCGCTGACCGAGGCGACGTCGTAGCCGGCGTCCTCTACTGCCCGGCGGATGCGGCTGCTGTCCAGCTTGTCGGTCTCGTAGCGGACCTGCACACGGTGCGCGGCGATGTTGGTGGTGACGTCCACCACCCCGTCGAGCTTCCGCAGGGACGTGGCAATGATTCCTGCGCAGTGGTCGCTGCCCATGCCGGGGACCGTCACTCGAAGCTCGCTGTTATCCATGGTGTAATCGCCTGTTCAACGGTGTTCGGGTAGACCGCGCTCATTCCCCCAGATCCTGCTTTCGCTGCAGGTACTCCTCTCTGTCGATCTCGCCGCGCGCGTAACGTTGCTTGAGGATGTCCGGGGCATCAGACGCCTGCGGCTTGTCCGACCGCGAGTCGCCAGGGCCGCCCAGCCAGCGGATCAGCAGCACGATTAGGGCGATAACCCCACCCCAGAAGATGATCATCATCAGACCGCCGAACAGCATGTGACCCCAGCCCGATGCGGGATGCCAGAAGCCAGGGTGGTCCACGAATCGTTGAGCGAGCGCGGGGGATGCCATCGGCGCGGTCGCCAGAAATGCGATGAGTGCGATCATGCGGTGTTTCATCCCACTTCCTCCTGTCAGTGAGCAATTTGCCGGCGGACCAGCCATACAATCAGCGGCGGGAGCAGGATCCATTGCATCACCGGCAGGACTCCGGTCCCCAGTATCGGCAACACAGGCATGTGGTCAGCATAAGCCCACCGCTGTGCGATCTCCGTGGCGTGCCATTCCAATACAAAGGTAACGAGCAGCCCCGCAGCGATGAACACAGTGAGTTGTCGTGCTGCCGGGCGGCAAACCCACCAGCGGTTGCGCCATACTGCTGCGACCAGCCAGAAGCTGGACAACGCGATCAGCGCGTCGCCGCCAGTCGCTCGCGTGCAGAAGAGGATCGCATCCCAGTGATTCGCCTCCGCCATCGATTGGAAAAATGGAACCTGCAGAAACTCCCATGGGTAGTTCAGCAGAAAGGCGAACAGCAGCACATTCAACTCCGGCTGCCGCGTGATGCGGTCCGCCAGGCCAGTGGCGTTCAGCCGGTGGTCCTTAGTGTTGCCTCCCACCATGGCCTCCGTGGCGGTACATGTCGCCCCGCCGTTCGCCCATGCCTTCACGCATCCGCTCTCGCTGCTCGTCGGTGAGTATGTCCTGCATGTCGTTCCGCAGGCGGATGCGGTCGACCATCATGTCGCCGTGGAGGTCCGCCATGCGGTCGTGCAGTTCACGGACGGCATCGGGGTCAGGGCGCTCTGCACCCAGGAGGGCCTGCATCTCTTCGCGCAGGTCCATCATCTCGGCCATGCGGCGGAACTGCTTGTGACGGTGCTCGCTGCGGCGCTCGCGCAGTTGAGCTTGCTGGTCTTCATCCAGATCCAACCCGCGCATCATGCCCACACCGCCGTGCATGCCCATACCACCCTGGCCACCGCCATGCATACCGCGACTCATCGTGCCCTGCATGCCGCCGGACGCGCCGCCCATCATCGGGCAGTCCTGCATCATGCCCATGCCACCGCCCTGTATGCCTTGAGCGCCGTGGCCGCCGCCCATCATGCCTTGCATGCCCTGAGCGCCGGCGATGCCGACAACGCCTGCCCCAACGAGCAGGACCAGACCGAGTGCTGCCTTGTAACCGCGATTCATCGTCATTTTGAGCTCTCCTGAAGCGTGCGCTTCAACGGGTGGTGTGGACGCCGAAGGGCGTCGTTACGTCCTGGTTGAGTGGCAATACTGTCGGCGGCCGGGGAGTGCTGACAGCAACAGGTACGCACTGGCCGGAATGCGGGAAAATCAGACGCGTAGGCGCTGGGTCAATAGATAGACCGGGACAGCGGGTAGTGCGGAGGTGGCAGGCGACCCGTGGCGTTTTGCACCAGGGTCTGGCAAGCGGGCATGTGCCGGGCCCAGCCGCGGGATGGCAACGCCATTATCGGCGGGTTCCACCGACGCCGCTTCACGTGGGTCACCTAGCAGGGCCGGTCCCTTCGCAAGCGGCCCTTCATGATGGCAGAGCGGTATCTCGAAAGGACCGTGGGCACGCACGCTCGGGTCGTGTTCGGCCGTTTCGGGGGCAACGAAGGGGGCTGGCTCAGGGCATGCCAAAGCCAGGCCCATCGGCAGCAAGGCCAGCAGGATCAGCAACACCAGCCGCCCGAAGGGCCTGGCTGGCGCTCCTCCCGCGACCGTTTCAGTGGGTTGCTGCACTTGCATGATGGATATCCGTCGGCCCTACACCTACCATAGCAGCGAAACGGGGCAAGCACTTGGTGGCCCGCCGGGTGGGCACCATGGTCACCCCCTCCCTGCGCCTTTCCTGGGGGTGCTGCTTGTTGTTTTGATCTCAATCAAGTTTTCGCCGGCTGTGCCGTGTAAGACTCCCGATCATGGCTCGATCCACCTTTGCCCACATTCTTGTTCCGCTGCTCGCCGTGGCGTTTCTGCTGCTACCCCTGCACCATGCCTGGGGCGCAGCACACCATGACCATGGCGGGGCCGATACCGCGTATGCCGATGCCGTGCCTATGGCATCCAGTGCGGCGGACGACGGCTGTGGGCAGGCAGCACCGAACGGCCAGGCGGGTGACTGTGTCTTCTGTGCCACCTGTGTATCGGTACTGGCCGCCGACTCGGCCGAGCCCATCCCACCCCTGCCGCTGTTGACCGCGCTGTCCATCGGGCAGTCGCCATCCCGGGCTCCTGCCCCAGAGCCCCGACCTCCCAGACTGCCTCTCGCCTGAACGTAGGGCGGCGCCACGCCGTTTGAGCGCGGTGCATCAGTGCACCGTGCCCAGCCCATGCGCCGCCTTGTCCTGCCGAACCCCGTGGCGGTGGCAGGACGCCTACGAACCCACCCGATAAAGGCGGGCCCGGGAAGGGCCCTGAGGCGAGGGATACCCGTATGCATTTCTTGAGTCCGGGCAGGCCAAAAGGCCTGCTGTTTGGTGTGCTGCTGGCCGCCGTGCCCGTCCTGGCACCGGCCCAGCCCGCCCTGACCCTGGAAGCGGCCGAGAACATGGCCCTTCAGGAGGAACCGACCATCGCCCGTTACCGGGAGCGGGCCGCTGCCCGGGAGGAGGCCGCTGTGGCGGCGGGCGCCCTGCCGGACCCCCTGCTGATCACCGAGCTGATGGACGTGCCCGCGGACCGGCCGCGGCTGGACGGGGACGAGATGACCCAGTTCAAGGTGGGGCTGCGGCAGGCCTTCCCGCGGGGCCAGACCCGCACTCTCCGCCAGGAGCGAGGGGGTCTGCGGGCGAGCCAGGCCCATGCCCGGGGCGACGACGCCGAACGGGCGGCGCTCAACGCGGTGCGTCAAGCCTACTTGCGGCTCTACAACCAGCGCCGGGCCGTGGCATTGCTGGAGGGCAACCGCAGTCACTTCGAAGAATTGCTGGAAATCACGGAGCGGGCGCTGGCCGCGGGTCGTGTCTCCCGCCAGGATGTGATCCGCGCCGAGCTGGAGCTGGAGCGGCTGGAGGACCGCCTGAGCGCCGCCCGGGCGGCAGAGGCCGACGCCGAGTCGGCCTTAGCCCGCTGGATTGGTCCCCAGGCCGCGCGGCGGCCGTTGCCGGATGCGCTGCCGGAGCTAGCGCTACCGGATGACAACGGCATTGACCATCACCCCCTGTTGCAGGCCCAGGACTTGGCCGTGGCCGACCAGCGCCGGGGAGTGGATCTGGCCCGGCAGGGCTACCGGCCCGAGTGGTCGGTGGAGCTGACCTACGGGATGGCCACCGGCAATGACATGGATGCCCCGGATCGCCTGTCCGCCATGGTGGTGCTGGACCTGCCGCTGTTCACCCGCAATCGCCAGGACCGGGATGTGGCCGCCAGCCGGCGCGAGGTGTATGCCGCCAAGCACGACCGCGAGGTGCAGCACCGCACCCTTACTCAAGCCCTGGCCAGCCAGGCGGCCCGCTGGCAGCGCCTGCGGGAGCGAGAGCGGCGCTTCGAGGAGCGGCTGCTGATCCACGCCGCCGACAATGTGGAGGCAGCGGAACAGGCCTACCGGGCGGGCACCCTGGCGTTCACCGCACTGATGCAGGCCCGCATCACCTATCTGGAAACCCACCTGGATGCCGTTCAAGTGGCCACCGACCGCCGGATGGCCCAGGCGGAACTCCTCTATCTCTCAGGAGCGACCCGGCGATGAAGTTTGTGAGCCTATTCATTGCGTTATTGATCGGTTTCGGCCTTGGCGCGGGCGCATTGTGGTTCCACCAGGGGGGCACCGCGGGGCAGGGAGGCGGCAGCAGCGAACGGGAGGTCCTTTACTACCAGCATCCGCACAACCCCACGATCCGCTCGGACGAGCCGCGCAAGGATGAGATGGGCATGGACTACATCCCCATCTACGCCGGTGACGAGGGCCGGGACGATGACCCGGACGTGCTGAGAATCAGCCCGGTGGTCGTCCAGAACATGGGGGTGCGCACGGCCGAAGTGGAGCGCGGTGCGCTCCACCGGCAAATCAGCACCGTGGGCTTCGTCGAGGTAGACGAGGCGGCACAATCCCATGTCCACCTGCGCACCGAAGGCTGGATTGAGGACCTGCGCGTACGCACCACCGGCGAGCGGGTGACCGCCGGTGAGGTGCTTTTCCGGCTCTATTCGCCGGCGCTGGTCAGCGCCCAGGATGAGTTGCTGCAGACCCTGCGTCGCAACGGTAACGCCGGTCCGGCCCGGGAGCGGCTGCGGGCGCTGGGTATGCCCGCCGATGCGATCCGTCAGGTCGAACAGCAGGGCCGGGCCCTGAACCTGGTGCCCGTGAAGGCGCCCCAGGACGGCGTCGTCCAGGCACTCAATGTGGCCGAGGGGATGTTCGTGCAGCCGGGCACCGAGGTGATGAGCATCGCCGATCTGTCGCGCATCTGGGTCATCGCCGATCTGTTCGAGCACCAATCGGACGCGGTGCGCGAGGGCCTGGATGCCGAGGTCCACTTCCCTTTCCGGCCCGGCGAGACGTTGGTCGGCAGCGTGGGCTACATCTACCCGACCCTGGCCTCACCGACCCGTACCATCCGGGCCCGGATCACCCTGGATAACCCGGACGGGCGACTCAAGCCTGGCATGTGGACCGATGTGCATATCGACGGCGAATCCACCGAACCGGTGTTGCATGTGCCCGCGGAGGCCGTGATCCGCACAGGCCGTCAGGACCGCGTGGTGACGATGGAGGAGGAAGGCCGCTTCCGCGTGCACGAGGTGCGGGTAGGGCGGCGCGCCGGCGACCGGTTGGAGATCCTCGAGGGGCTGCAGGTCGGGGCGCGCATCGTCACCTCCGGCCAGTTCCTGATCGACTCCGAGTCCTCGGTGACGGTCAGCCTGGCGCGCCTGCAGGCCGCGGCGGAAGCCGATGATGGCAGCGTCGCCGCCGAGGGCCGCATCAACCACGTGGATCCGGAGGCCCGCCAGGTCAATCTGGACCATGAGCCGATCGCGGAACTGGGTTGGCCGGCGATGACCATGGATTTCGAGGTGGCCGAGGACGTGGCGCTGACGGATCTTGAGCCCGGTGATCCGGTGATCATCCACATCCGCGAGCGTGAGGACGAAGAGTATGTCTACGAGCTGACCCACATCGAGCGGCTGGCCGATCCGACCGGCGAGACCGATGACGCCCCCGATCACGACGCCCACACGGGCCATGACCACTGAGGAGGGCCGGCATGATTGAACGGATCATTCAGTGGTCGCTGGACAACCGCCTGCTGGTGCTGCTGCTCACCGGCGTCTTCGTGGCCTGGGGGGTGTTCTCCGCCCGACAAACGCCGTTGGACGCCATTCCCGATTTGTCGGATGTGCAGGTGATCGTACACACCGAGTATGCCGGGCAGGCGCCCCAGGTGGTGGAGGACCAAGTCACCTATCCGCTCTCCACCGCCATGCTGGCCGTGCCGGGGGCGCGGGACGTGCGCGGGTTCTCCATGTTCGGCGACTCCTACGTCTATGTCCTGTTCGAGGATGGCACCGATCCCTACTGGGCGCGCTCACGGGTGCTGGAGTACCTCAGCCAGGTGGCGCCCGACCTGCCCGACGAGGCCCGTCCGGCGCTGGGGCCGGACGCCACGGGGGTGGGTTGGGTGTACCAATATGCCCTGGTCGACCGCACTGGGACGCATGATCTGGCCCAATTGCGCTCCCTTCAGGACTGGTTTCTGAAGTTCGAGCTCCAGTCTGTCACCGGTGTCTCCGAGGTGGCCACCCTGGGCGGCATGGTCAACCAGTACCAGGTGGTGCTGGACCCTAACCGGGCGCGCGCCTATGGCCTGACTCTGGGCCAAATCCGACAGGCCATTCAGGACGGCAACCGCGAGGCGGGCGGTTCAGTGGTGGAGATGGCCGAGGCCGAGTACATGGTGCGCTCCCGCGGCTACCTCACCGGCTTGAACGACCTGGGACACATCCCCGTGGGGGCCAGCGAAGAGGGCACCCCGGTGCTACTGGAGGACGTGGCGGAGATCCGCAACGGCCCCGAGGCCCGGCGCGGGCTGGCCGAGCTGGACGGCGAGGGCGAGGTGGTTGGCGCCCTGGTGGTCATGCGCCACGGTGAGAATGCCCTGGCCACAATCGAGCGGGTCAAGGAGCGGGTGGACGAACTCAGGGGCAGCCTGCCCGAGGGTGTGGAGATCGTGGAAACCTACGACCGCTCCACGCTCATCGAGGCGTCGGTGCAGAACCTCTCCGTGAAGCTGGTCCAGGAGTTCCTGATCATCGCGGCGGTCTCCCTGGTGTTCCTGCTGCACCTGCGCTCGGCGCTGGTGGCCATTGTCAGTCTGCCCATCGGCATCCTGGCTGCACTGCTGATCATGCAGCAGCAGGGGATCAACGCCAACATCATGTCCCTGGGCGGTATCGCCGTCACCATCGGGGCCATGGTGGACGCGGCCATCGTCATGGTGGAGAACCTGCACAAACGGCTGGAGCGGGCACCGCCCAATGCCGACCGCTGGGAGACGGTAGCCCTGGCCGCCAAGGAGACCGGCCGGCCGCTCTTCTTTGCACTGCTGATCATCACCGTGAGCTTCCTGCCGCTCTTTGCGCTGGAGGGGCAGGAGGGGCGGATGTTCAAGCCTCTGGCCTTTACTGGCACCTACGCCATGGCGGCTGCCGCCGGTCTGGGCATCACCTTGGTGCCGGTGCTGATGGGCTACCTGGTGCGCGGACGGATCCGACCGGAGGCCCGCCATCCGATCAGCCGCCTGCTGATTGCCGGCTACCGGCCGGTGTTACGGGGGCTGCTGCGCTATCCCTGGGCGACCGTGGGGGGCGCGGTGCTGGTGGCCGCCACCATGGTCATTCCGGCCTCCAAGCTGGGCACTGAGTTCATGCCCGAACTGGACGAGGGCGATCTGATGTACATGCCCTCACTGGAGCCCGGGGCCTCCATCGACAAGGTGCGGGCGTTCCTGCAGCAGACCGACCGGCTGATCGCCTCGGTGCCGGAGGTGGAGCAAGTGTTCGGCAAGGCCGGCCGTGCCGATACCGCCACCGATCCGGCGCCCCTGGGGATGCTGGAGACCGTCATTCGCTTCAAGCCGCAGGAGGAGTGGCGCGAGGGGATGACCAAGCAGGACATTATCCGCGAACTGGACCAGGCGGTGCAGTTCCCGGGCGTGGCCAACGTCTGGGTGCCGCCCATCAAGACCCGCATCGACATGCTGGCCACCGGCATCCGCTCCCCTGTGGGGGTCAAGATTGCCGGGCCCGATTTGGGCGAGATCGAACGCATCGGCCAGCAGGTGGAAGCGGCACTGGAGCACGTCCCGGGTACGGCATCGGCCTACGCCGATCGGACCGCCACCGGTCGTTACGTGGAGGTGGACATCCACCGCGCGCGCGCGGCGCGCCACGGGGTCAGCGTGACGGAACTCCAAACGGTCATCCAGGCGGCAGTGGGCGGCATGAAGGTCACTGACACCGTCGAAGGGCTGGAACGCTATCCGGTGAACCTGCGCTATCCCCAGGACTGGCGCGATTCCCTGGAGCGACTGCGCGAACTGCCGGTGGTCACTCCCAACGGCGCCCATCTTCCGCTGGAATCGCTGGCGTCGGTGGAGATAGTCGACGGGCCGGCCATGATCCGCACGGAAAACGCGCGCCTCAACGGCTGGGTGGTGGTGGACATCCGCGGCCGGGATCTCGGCTCCTATGTGGCGGATGCCCGCCAGGCGGTGGCCGAGCAGGTGGACCTGCCGCCGGGTTACTCCATCCACTGGTCGGGCCAGTATGAGCATATGGAGCGGGCAAAGGAGCGGCTTGCCTACGTGGTGCCGGTCACCGTGGTGCTGATCTTCATGCTGCTTTACCTCTGTTTCCGTAGCGGTCCCGAGGCCCTGATGCTCATGGGGGCGCTGCCCTTCGCCGCCGTGGGTGGGGTGTGGCTGCTCTACGGGTTGGGCTATGAGGTGTCCGTGGCGGTGGCGGCAGGCTTCATCCTGCTCATCGGGCTGGCCACGGAGTTTGCGGTGGTGATGCTGATGTACGTGCGCAACGCTGTGCACCAACACCGGCCACGGGACCGCCGCGAGCTCAAGGAGGCGATTATCGAGGGCGCGGTCATGCGCGTCCGGCCCAAGGCGATGACCTCGTTGACCGTGGTGCTGGGACTCTCCCCGTTGCTGATGGACAGCGGCCCCGGCTCCGAGGCGATGCAACGCATCGCCGCTCCCATGATCGGCGGGATGATCACCGCCCCGCTGGTCTCACTGCTGCTGATCCCGGTGCTCTACTGGCTCTGGCAGCGTCACCGGCTTCCTGAGACCCATCAGGAGGGGGCGGGCGCTTGAGCGCGCACCCAGCACTTCCTTTGAATCCATTGAGGAAAGACTGAAATGAACCTGAAGACCAATACTTACGTACTTTTCCTGACATTCGGCCTCATGCTGGCGGCCGTGCCGGCACTGGCGCATGACAGCCATCATGGCAGCAGCGCCGTGACCGCTGAAGGCCAGGGAGTGCTGCAGGCGATCAACACCGAGGCCCGCACTGTGACGCTGAGCCACGAGCCGATCCCCGAGCTACGCTGGCCGGCCATGGAAATGGACCTGCCCCTGCGGGAAGCGGAAATGGCGAGCGGCTTCCATGCTGGCGATGCCGTGCGTTTCACCCTGGAGCAGGTGGGGGAGACCGACTACGAAATCATCGAACTGCAGCCGCTGGACTGAGTGAGCGGTTCTCTCGATGTCGCCCTGGCCAGCACCCACGGCCAGGGCGACCTTTCCGCTGTTGGGACCTCGTCTTTAGGGCCCAGGGAAGCGGTAACGGATGCCCAGGCCGACAAAGTTGGAGCCGCCCCGCACGCCCGAGTGCACCCCGAAAACCCCGGAGCGGTGGTGGATGCGCAGGAACCCGCTCCAGTGTTGCGCCCCCGGTGCTGTGACCTCCATCTCCGCCATCAGGTAGGTGAGCAGCCGCATGGAATCACGGTCTTCCCTCGAGGCTCGGGGCTCGAGGGGCGGGCGCTCGGTGGCATAGGACAGCCCGTGGCCGCCGGCAATACGGGTATCCACCCACCGGTCCCAGGGAAAGCGCTGCCAGCGCGCGACCCAGAGGGCATTGAACTCATAGTGGCGCTGCTCACCCCAATGACGGACCAACTGGCCCTCCAGCTCCCAGGCAAACCCCAGCCACTCCCCCAGGGGATGGCCGTAGGTCACGGCGGCGAGGTGGGCATCACTGTTCAGCTCGGGTGGGGGCTCGCTGATGATATCCACCAACCGCTCGGGGGAATAACGGGCGACATAAGCACTGATTTGCGGTGTCTCAGCCAGGGCTGCAGACGGGCTCAGGCACACAGCCAGGACCAAGATGGCCAACCGGCGGAATATTGGGGGGGCAGGGGATAACATGCCGTGTGAGTTCGCCGCAGTGGGTTTCCCGTAATATAGAAGACGGCAGTGGCGCTAGGTCTGCCCCAGCCAGATCTGTATAATTGCGCGCCCAGCCTCACCGTTGAGTTACTCCGATCGCATGAGCACCCAGGACATCCAGCGCCGCCGCACCTTCGCCATCATCTCCCACCCGGACGCCGGTAAGACCACGCTGACGGAAAAACTGCTGCTCTTCGGGCGCGCCATTCAACTTGCCGGGACGGTGAAAGGCCGCAAATCGGACCGCCATGCCACCTCTGACTGGCTGGAGTTGGAGAAGCAGCGGGGTATCTCCGTGACCTCCTCGGTGATGCAGTTCCCGCACAAGGACGCCATTGTCAACCTGTTGGATACCCCGGGGCACGCGGACTTCTCTGAGGACACCTACCGCACGTTGACCGCGGTGGACTCGGCCCTGATGGTCATTGACGCGGCCAAGGGTGTTGAGGAGCGCACCATCAAGCTGATGGAGGTCTGCCGGCTGCGCGATACGCCGATCATGACCTTTGTCAACAAGCTAGACCGTGAAGGGCGCGACCCGATGGAGCTGCTCGATGAGGTGGAGGAGGTGCTCAAGATCCGCTGCGCGCCGGTGACCTGGCCGCTGGGCATGGGCAAGCAGTTCCGGGGCGTCTACCACCTGCGGGAGCAACGGGTGCACCTGTATAGCGCCACCCATGGTGGCCGAATCCAGGCAGGGGAGGTGATCGAGGGTCTGGACAACCCCCGCCTGGATGAGCTGTTCGGCTCGGAGGCGGAGCAATTCCGCGAGGAGTTGGAACTGATTCGGGAGGCCGGCCACGACTTTGATCACGACGCCTACCTGCGCGGTGAACTGACGCCGGTCTATTTCGGTTCCGCCATAAACAACTTCGGGGTGCAGGAGCTGCTGGACGATTTCGTCGATTACGCCCCGGCGCCGCTGCCGCGGCCGGCGCAGGAGCGGCGGGTGGAGCCCACCGAGGAAAAGCTCACCGGTTTCGTCTTCAAGATTCAGGCGAACATGGACCCGCAACACCATGATCGAGTGGCCTTTATGCGGATCTGCTCGGGCGGCTACCGGCCGGGCATGAAGCTGCATCACGTGCGCACCGGCAAGGACGTGAAGATCAGCAATGCCATCACCTTCATGGCCTCGGATCGCGAGCAGGCCGATGAGGCCTGGGCCGGGGACATCATCGGTCTGCACAACCACGGCACCATTCAGATCGGTGACACCTTCACCGAGGGCGAGGCGCTGAAATTCACCGGGGTGCCCAACTTCGCCCCCGAGCTCTTCCGCCGGGTGGTGCTCAAGGACCCGTTGCGCGCAAAGGCGCTCACCAAGGGGCTGGAACAGCTTTGTGAGGAGGGCGCCTCACAGCTCTTCAAGCCGCTGCTGGGCAACGAACTCATCGTGGGCGCGGTGGGGGTGTTGCAGTTCGACGTGGTGGCCTACCGGCTGAAGACGGAGTACAAAGTCGACTGCCGCTTCGAGCCGGTGAACGTGAGTACCGCCCGCTGGGTGCACTGCGAGGATGAGAAGAAGCTGGCCGAGTTCAAGCGCCGTAATGAGGCCAACCTCGCCATCGACGGCGCCGGCAGCCTCACCTACCTGGCGCCCACACGGGTGAACCTCCAGCTGGCCGAGGAGCGCTGGCCGGAGGTGGCGTTCACGGCCACCCGCGAGCACTGAGGCCCGCAGCGGCCTCAGGCGCCGATCAGGCGCTCAAAGATACGGAAGCCGGCCAGGTAGGTCCCCACCGCGGAACCCAGCGAGGCGAACAGGAAGACCAGCAGGGTGCGGGAGACCCGGTTGGTCCACCAGCCGCGCCAGCGGGTCACCGACTGACGCAGGCTGCGGAAATCGCCCACCCGGGGCCGCCGCATGGCGATCTCGATGGCCGCGGCGACGAAGCCCGCCCCCACCGTCGGGTTCAGTGAGGTCAGCGGTGCGGCGAAGAAGGCCCCCACCACGGTCACCGGATGGCCGCCGGCGACCAGGGCACCGGCCGCTGACAATCCCCCATTGATCAACACCCAGTCCAGCACCAGCCGCAGCCCCAGCTCCGGGCTGCGGGAGAAGCCGATGGCGAAGCCGGAGAGCACCAGCAGGATCACCAGCCAAGCGATCCGCTTGGGCCAGGGGCTGGGCGGGGGCATCTTCGAGAGTTCCGCCTGCTCCGCCGCTGGATCGGGCACCGGCTCTGCCAAGGCCTCGGCCAACCCCTTGAGGTGGCCCGCGCCAATGACCACCAGGACATTCCCATAGTCGTGGCCAGCGGTCTCCTGCAGCAGGCGGCTGGCCATGTAACGGTCGCGCTCGGCGATCAGCGGTTGGTAGAGGCGGGTGGAACTCTGAGCGAACTCCGCGAAGGTGGACTCGAGGATATCGCCCTGTTTGAGCCGTTCGATATCCTCCTCGGTCACCTTCTCACGGGAGAACAGGCCGGCAAACAGCCCGGAGATCAGGGTGAAACGTTGCCACCAGGGGATGTTGCGGTAGAGCCGCTTCATGGTCACGCCGATGTCCCGGTCCACCAGCATCAGGGGTTTTTCGGCGGCCTTGGCCTCCTTGGCGGCGGTCTTCATCTCAGCACCGGGCTCGATGCCGAACTGCTCGGCCAGCCGCTGCTGGTAGGCCCCCAGGGCAAGGCTCGCTGCCACCATCCCGCCGCGGCCGTCGCGCAGCACCTTGAACAGGTCCATTTGCTCCAAGGCCTGCGGATTGGTCAGGCTGAGGTAGCGACTGTCGCACAACTCCACCGCCACGGCGTCAAAATCGCCGCTGCGGATCAAGGTGCGGACCTCATCCGCGCTGGCGCGGGAGACATGGGCGGTGCCGAGCAGGGTGAATGTGGTGCCACCGACGGTTACGGTGCGCCTGGGGCCTTGAGTGGTCATCGATGCTCCGGTTGCGGGCGCGGACGCCGGATTATCCCGCAACTGGGCGGTCAACCCAAGCCCTGGCGCTGGCCATGGGTTAAGATGACATCATGGCATTGAATACACCGGCACGCCCCGGCGCCCGGAGGTGAACGGCATGTTCCGGCTGGACAGGCTCTGGCGCGGCAGCCGCCCCGGGGAGCCCCTGAATAACCTGCACTGGCACGAGGCCATGGCCCGGTGTTGGCCATTGCCGGCGCTGAGTGCCGATGAACGCCCGCAGCTGGAGGCCCTGGCCCGCGAATTTCTGGCCTCCCGTGCCTGGGAGGGCGTCGGTGGCCTGGACCCGGACGAGCGGCTGCGACTGGCGGTCACGGTACAGGCCTGCCTGCCAGTGCTTTCCCTGGGGCTGGACTGGTACAGCGATTGGGTGACCGTGCTGCTCTACCCCTCCGGTTTCGTCGCCCGGCACGTATGGGAGGATGAGTTCGGAGTGGTCCACGAGGAGGAGGGGCCGCTGGTGGGTGAAGCCTGGGAGCGCGGTCCGCTGGTGCTCTCGGCCGAGGACGTGCTCACGCCCGAGCCTGGGTTCAGTGTCGTGGTCCACGAGTGTGCCCATAAGCTGGACATGCGCAACGGTGACGCCAATGGCCAGCCGCCGCTGCACGCGGAGATGAGCCCCGCGCGCTGGAAGGCCGCCTTCAGCGCCGCCTGGGATCGATTTGCCGAAGGGGTCGAGGCACAGGCCGACTGGCTGCCCTTTGATGCCTACGCCGCGGAAAACCCCGGGGAATTCTTCGCGGTCGCCAGCGAGGCCTTCTTCACCGATCCGGCACCGGTGCAGCAGGTCTTCCCGGAGGTCTATCAGCAGATGGTGGCCTTTTACCGGCAGGATCCGTTGGCCCGACTGACGCGGGCCGGTCTGCTGCCCTGAGGGTGGGGGCCAGGGAACGCGCGTCCAACTGCGGCCCAGACGGCACTGGGCCCGGGCCGGCGTTATGCCGTTCCGGGCCCAGTGCAGTCGTCATCAACCCACCGCGTTAGCCCGTGTGGCGGCCGATACCGCGCACCTCCATGGCGCGACCGATCTCCTCCAGGCTGGTGGGATCGTCAATGGTGGAGGGCACCGGCACGTCATCCTCCTTGGCCAACTGGCGGATGGTCTTGCGCAGGATCTTGCCCGAGCGGGTCTTGGGCAACTTCTGCACCACAGCCACCTGCTTGAGGCAGGCGATGGCACCGATCTCGTTGCGGATCAGCTGCACCAGGTCCTTCTCCAGTTCGGCCTCGTCGACCTCGACACCGTCCTTGAGCACCACGAAGCCCACGGGCAGTTCGCCCTTCATCTCGTCGTGGATGCCCACCACGGCACACTCGGCGATGGCGGAGTGGCTGCCGATGACCTCCTCCATCTCGCCGGTGGACAGCCGGTGACCGGCCACGTTGATCACATCGTCTACCCGCCCCATGATGAAGACGTAGCCCTCGTCGTCGATGTAGCCGCCATCCGAGGTGTCGTAATAGCCGGGGAAACGCTCCAGGTAGGAGCGGCGGAAGCGCTCATCGTCGCCCCAGAGGGTGGGTAGGCAGCCGGGAGGAAGCGGCAATTTGACCACCAGGTTGCCCTGTTCGCCGGCAGGAAGCGGCTGGCCGCTGTCGTCCAGCACCATGACGTTGTAGCCGGGCACGGGCAGGGAGGCAGACCCGGACTTGACCGGGAAGAGCTCCACCCCGGTGGGGTTGGCCACGATGGGCCATCCGGTCTCGGTCTGCCACCAGTGGTCGATCACCGGCACGTCGAGGATCTGGGTCAGCCATTCGTAGGTGGGGGGATCGAGCCGCTCACCGGCCACAAAGAGCTTCTTGAGGCAGCTGATGTCGTAATTGGCCATCAGCTTGGCCTCGGGGTCCTCCTTCTTGACCGCACGGAAAGCGGTCGGCGCCGTGAAGAAGGTCTTGACCTGGTGCTCGGAGATCACCCGCCAGAAGGCCCCGGCATCGGGGGTGCGCACCGGTTTGCCCTCGTAGACGATCGTGGTGCAGCCGCGGATCAGCGGCGCATAGACGATATAGGAGTGGCCCACCACCCAGCCTACGTCGGAGGCGGTCCAGAAGACCTCGCCCGGATGCAGGTCGTAAATGGTCTCCATGCTGAAGTTCAACGCGGTGGCATAGCCGCCGGTATCCCGCACCACGCCCTTGGGCTTGCCGGTGGTGCCGGAGGTGTAGAGCACGTAGAGCGGATCCGTGGCGTCCACCGGCACCGGGTCGGCAGGGCTGACCCGGCTGCAGAGTTCGTCCCAGTCATGGTCGCGGCCCGGTTTGAGTTCCGCCTTCTCCTGCTCGCGTTGCACTACCAGGGTTTTCTCCGGGGGATGCTGGGAGCGCTTGAGGGCCTCGTCCACCAGGGGCAGGTAGGGGATGACCCGTGTGAACTCCACACCGCAGCTGGCCGTGATAATGGCCTTCGGTTTGGCGTCGTCGATGCGGATCGCCAGCTCGTTGGGCGAGAAACCGCCGAAGACCACCGAATGGATGGCACCCAGGCGGGCACAGGCCAGCATCGCCTCCAGTGCCTCGGGGATCATCGGCATGTAGATGACCACCCGGTCGCCCTTCTCCACGCCCAGCTCGCGCAGGGCGCCGGCGGCCCGCGCCACCCGGTCCCGCAGCTCGCTGTAGGTGAACTTCTGTTGGGTGTCGGTGACCGGTGAGTCGTAGATGACGGCGGTCTGATCGGCCCGGCCGTTGTCACAGTGGTAGTCTAGGGCCAGGTGGCTGATGTTGAGCTTGCCCCCCTTAAACCAGCGGTAGAAGCCCTTCTCGTCCTGACTGAGGATCTCCTGCGGTGGCTCGAACCAGTCGAGCTTCTCGGCCTCACGGCGCCAGAAGCGCTCCGGCGCCTCGATGGATTCACGGTGGATCTCGCGGTAGCCCATGCTGCTCCTCCCGAATCAGTCGTCGGTTATGGCTGTTCTTTTGCTTTAAGGGTCCAGGGTGCGGCCTGTTCTCTCCCAGCCTTTCACCCGGCACACCGGCTAGCTTAACCACACGGCGTCGCAGTGGCCAAGGATTATCTTAAAACAAGCACTTATGGTGAAGCCGGGGTCAATGCTGCGGGTCTGGGACCCCAATTTTTTGTTAATAGAGGGGCATGTTCCCGGTTTCCGCCGCCTTGCCGGCGTCGGTTCGTTTGCGTTAAGCGTAGTCGACGGACGGACCGCCCGGGGTACGTCCATCGGGCTAGACCGTTAGGGTGGGGTCTCGCAAACTGTTATTATCCTGAATTGGCACATTAACCTTCCGGAAGGTTAGGGAATTGCACTCGGTCGCGGAGGGGCGCAGTTTTTGGATAAAACCACGCTGTTGGGGTTGGTCTCCGGCATCACTATCATCTTTGCCGCCATCGGCTTGGGTTCGGCGCCCGGGGAGTTTCTCTATCTACCGGCGCTGTTGATCGTATTCGGGGGCACGCTGGCCTCCACCATGATCAAGTTCCCGTTCACCCACGTGGCGAACTCCTTTCGGGTGGCCGGTCTCGCCTTCGTTCGCCAGGAGGAGGACCCCCGAAGGCTGATCCTGCAGGTCAAAGAGCTGGCCAAGACGGCGCGGATGAAGGGGCTCCTGGCGCTGGAGGATGCGGAGGTGGAGAACCCCTTTTTCCGCAAAGGGCTGCAGCTCTGCGCCGATGGTGTTGAGCCGGAGCTGATGCACAAGGTCCTGAAGGAGGACCTGGAAATGTCGGTGGAGCGCCACGACGTGGGCCAGCGGATCTTCCGCGCCATCGGCGAGGCGGCCCCGGCCTTCGGCATGATCGGTACGCTGGTGGGCCTGGTGCAGATGCTGGCGCATCTGGATGACCCGGCGGCCATCGGGCCGGGTATGGCCACCGCACTGCTCACCACCCTTTACGGCGCCATGTTCGCCCAGCTTGTCGCCTTGCCCATCGCCGACAAGCTGGAGCTGAGGGCGCAGAACGAAAGGGCCAACAAGATGCTGATCCTCGAGGGTATCAATTGCATTCGCCAGGGCTTCAACGCCCGGATGATCGAGGAACTGCTGACCGCCTATCTGCCCACCAAGACCCGCGGTGAGCTGGCAGCGATGGAAGAGGCCCGCACCGGGGAACCGCAGGGCGAGGAGAGCCGCTAAGCCCCATGGCCAAGCGACGCCCGCCGCCGGCCTGGATCACCACGTTTGCCGATCTGATGGCGCTGCTGGTGGTGTTCTTCGTCATGCTGTTCGCCTTCTCCTCGCTGGATGCGGAGAAGTACCGGCTGGCCGCTCAGTCCATCCGAGCGGCCTTCGGTCCGCAGTTGACCGAGGGCGACCCGAGCCCCAGCCCCAGTCCCATCGATTTTGACGGCGGCTCGCCCGTCGATCCGAGCCTGCTGGAGGACCTGCTGGACGCCGTCCCGGACCCCATCGATCAGATCACCGCCGAGCTCCAGGAGCAGTTGGAGGGGGAATTGGGTGAGGGCCTGCTGGAGGTGGAGCGCCTGGACGAGAACGTGCTGATCCGGTTCCCGGAAAAGGCCGCCTTCCCCTCCGGCAGCGCCGACGTGAACGCCTCCTTCCTGCCGATCCTGCACACGGTGGCCGGGGTGCTGGCCGGGCAGGGCGGGACAATCCGGGTCTCCGGGCATACCGACGACGTGCCCATCGACACCGAGCGGTTCCGCTCCAACTGGGAACTGTCCACCGCCCGGGCGACCGAGGTGGTGCACTTGTTGCTGGAGGCCGCGCCCATAGAGCCAGGGCGCTTCATCGCCCAGGGCCACGCCGACACCCGGCCACTGCGGCCGAACACCAGCCCGGAGAACCGGGCGCGCAACCGGCGGGTGGATGTGCTCATCACCGGGTTGGATGATTGGAACCGCTGGGGCCCGCCGGCGGAACAGCCGGTGCTGGATGTGGTTCCCGAGGCTATGCAGGCGCCGCCGCCGGCGCCTCGTTGAGCCGTGACAGGCAATCGGCAACCGCCACCCGTTGCGCCTCCGGGGCAGTGGGCTGCATCAGTGGCTGCACATGGCACCGATCCACCTGCAGAGCCTGTAGATACCACTTGATGTGCTTGCGCGCGATGCGGGGCCCCATCCAGTCGCCGTAAAAGCGATGAATCTCGCGCAGGTGGGTCAGCAGGGTCTGCTTGCGCACCGCCAGCGAAGGCGTGGCGACCCGCGTACCGGTCTCCAGATAGGTGTGAATCGCCTGGAAGAGCCAGGGTCGGCCCTGGGCCGCGCGCCCGACCATGACCGCATCGGCGCCGGTTTCGTCCAGCACCTGCCGCGCCTTGTCTGGGCTATCGATATCGCCGTTGGCGACGACCGGGATGTCCACCGCCCGACAGACCGCCTCCACGCTGCGGTATTCGGCCTGACCCTGGTAGGCCTGGACCCGTGTCCGGCCGTGAAGCGTCAGTGCGGCCACCCCGGCGTCCTCCGCCATCCGGGCGATGGCCACGGCATTGCGCCGCTCGGGCGACGGACCGGTGCGATACTTCAGGGTGACCGGGACCTCCACCGCGGACACGACCGCGGTCAGGATCCGGCGCACCAGGGGCTCGTCCGCGAGCAGTGCGGAGCCGGCCATGCGATTGCAGACCTTCTTTGCCGGACAGCCCATGTTGATGTCGATGACCTGGGCGCCCCGCTGTACGTTGTAGCGGGCCGCCTCCGCTAGGGCGACCGGATCCGCGCCCGCGATCTGCGCCACCCGTGGGCACTCGTCGTCGGCGAGGGTGGCGCGCCATTGGCTCTTGCGCGTCTTGCGCAGGGTTGGATCGGCGGACAGCATCTCCGAAACCGCGAGGGCGGCACCCCATTGGCGACAGAGCTGACGAAAGGGGAGGTCGGTGATGCCGGCCATGGGTGCGAGCAGCACCCGGCCGGAGAGTTTCCAAGGGCCGATGTTCATGTTCCAATCAGGTTGCGCTGTTCGAGCGCGAGCATACCCTGAGCGCGTCGGTCCCCGCCAGTCAGGGCTAAGTGTCTGCATCGGTTGGGGAAACCCGGACAATCCACAGAACCTGTGGATAACTTTGTGGACAACGGGGGGAAACCGCGCTGTAACCGGCGTCATTACGCGCTTGTTGCGGTTTTGTTCAATGGGGCACCAATAAGAAAAAGACCAATAAAACCAAGGCTCTATGGTGTTTCTCAAGGTATAGGGTGAAGAGTTCCCGAGAAACCCCTGTCTCTCTAACCCGGGCCGACCTCTTGTGCATAAATGGGGCTTGTCAAGCCCCGGCGCGGCTCGAAACCGACCGAGGAGAAGGCCATGCGTTCTGCCTTTCTGGACCGAGACTCGCTGGATCAGGGCGATCTGGACCTGGCGCCGTTGGAGCAGGCGCTGCCCGATCTGCGCCACTACGAGCGGACCGGGGCCCATGAGGTCGCCGACCGGATCGCGGACCTGAATGCCGTGGTCGTGAACAAGGTGGTGTTGGATGAGGCGGCCTTGGCCGCCGCACCCGACCTGCGGCTGATCCTGGTGGCGGCCACCGGCACCAATAACGTGGATCTGGCGGCGGCCCGGCAGCGGGGGATCACCGTGTGCAACTGCCGGGGCTATGGCACCGATGCGGTGGCCCAGCACACCCTTGGTCTGATGCTCGCCCTCAGCACCCGGCTGTTGGACTACCACAACGCCGTGCAGGCGGGGGAGTGGGGCCGGAGCGAACAGTTCTGTTTACTCGATTACCCTATCCAGGAGCTCTCCGGGCGGACCCTCGGGTTGGTGGGCCACGGCGAGCTGGGCCAGCGGGTCGCGGAGCTGGCCCGGGCCCTGGGGATGACCGTCAAGGTGGCCGCGCGGCCGGGCGGCGGACCGCCGGCACTTGGGCGCGTGCCGCTGGAGCAGCTTCTGCCCCAGGTGGATGTCTTGACCCTGCACTGCCCGCTGACGGATGCCACCCGTAACCTGATCGGGGCGGAGGCCCTCCAGCGCCTGCCCCGCCACGCCCTGTTGATCAATTGCGCGCGGGGCGGCATCGTCGATGAACAGGCGCTGGCCGATGCCCTGCGTGCGGGGGAGATCGGCGGGGCCGGGGTCGATGTGCTGTCGGAGGAGCCGCCGGTCAACGGCAATCCGCTCCTGGCCGGCGACATCCCCAACCTCATTGTTACCCCCCATTCGGCCTGGGGCAGCCGGGAGGCCCGGCAGCGGATCGTGATGCAACTGGCGGAGGCTGCCCGTGGCTATCTGGACGGGCATCCGGTGCGGGTGGTCAGCGAGTAGTGAGCGACCCGGCACCACCGTAAAATACCAAGGACCCATCAATACCAAGGATCTAGGGAGGAGCACCTCGCCATGAGTAGGGAATCAATGGAATGGAGCCTGGTCACGGGCGGCGGCACCGGTCTGGGCCGGGCGCTGGCGCTGGCGCTGGCCGCCCGGGGCCAGCGAGTCATCATCACCGGGCGCCGTCCCGGGCCGCTGGAGGCGACCGCGACCGCCGCGCCTGACGGGGCCGTGGTCCCGGTGCCGGCCGACGTGGCGCAGGAGGAGGGCCGCCAGCGGATCGGCCAGGCCGTCGACCAGCACGCGCCGAATGGCTTGCGTTTCCTTATTCACAATGCCGGCACCATCGACCCCATCGGGCCGTTGACCGAGCTCGATCCCGAGCAGTGGCGGAGGAGCCAGGCGATCAACGTAGAGGGGCCGCTGTTTCTCACCCGGTCCCTGTTGTCCCGCCTGCCCGCCGGCAGCCGGGTGCTGCACATCTCCTCCGGTGCCGCCCACAGCCCGATCCCCGGCTGGGGGGCCTACTGCACCGCCAAGGCCGCCCTGCACATGCTCTACCAGTGTCTGGACGGCGAGCTGCGTGACCGGGGCATCCGTGTCGGCAGCCTCCGCCCGGGGGTGGTGGACACCCCGATGCAGGCACACATCCGTGCCAGTTCCGAGGCGGCGTTCCCGCTGGTGGAGCGATTCCGTGCCCTGCACCGAGAGGGGGAGTTGCGGTCGGCCGAGGAGGTGGCCGACTTCGCCTGCTGGGTGCTCAGTGCCACCGACGACGACCGCTACGCATCGTCGGAGTGGAATATCTCCGACCCCGAGCAGACCCGTGACTGGCAGCGCAGCCCCGGGTAAGCGGCGGGCCGTGCCGAGCGCGCCGCCGGTTCATCACCGTGACCGGATGGGGCGGGGCGCGGTATGGCCGGCCGTGGTGCTGGCCCTGACCGCCGGGCTCGCCGGCTGTGCCCAGGACGAGCCCGGCGCGGAACGCTGGTACGACGAAGGGCAGGTCGTACGCGGTGAGGCGCTCTATCAGCAATATTGCGCCCAATGCCACGGGGTGGCCGGGGACGGCGCGGAGAACTGGCGCCAGCGGGATGCCTCCGGGCGCACCGGCCCGCCACCGCTGAACGGCACCGGTCACACCTGGCACCATGGCAAAGACGAGCTGCGCCATTTCATTCGGCATGGCCTGGGGCCCGGCATGCCGCCCTGGCGCGCGGTACTGTCCGACGACGAGGTGACCGCGGTCATCGCCTACCTGCAGCATTGGTGGCCGGAGGAGATCTACCAGGCCTGGCAGCGCTACGATGCCCGCTTTCGCGAGGCCGGCGTGGACCTGGGGGAGGAGCCGGTACCGCAGGCCCATCCGCAGCCACCGTCATCCGAAACCCCGGGAGGGTCACCCCCCTGATGGACCGATTACTGGCAATGGAGGCCTTCGTCGCCGTGGTGGAGGCCGGCAGCTTCGTCGCCGCCAGCGAGCGTCTCGGCCGGGCCACGAGCACCACCTCCCGGCAGGTATCGGAGTTGGAGGCGCACCTGCAGGCCCGGTTGTTCCAGCGCACCACCCGGCGCCTGACGCTCACCGAGCAGGGACAGGTCTTTTACCGGCATTGCAAGGATCTGCTGGCGCGGCTCGAGGAGGCTGAGGCCGAGGTGGGGGCCGGCACAGGGGAACCGAACGGGGTGTTGCGGGTGACCGCCCCGGTCTCCTTCGGCACCCTGCACCTGGCCGGTCTGATCCCGCAATTCCATGCCCGGCACCCCCGCGTGCATCTGAACCTGTCACTGGACGACCGCCAGGTGGATCTGATGGGCGAGGGCCATGACCTGGCGCTGCGCATCAGCCGCTCGCTGCCGGAGCATCTGGTGGCCCGCAAGCTGGCGTCGGTCAGCATCATCACCTGCGCGGCACCGGGTTATCTGGCCCAAGCGGGTCGGCCGGAGCGGCCGGAGGCCCTGCAGGCGCACACCTGCCTGCTCTACTCCCAGGCCGAACCCTACCGCACCTGGACCTATCAGGGCCCGCAGGGGCCGATACCGGTCCGGGTCGGCGGCTACCTGACCGCCAACAACGGGGACGTGCTGCGCGCAGCGGCCTTGGCCGGTGATGGCATCGCCCAGCTCCCGGCCTTTCTGGTCCGTGACGACCTGTCAGCCGGTCGCCTGGTCCCGCTGCTGCCCGACTACCCTCTGCCGCCGCTGGGGGTCTACGCCGTCTACCCCAGCCGGCGCTATCTGCCCGCCAAGGTCCGTGCCTTCGTGGACTTCCTCGCCGAGACCTGGCGTGACACGCCCACCTGGGAGCAGGGGCCGGCCCCCGACTGAAGCGCGGGATTTTTCCGCCTGACGGGACAATGATTTTCGCCCGGGCCGGGTTTTCCATCACAACGGGATCCGTACACTTTGGCCATGCCCTTGGAACAAGGAGTCCCGCATGCTGCGAGGGAACGATCTACGCTACGGGTGGGTGGCCCGTCTCTTTCACTGGCTCATGGCGCTGCTGTTGCTGGCCCTGTTCGCGACCGGCTGGTGGGCCACGGAGTTGAGCTATTACGACCCGCTTTACAACACTGTGCCCCACTGGCATCGCTCGCTCGGGGTCCTGGCCGGGCTGCTGATTTGCCTGCGCCTGGCCTGGCTGCTGGTGGACCGGCGCCCCCCCCACCCGCCGCAGCAGCCGGCCTGGGAGCGGCTGGCGGCGGGTGCGACCCATTGGCTGCTCTATGGCCTGATGATCGCCGTACCGGTCACCGGGTACCTGCTCTCCACTGCCGACGGCCGGCCGGTGGACGTGTTCGGGCTGTTCCAGGTGCCGGCGCTGTTGCCGCGCAGCTCCGGGCGTGAGGAGATCGCCGCGGATCTGCACTACTATCTGGCCTTTGGCGGGGCCTGGCTGGTCCTGCTCCATATCGCCGCCGCGCTCAAGCATGCCCTGATCGACCGGGACGGCGTGCTGCGGCGTATGATCGGCTAGCGGCCTGCCCGGTACGATCGAGCACACGAGACACTATTGACCCTACGGCCGGCCCGATCCGGCCCATGACGACACCTGAGGAGAATGACCATGACGCACTCGCTCAAGCGGATCCTGACCCGTTCACGCGCGATAGCCGCGGCGGTCTCGCTGGTCGGCCTGCTCGCCTTCACCGCTCCGGCCGTGGCCGGCGACGAGGTCTACGACCTGGATCCGGCCCACAGTTTCGTGACCTTCAGCATCTCGCACCTGGGCTTCTCCTTCATCGAGGGGCGCTTCAACGAGCTGGAGGGGGAGTTCGTCTATGATCCGGAGGCCCCGGAGAACAGCCGGGTCACCATGGAGGTGGCGACGGCCAGCATCGACACCAACCACGCCGAGCGGGACCGCCACCTGCGGGGCGAGGATTTCCTCCATGTCTCCGAATACCCGGTGGCCCGGTTTGAGACCACCGGCTTCGAGCCCGACGGTGAGGACGGGCGACTGCTGGGTGAGCTGACCCTCCACGGCGAGACCCGGCCCATCGAGGTGGACGTGACGTTTGTCGGCGCCGGGGAGGACCCCTGGGGCGGCTACCGCCGCGGTTACGTGGGCACCACCACCATCAAGCGCAGCGATTTCGGCATGGACTACGACCTGGGTCCGGACGCCGATGAGATGCGCCTGCGCTTCGTGCTCGAGGGCATCCGCCAATAGGGGCGCCGGTCGAGAGCACAGCGCCTGAGTCACAAGGACACGCACCATGTGGGACGAGCGGTATCGCGCAGAGGACTACTTCTACGGCACCGACCCCAACGACTTTCTCGCCGCCGAGGCGTCTCACATCCCCCCCGGCGGGCGGGTGCTTTGTCTGGCCGAGGGCGAGGGACGCAATGCCGTCTGGCTGGCCAGGCAGGGCTACCGGGTCACCGCAGTGGACGCCTCCAGGGAGGGGGTGCGCAAGGGGGAGCGCCTGGCCGGGCAACACGGGGTATCGGTGGTATGGGTGCACGCGGACCTGGCGGACTACAGCATCGAACCCGGCTGCTGGGACGGTATTGTCGGGATCTTCGCCCATCTGCCGCCGGCGCTACGCCGCCAGGTGCACGGTGCCGCTGCGGCCGGGCTGAGGCCCGGCGGGGTGGTGATCATTGAAGCCTACACCCCACGGCAACTGGACTACGGCACCGGCGGGCCACCTGATCCGGCCATGCTGGTGAACCTGGCCACCCTGCGTGCGGATTTCCCCGGCCTGAGACCGGTCATCGCCCGGGAACGCGAGCGGGCGGTGATCGAGGGTCGGGGCCATACCGGCCTGGCCCATGTGGTGCAGTGGGTGGCCCGGCGCTAGACCGGGTTCAGCCGGGCTCGTCGCGTGCGTCGTCCGCCGGCGGGTCCGGCTGCGCCCAGCCGCCCCCCAGGGCCTTGAACAGGGTGGCGGTAGCGTTCAGCTGGTCGCGCACCGCCTCGGCCAGGGCCAGCTCCGCGGCCAGCAGGCTGCGTTGGGCGTCGAGCACCTCGATAAAGCCGATGAAGCCCTCCTGATAGCGCAGTTCGGCCAGCTGCGAGGTGCGCTCCACCGCCGCCACCTGCGCTCGGATAGCCTGAGCCCGCTGGCTGCTGGTGCGGTACAGGCTCAGGGCGTCGCGCACCTCGTTGAAGGCGCTGATCACGGTGGCCTGATACCGGGCACGTGATTGCGCCGCCATGGCCTCGGCGGCCTCCACCCCGGCGCGCCCGCGACCGAAATCGAACAGTGGCCCCGCCACCGAGCTCCCCAGGCCCCAGGTCTCCGCGGCCCCGGTGAATAAGTCGCTGGTGTCGGTGGCCGCCGTGCCGAGCAGGGCGGTGAGGTTTAGCCGGGGCAGGCGTTCCGCCTGCGCAACGCCGATGGCTGCGGTGGCGGCCATCAGTTCGGCCTCGGCCGCCCGCACATCCGGCCGCCGCTCCAGCAGTTCTGAGGGCAGGGTTGCGGGCAGGTCCTCCGGCAGGTGAATGGCCTCCAGTGGCGTGTACTCGCCCAGGTCCATCTCATCGAGGGTCATCAGCTCCGCGGGGCTCATACCCACCAGCACGCCCAGCACCCCCTCCAAGGTGCTCACCTGCTCCTGGCGCAGGGGGATCTCCGCCCGAGTGCTCTGCAGTTCGGCCTCCGCCTGGCGCAGCGTCAGCTCGTCGGTTTCACCCGCCTCGTAACGCACCCGCTCCAGGGCGTAGGTCTCCTCCCGGGAGACCAGGGTGTTCTCCGTGATGGCCAGCTGTTGCTGGGCCGCCCGCAGGTCGAAGTAGGTGGTGACCACATCGGCGATGAGGTTCAGCCGCACGGCATCCTGGCTGAAGACATTCTCCAGCAGGAAGGCCTCGGCCGCCTCACGCTCCCGGGCCAGGCGGCCAAACAGATCGATCTCATAACCCAGCACGCCGCTTACCGAGAACAGGTTGTCGGTACGGGCTCGCGGCTCCACACCCGGAAACGCCGGCTGCAGGGTGGCGGGGCCGCGCTCCCGCGCCGCCTCCGCCTGCAGGTCGACCGTGGGCAGTTGCTCCGCGCTGGCCATGCCCAACCGGGCGCGGGCCTCCTCGAGACGGGCCGCCTGCAGGCGGATGTCCAGGTTGTTGGCCACCGCCCGCTCGACCAGTTGGTTGAGGGTGGGGTCGTCGAACCGCTTCCACCAGTCCACCCACGCCGCCCGCTCCCCATCGGCCAACAGGCTGCTTTCGGGCCAGGCCTCCGGCAGGTCCATTTCCGGGGCCTGGTAGTCTGGGCCGACGGCGCAGCCGGCCAGTATCAGTACTGCGGCCAGGGCGGTTATCGCCTTACGCATGGTTCCCGGCCTCCTTGTCATCGGCCTGCGCCGCCTTCTCCTGCTCACGCCGGGCCCGCCGCTCGTTGCGCCAGGTGGCGACATCCTCAAGCAGTTTGTAGAACAGCGGCACGAAGAGCAGCGCCAGGGTGCTGGCGGCCAGCATGCCGCCCACCACCACGGTCCCGATCTCCTGGCGGCTGGCGGCGCCGGCCCCGGTGGCGAACACCAGAGGCAGGGTGCCGATGATGAAGGTCAGGGCGGTCATCATAATGGCGCGGAAACGCTGGCGTGCCGCAGCCATGGCCGCCTCGGTGGAGGTCATGCCGGTGGCCCGGTTCTGGGCCGCGAACTCCACGATGAGAATGGCGTTCTTGGCCGCCAGGCCGATCAGCACCAGCAGGCCCACCTGGAAGTAGATGTCGTTGGGGAAACCGCGGAGCAGGGCGAAGAGGGCGGCGCCCAGGACGGCGAAGGGGACCGCGGTGGCCACGGCCAGAGGCAGCGTCCAGCGTTCGTACTGCGCGGCCAGGATCAGGAACACCATTAGCAGGCCCATGGCGAAGGCCGCGGCGCCGGCGCCGGCCGCCACCTCCAACTGGTAGGCCTCGCCGATCCAGCCGAGCAGAGCGTCGGCCCCCTCCTCGTCGCGGACCTCGGCCACCACCGCCTCGAGCGCCGCCTTCGCGTCACCGCTGGTGTAGCCGGGGGCGGGGTCGGCCATCAGCTTGGCGGCCTGATAGATGTTGAAGCGGTTGATGATGTCCGCGCCCGACTCGCGGGTCAGACGGACCAGCGCGCTCAGCGGCACGAGATCACCGCTCTCGGAGCGCACGAAGACATGGCGCAGGTCCTCCGGATGGCTCCGGAAGTCCTGCTCGGACTGGAGGTTCACCTGCCATAGCCGTCCGGCGAAGGTGAAATCGTTGACATAGAGGGCGCCGAAGGTGGCCCGCATGGTATTAAACACCTCGTCAATCCGCACCCCGGCCGCCTTGGCCTTCTCGCGGTCCAACTCCGCACGGTAGCGGGGGATGCCGGTGTCCAGCGTCGAGCGGGCGTTCACCAGCTCCGGGCGCTCATTGGCCCGCTGGACCACCCGGTTGGCCAAGGCCTCCACCTGGCGGGCGCTCATGTCCTCGCGCACCTGCAGAAAGCCCTCCACGCCGCCGGTCAGTGACAGCCCCTGGATGGGCGGCGGAATGAAGGCGAACACATTGGCCTCCTGCAGGCCGAACCCCATCCCGGAGATTCGCTCACTCATGGCCGCGGCGTGTTGGTCGGGCCGGGGCCGATCGGCCCAGTCGGTGAAGTTCACGAAACCGACCGCGGCGTTGGTCCGCAGCGAGCCGGCGATGATGTCGAAGCCGGCGAAGGCGGTGAACTCCTGGATCTCTTCCAGTTGCGTGAGCTGCGCCGCCAGGGCGTCGCGGACCGCTTCGGTGCGGTTCAGCGCTGAGGTGGGCGGCAACTGTGCGACCACCAGGGCAAACCCCTGGTCCTCCTGGGGCACCAGGCCGTCCGGCATGCGCTCCACCAGGAACACCGCGCCGCCCACGGCGAGTGCGAACAGCCCGACACCCACAGTGCGGTTTCTGACCAGGAAGCCGACCGCGGCCACGAAGGCCCGGGTCAGGTGTTCAAAGCCGGCGTTGAAGAGGCGGAAGGGCAGCCAGGGTGTCTTCGGCTGCTTATCCAGGAGCAGGGCACACATCGCCGGGGTCAGGGTCAGCGCCACCACGCCGGAGATCACCACCGAGAAGGCGATAGTGACCGCGAACTGGCGGTACAACTCACCGGTCAGACCGCCCAGGAAGGCCACGGGCGCGAAGACCGCCACCAGCACCAGGGTGGAGGAGACCACCGCCCCGGAAACCTGCTTCATGGTCTCCACCGAGGCCTCCCTGGCCTTCAGCCCCTTCTCGCGCATCAGCCGCTCGACGTTCTCCATCACGATGATGGCGTTGTCCACGACGATGCCGATGGCCAGCACCAGCCCGAAGAGGGTCAGCAGGTTGACCGAAAAGCCCATGGCCTGCATGCCCGCAAAGGTCCCGATCAGGGAGACCGGTATCGCAGTGATGGGGATCAGGGTCGCCCGCAGGTGCTGCAGGAAGACGAAGGTCACCAGCACCACGAGCCCTACCGCGATGAGCAGTGTGGTGTAGACCTCCCGGATGGAGACCTCCACGAACTCGGTGGTGTCATAGGGGATGGTGTACTCCACGCCCTCGGGAAAGCGCTCGGCGCTGTCCGCCAGCGCGGCCCGCACCTGCTCGGCGGTCTCCAGGGCGTTGGCCCCGGGCGCCTGATAGACCCCGATGGGGACGGTCGGCTCGCCGTTGTAGGTGGCGGAGAAGGCGTAGCTCTGGGCACCCAGTTCGGCCCTGGCCACGTCGCCGAGGCGCAGGGTGGCCCCGGACTCGTCCGAGCGCAGGATGATGGCCTCGAACTCCTCCGCCCCCTCCAGTTGGCCCCGGGTGGTCACGGTGAGGGTGAAGGCCTGGCCGTCGGGGGCCGGCTCAGCGCCCATCTGGCCGGCGGCGAACTGGGCGTTCTGCTCGCGGATGGCCGCCGCCACCTCCGCCGGCGTCAGGTCGTACTGGGCCAGCTTGTCCGGCCGTAGCCAGATCCGCATGGCGTAGTCCTGCTGGCCGAATAGAGAGGCCTCGCCCACACCGGGCAGGCGCTCCAGTTCGTCGATGATGTTCAGCAGGGCGTAGTTACTGAGCTCGAGCGTGCCGTGGCGCCCGTCCGGCGAGCTGAGCGTCGCCACCAACAGGATGTTGGTGGAGCGGGCCTCCACCCGCACCCCCTGGTCCCGTACCGCCTGGGGCAGTCGGGGCAGGGCGGCCTGCACCCGGTTGTTGACGTTGATCTCGGCCTGATCCGGATCGGTGCCCATCTCGAAGGAGACCGAGATCTGGACCGTGCCGGCGTCGGTACTGGTGGACTCCATGTAGATCATGTCGTCCACGCCGTTGATCTCCTGCTCCAGGGGTGCGGCCACCGCCTCCGCCAACACCTCCGAGCTGGCGCCGGGGTAAGCGGCCTGGACCACGATCTCCGGTGGCACCACGTCCGGGTACTGCTCGATGGGCAGGGCGCGCAGCGACGCGAGCCCGGCCACCAGGATGATGATCGAGATGACTGAGGCGAAGATCGGCCGGTCGATGAAGAACCGCAGCATGGGATTACTCCTCGTCCGACCGGTCGGCCACCACATCCACGGCCATTCCATCATGCAGGGCGACATGGCCATTCACCACCAGGCGTTCACCCGGCGTCAGGCCGTCGAGAATGATCTGTCGGCCGTCGACCACAGGGCCGAGTTCCACCGGCCGCGCCCGTGCGGTGCCCTCCTCATCCACCACAAAGACCTGTGGCCCCTCTCGCCCTTCGCCGACGGCGGTCTCGTCCACGACCACGGCATCCTGGTGCCGCTCCAGCAGCAGTCTCACCCGCAGGAACTGGCCCGGCACGATGCGGTGCTCCACATTGGGGAAAACCGCCCGCGCCGTGACACTGCCGGTGCGCGGGTCAATCGTGCTGTCGGTGAAGTCCACCGTCCCGGTGTGGGCGTAGGTGGTGCCGTCGGGCAGGCGCAGATGGGCCTCGTATTCGTGGTCATCGCCCGCCGCCAGCCGCGCCTGGCGCGCCGCGCGCTGAACAGCAGCGTCGCCTTCGGGTAGGGCGAAGCGGACATGGATCGGGTCGTGCCGGGTAATGCGGGTGAGCAGGGTGCCCCGCTCGATCAGACTGCCCTCGGGTAGCACCTCCAGCCCGGTCGTCCCGCTCAGCGGTGCCTGGACTTCGGTATAACGCAGGTTGCGTTGCGCATCACGCACAGCGGCATCGGCCACGGCCCGTTGTGCCTCCGCCAGTTCGAACTCGGACAGGGCCCGGTCCCGCTCCCGCTGACTGACCGCATCCCGTTCGTAGAGCGAGGCGATCCGGCGCCATTCCCGACTGGCCTGGTTATAGGCGGCTTGCGCATTGGCGCGTTCCGCCTCGGCCCGGCGTAGGGCGATTTCATAAGGCTCCGGGTCGATGCGGAAGAGGGCATCGCCCTCATTCACCACCTGGCCCTCCCGGTAAAGGCGCTCTTCCAGGATGCCGTCCACCCGGGCGCGAACCTCCACCTCGCGTGCGCCGCGGGCGCGGCCGGCATAGACCCCCTCAACCTCCACGGCGGCTGTCTCAACCGGGGCGACGGTGACCGGGGGCGGTGGCATATCTGCCTGCTGTTGACCCAGGGCTGGGAGCGTCCACCCATAGAGACCCAGAGCGACGACGATGGCGGTAACGATGGACTTGGGTTTGCGTGCGAGCGCGGGCGAGGCAGCGGACATGCGCTGGGTTCTCCGATGGGAATGGGCTTGCGGTGGTGTGAGGTCCGGACCGAATCAGCTGCGTTTACATACATACAAGGACGTATGTAAACGATTAACGGTATACTACACAGCCGACAAAACCAGTCAACAATGGATCTACCCGAGCCAAGCATGCGCAAAACCAAGGCGGAAGCCGAAGAAACCCGTCACCAGTTGCTGGATGCCGCCGAAGCCGTCTTCCTGGAGCGCGGCGTGGCCGACGCCAGCCTCGCGGCCATCGCGGAGGCGGCGGGCATGACCCGCGGTGCCATCTATTGGCACTTTCGCGATAAGACACACCTCTACGATGAGATGGTGCGGCGCGTGCGCCTGCCGTTGGTGACCATGCGGGAGGCCTATGATGGCGAACTGGGGGGTGATCCGGTCGCGGTGCTGGAGAAGCTCTGCCTGACGGCCATCCGCCACCTGCTCAGGGATGAACGTACCCGCCGGGTCTACACCATCGTCCTGCACCGGCGGGCGCGCCGCCCCGGCGAACCGGCCACGGCGGGCGAGGCCGAGAACCGCGAGCAGGCCGAGGCGGCGTTCCGCAGTTGCTTTGAGGCCGCACAGCGCCAGGGTCGGCTGCATCCGGCGCTCAGCCCCGATACCGCCTTGGATGCGCTGATCGCCTTTTTCACCGGATTATTGTTCATCTGGCTGCAGGAGCCGGAGCGCCTGGATCTGGAGGGCGAGGCCGAGTGCTTGTTCCGGGTGTTTCTCCGGGGCCTCGTGCGGCCCGCTTCAAGCGCCGACCCGCGGGGCGACCGGGCCGGTGGTGCGGACGAGGAACGGTGAGGGCGATCAGATCCATCCTCGGGTGTACTGAAGCGCGCTGAATCCGCGGTGGCGCCCGGCGGCCCCGCAATCCGCTCACGATGCTGTTGCAACGGCCATTGCTGCCCGCGGCGGGGCGGTGGGTCTGCGTGTTTGTTTGAGACAGACGGCATTTAACATAATATACATTATGCGCAGTAACGGATCGGACCGGTCGACCTTCCGGGGCCGCGCACGCCGGTGGCCTGGCGAGGACTCAGGGATTGCGCTCCACCAGCTCCACCCGGCGGTTCTCCGCACGGCCGGCTTCGGTACGGTTGCTGGTCACCGGTGCCATCATGCCCGCGCCCGCCGCCTGCAGGCGGTCGCCATCGATGCCGTGTTCCCGCTGCAGCCAGCGCACCACGGCCTCGGCGCGTTCCATGGACAGGGTCAGGTTATAGTCGTAGTCACCGGTGCTGTCGGTATGGCCCACCACCAGCAACGTCAGGTCCGGCTGCTCCGACATCAGCTCGGCGATGGCCTCCAGCGCGTCCGCGGAGTCCGGCAGGATTTCGGCGCTGTTGACGGCGAAGAGGATATTCTGGATGGCCACCCGGCCGTCCTCGACTAGGCCGGTCTCCATCTCGCCGGCCGTCAGCGGCTTGTGCTCCATCGCCGTCGCCATCTCCTCGGCGGTCACGATGGCCTTGGAGACCGCCGGGCCATCCACGCCGCGGGCGTTATAGATGGCGATGGCCGCCAGCACCTCACCGCTCCCTGAGCGCGCGGCGATATAGCGGACCTGACGGTCACGGTTGGCCACGCGGCAGCAGTCGCGGGCACCGCGCTCAAAGAGACCGGACTGGATGAAAAACGTGCGGCCGTCGCCGCCGGAGAGCTCCGCCTCGCTGCCGGTGTACAGGATGTCGAAGCCGCTATCCTCCAACGCATGGATATAACTGCGTTTTACGCGGAGCGTGGCGACGCTGGGGTCGTCGAAGACGTAGCTTTGACTGAGCACCTCCCCTTCCATGACCGCCGTGGACTCGAAACCCTCGCCGGTGTAGGGGCCGGTTGGCACGGTCAGGCGGTCGAAATCGGTGACGTCGTGATAGACGATGTAAGAGCCGGCGACGCGGGGCACGTCCGGATGGTCCCCGGCGCCTTCAATGTCCTGGCTGGCCGGTGCGAGGCCGGCGGTCAGGAAGGCGCCAAAGGCGGTGGCGAGGACAAAGGGGCCGACGGTTCGGTGCATGCGGTTCTCCTTCACTGAGGTGCGGGGCACGGTTGACCCTTTGAAGATAGCCAATTTCCTACCGGATTGGGCCCCGTTTTCGGGGCGCGACGCCGTTCGCGCCGCAGGGGGCAGCAGAGGCGACTAAGGGATCAGCACGGCGGCGCCCTGCAGGCGACCGCCGCGCAGGTCATCCAGGGCCTGATTGGCCTGGTCCAGGGGGTACTCCACCACTTCCGTGCGTACCGGCACCTCGGGCGCAAGGGCCATGAAGGCCTCACCATCGGCCCGGGTCAGGTTGGCGACCGAGCAGAGGCTGCGTTCGCCCCAGAGCCAGGCGTAGGGGAACGAGGGGATATCGCTCATGTGGATGCCGCCACAGACCACCCGGCCGCCCTTGCGCACCGCACGCAGGGCCTGGGGGACCAGGTCGCCGACGGGGGCAAAGATGATGGCCGCGTCCAATGGCTTGGGTGGCAGCCGGTCCGAGGGCCCGGCCCAGCAGGCGCCGAGGGCGCGGGCAAACGCCTGGGCCTTTTGATCCCCCGGACGGGTGAAGGCGTAGAGGTCGCGCTCCTGGTGGCGCGCCACCTGGGCCACGATATGGGCCGCCGCACCGAAACCGTAGATCCCCAGACGGCGGGCGTCGTCGCCGGCCATGCTCAGTGAGCGGTGACCGATGAGCCCGGCGCACAACAGTGGCGCGGCGCCGGCGTCGGTGTACGCGGCGGGGATCGGGAAGCAGAACCGCTCGTCGGCGATGGCGTATTCAGCGTAACCGCCCTGCAACTGGTAGCCGGTGAACCGTGCCTGGTCGCAGAGGTTTTCCCGGCCGGCGCGGCAATGATCGCAGGTCCCGCAGGTATGGCCGAGCCAGGGCACCCCCACCCGGTCGCCCGGGCGGTACCTTTGGCAGCCCTCGCCCACGCGGTCCACCACACCGACGATCTCATGGCCCGGGATGATGGGCAGTACGGGGTCCGGCAACTCGCCGTCCACCACGTGCAGATCCGTGCGGCAGACGGCGCAGGCGCGCACCCGGAGGCGGAGTTGCCCGATGCCGGGCTCCGGGACGGGCCAGGATTGGGCCTGCAGGGCCTGCCCCGGGGCCTCCAGCGCCATCACCCGCATGGTGGTGCGTTCCGTATCCTCTGCTTCCATTTCCCCTTCCCGGTCATCTGCTGCGGTAACCCTTACAATTATGGTCAGGCGCGGCGTTCCGGGGCTACCCTGGGCGCCCTATCCGGAATCACGAGTCGCTGGAGGCCCCATGTGGTGGCAGGCAGAGTTCCCGCAGGATGATGGTATCGCCTATCTCAATCACGCCGGGGTGAGCCCCTGGCCGGCGTGCACCCGTGACGCGGTCGCCGAGTTCGCCGCCGAGAACGTCCGCCAGGGTGCGGCCGCCTACCCGCGATGGCTGGAAGCGGAACATCGACTGAAGAACCGGTTGGCTGAGCTGATCAACGCGCCCTCCTCCGATACCATTGCGCTGGTGAAAAACACCTCCGAGGGGCTGTCCATGATCGCCTGGGGCCTGGACTGGGCCCCGGGGGACGAGGTGGTGATCAACCGCCATGAATTCCCGTCCAATCGTATCGTGTGGGAGTCGCTGGCGCGCCTGGGTGTGCGGGTGCGCGATGTTTCGTGGACGGTGGGTGACCCTGATCCCGAGTCCCGCCTGATCGAGGCCATGGGGCCAAAGACCCGCCTACTGGCGGTGAGCACGGTGCAGTACGCCAGCGGTGAGCGGATGGACATCGCGCGCCTGGTCACCGCCTGCCGGGAGCGGGGGGTGCTCTGCTGCGTCGACGGGATCCAGAGCCTGGGGGCGCTGCCCCTGGATGTGGCGGCGCTGGCGCCGGATTTTGTGGTGGCGGATGGGCACAAGTGGCTGCTGGGCCCGGAGGGGTTGGGTTTTATGTACGTCCGCCCGGAGCTGATCGGCCAGCTCCAGCTCTATCAGTACGGCTGGCACATGGTGGAGCACGCGGGGGACTACGACCGTAGTGACTGGGCGCCGGCCGCCAGTGCCCGTCGCTTCGAGTGCGGCAGCCCCAATATGCTCGGGGTGCACGCGCTGGTGGCCAGCGTCAGCCTGCTGCTGGAGGTGGGGCCGGACACGATCGCCGAGAACGTGCTCGATAACACCCGCCACCTGATGGACTGGGTGGATCAACGGCCGGAACTGGAGCTGATCACGCCCCGGGAGGGGGGGCGCCACGCGGGCATCGTCACCTTCCGGGCCCCGGGGGCGGATGCCCGTGCACTGTGGAAACGGCTCTCATCGGCGGGTGTGGTCGCCGCCCACCGCATGGGCGGCGTGCGTTTCTCGCCCCATTTTTACACCGAGCCAACCCGCCTGGAGTACGCCACCGAGCAACTCCTCGCCGCCCTGCCCCACTGCCGGGCTTGAGCGGGCGGGGCAGGCACCGCGAGGCCTCACATGGTGTGGGTGGGGCGGTCCGACTCCAGGGCGCCGGCCAGGTACTCCTCAATCTTGCGGCGGGCGGCGCCGTTGTCCTTGTCGGAGAACTGCACCCCGACGCCGGCGGTGCGGTTGCCTTGGGCCCCCTGGGGGGTGATCCAGGCGATGCGCCCGACCACCGGGATCTTCTCCGACTCCTCCATGAGCGAGAGCAGCATGAAGACCTCGTCGCCGAGCTGGTAGCTTTTGCTGTTGGGCACGAAGAGGCCACCGTTTTTCAGGAACGGCATATAGGCGGCATAGAGGGCCGACTTGTCCTTGATGGACAAGGACAGAATGCCGTGACGACTACGGGGCTTACGAGGTGTTTCCGCCATACGCTGCTCTCCTCCCTGCCGTTAGTCTCCCACGCCCGCCCCGGGATTGAAACCGGCGCAGGGCAGCGGCGTCAGACCGCTTCCAACCAACCCACCAGCAACGACTCCCTGACCAACTGCGGATTGAGCGGGTGGCCCTGGCGGTACTGGGCCTCGTGGACCGCCTCCAGGTGGCCGAGGACGGCGGTCGGGGTTGTCTCCGCCGCCAGCGCCCGGAGCGGGGCGGCGGGCGCAGCACGGCTCGCCTCCGCCCCCCCGGCCTGGAACCGGGCCAGTTCGGCGAGCAGGGTGGCCAACACATCCAGAAACACCGGAAGGTCCAGGTCGGCCCAGTCGCGGGCCAGCGCGATCGGGTCCTGGCGGCCCTGGTGCAGGGCGAGCAGATCCGCGGCGAGGCGATCCAATCGCTCGGGTAGCCCCGCCTCCTCCCAGGCCAGCCCCCGGAAGGGCGCCCCCCCGGCCAGCGCCAAGGTGCGCTCGGTGACGGTCAGCCCCTGGCCCCGCAACCCGCTCAAGGCCCTCTCCGCGGGCGGGACCGGTATCGTCAGGTGGCGGCAGCGACTGCGGATGGTGGCGGGCAGTTGCGCCGGGCGTGAGCTCACCAATACCAGGAGAGTGGTGGCGGGCGGTTCCTCGAGGGTCTTCAGCAGGCTGTTGGCCGCATTGACGGTCAGGGTGTCCGCCGGATCGATCAGTGCGATCCGCCATCCACCGAACCGCGCACTCAGGTTGAGAAAGCGTCCGAGGGCACGCACCGCATCGACGGTAATCACCGCCCGCTCCTCGGGCGCCAAGTGGCGGAAATCCGGGTGCAGGCCCCGAGCCAGCGCGCGACACGATTCACAACGCCCGCAGGCCCGGCCCCCCTCGCCCGGCTGGTGACAGAGCAAGGCACGCACCAGGTGGCCACCCAGCAGCGACTTACCGGTGCCCGCAGGCCCGGCCAGCAACAGCGCGTGTGGCAGCTGCCCGGACGCCGCCTGGCGCAACAGTTCCGAGAGCCTGTCGTCGAGCCACTCCGGCACCGATCCGGTCGGTGGGGTCCAAGCCGGTTCCGCCAGCTCGCTGGCTGGGGTATCCGCCATCAGTGCGCCTCCGTGCCGCTGAGCCAGCGCGTGACCGCCGAGGCCAGGGCCTCCTCCAAGGCAGTTAACACGGCCTCCAGGGGTTGACCGGCATCCACCCGCCGGATGCGCTCGGGGAAGCGTTCTGCCAACGCCGCGTAACCTTCGTGCACGCGCTCGAAGAACCCGTCCCGCTCCTGCTCGAAGCGGTCGGGGGCCTCGCCCCGGCCGGCGGCGCGAGCCAGGCCGGTTTCCACCGGCACATCCAGCCAGAGTGTCAGGTCCGGGCGCAGCGCACCCTGGGTCCAGTCCTCCAATGCTGCAATCCGTTCGGCACCGAGACCCCGGCCCCAGCCCTGGTAGGCGTAACTGGCGTCGGTGAAACGGTCGCAGACCACCCACTGGCCCCGCTCCAGGGCCGGCCAGATCCGTTTGTCCAGGTGCTCGGAGCGGGCCGCGAACATGAGTAACGCCTCGGTGGCGGGGGCCATGGGCGGCTCCGACTGACCGAGCAGCAACGCCCGGATGCGTTCCCCCAACGGGGTGCCGCCGGGCTCCCTGGTCATCACCGCGTCGATCCCCTGCCGTTGCAGGTACTCCCGCACGCGGGTCAGGGCGGTGCTCTTACCCGCCCCTTCCAGCCCCTCCAGCGTGATAAAACGGCCCCGGGTCATTCGCCCTCCCCCAGAATGTAGCGGCGCACGGCACGGTTGTGTTCCGCCAGGGTGCGGGAGAATTGGTGGCTGCCGTCGCCGCGCGAGACGAAGTAGAGGTAGTCGTGGTCCGCCGGGTTCACGGCCGCGCGGATCGAGGCGCTGCCGGGCATGGCAATGGGCGTCGGGGGCAGGCCGTGGCGGGTGTAGGTGTTATAAGGCGTGTCCCGGCGCAGATCGGCGCTGCGTATGCGCCCGTCATAGGCCTCACCCATGCCGTAGATGACCGTCGGGTCGGTCTGCAGGCGCATGCCCTTTTCCAGCCGCCGGGTGAAGACGCCGGCCACCTTCGCCCGCTCCCCGTCCCGCCCGGTCTCGCGCTCGATGATGGAGGCCAGAATCAGCGCCTCGTAGGGCGTCTCCAGGGGCAGTCCGTCGGCCCGCGCCGCCCACTCCTCCTCCAGGCGGCGCTCCATGCGGCGCATGGCGCGGGCCAGCAGGTCACGGTCGGTGGTCCCGCGGGGGAAGGTGTAGGTACTGGGGTAGAACCAGCCCTCCGGGTGACGATCCGGCTTGCCCAGCTCGGCCATCACCCCCTCATCGTCCAGCCCCTTAAGGGTCTGCTCCAGGGCCGGGTGGGCTTCGATGAGACGCCGCATCTGGCGGAAGGTGAGGCCCTCGACCACGGTGATGCGGTGCTGGACGACCTCGCCTCGGGCGAACCGCTCCAGGGCATCCAGCACGCTGATGCCCGGCTCCAGGGCGTACTCGCCCGCCTGGACCCGGGCGTCGTCGCCGGTATAGCGGGCGTACAGCCGCAGGGCCAGGCCATCCTCGAAGGCCGTCTCCCGCTCCAGCCGCTCAACCACTTGGCGGAAGGAGGCGCCCCGGGGGATCTCGATGACCACCGACTCCCCGTCCGCTGTGATAGGCGCAGTGAGCCGGTCCCAGGCCTGCCAGGCCCAGGCACCGACCGCCAGGGCGGCCATCACCAAGAGCAGCGTCGTCAGCAGCGTGAGACGGGCCCAGTTCATGCTTCGCCCCGCCCCGGACCGGGGACGACGCCCTGAGCGCACAGCGCCTGCTGCAGCCGCCGGGTGACGGGGCCCGGGGCGGCCCATACGGTCCCGTCCGACAGGCCCCGCACCGGCCAGATGCCGGCCAGCGAATTGCTCACAAACACCTCGTCCATCCCTCTCAGGGCATTCGGATCCACCGGTGTCACTTCGTAGGGGATCTGCAATTCATCCGATAACAACATGATATTACGACGCATAACCCCGGCGACACCACAATCGTCCAGGGGCGGGGTGATCAGGGTCTCGCCGGCCACGCCGAACAGGTTGCTGGCCGTGCCTTCGATCAGCCACCCCTCTCCATCGCGGACCAGGCCCTCCGCCCAGCGCTCGTCGCTCCATTCACTCCGGGCCAGGACCTGCTCCAGGCGGTTGAGGTGTTTGAGGCCGGCCAACAGCGGCTGGCGGGCCAGCCGAGTTTGACACAGAAACAGCTCGATGCCATTGCGCCAGTGCGTCTCAGGCCAGTCCGGCCAGGGGTGGAGGGTGAGGATGCGGGTGCCCTCGGGCTCAGCGGGTGGGGCATACCCCCGGCCGCCGCTGCCGCGGGTGTAGAGCAGCTTGAGCAGCCCATGCCCGGTGGGCTGCTGCCGGCAGAGGGCGCGGGCCTCGCGCCAGAGCGGCTCCGCCGGAGGCTCCGGCAGCTGCAACCGGGCGCAGCCAGCACGTAGCCGGTCCAGGTGCGCCTCCCAAAGGCGGGGCCGGCCGGCCACCACAGCGATGGTCTCGAACAGGCCATCGCCGTAGGCCAGGCCCCGATCGTTCACGGCAATCCGGTCGCAGGGAACGCCGTTGACCCAGGTGACCGCCATGGCCGGTCCGCGGCCTAGACGCGCCGGAAGACCAGACTGCCGTTGGTCCCGCCGAAACCGAAGGAGTTGGACAGGGCCACATTCATGGTCAGGTCCCGGGCCTCATTGGGCACGAAGTCCAGCCGGCAGTCCGGGTCCGGCTCCTCGTAATTGATCGTTGGTGGCGCCACCTGATCGCGCAAGGCGAGCAGTGAGAAGATCGCCTCCACCCCGCCGGCGGCGCCGAGCAGGTGGCCGGTCATGGACTTGGTGGAACTCATCGCCAGGCGATCGGCGTGGTCCCCGAAGGCGGTGCGCACGGCCTCCACCTCAACGCGGTCACCGGCCGGTGTGGAGGTGCCGTGGGCATTGATGTAGTCCACCTGATCGGGCGTGATGTGCGCATCCCGCAGCGCATGCACCATGCACCGACGGGCGCCGTCGCCCCCCTCCGCCGGCAAGGTGATGTGATAGGCGTCGCCGCTCATGCCAAAGCCAGCCAGTTCGCCGTAAATGGTCGCACCGCGGCGCTTGGCCGCCTCCATCTCCTCGAGCACCACGATGCCGGCGCCCTCGCCCAGGACGAAGCCGTCCCGTCCCTTTTCAAAGGGGCGGCTGGCCTGAGCGGGCTCGTCATTGCGGTTGGAGAGCGCCCGGGCGGCGGCAAAGCCCGCCAGCCCCAGGGGCGAGATGGGCATCTCGGAGCCGCCCGCCAGCATGGCGTCCACATCACCATAGGCGATGGCGCGGGCCGCCTGGCCGATGTTATGGGTGCCCGCGGCGCAGGCGGTGACCGTGGCCAGGTTAGGCCCCTTAAGGCCGTAGCGGATCGAGAGGTGGCCCGAGGCCATGTTGATGATGCTGCTGGGGACGAAGAAAGGCGAGATGCGGCGGGCACCGCTCCGGTTCAGCACGGCCATGTTGGCCTCGATCCCGCTGATGCCACCAATGCCTGAACCGATGGACACCCCAATGCGGTCCGCGTTCTCGTCGCTGACGGCCAGGCCGGAGTCCTCCATGGCCTGCACACCGGCGGCAATCGCATAGTGGATGAAGGGGTCCATCTTGCGAGCTTCCTTGGGCGACAGGTACCGGCCGACGTCGAAGCCCTGAAGCATGGCCGCGAACTGTACCGGGAACTCACTGGCATCGAAGCGGTCGATGCTGCGGGCAGCGGACCGGCCGGCCAGGATGTTTTCCCAGGCCTCATCTACGGTATTGCCCTGCGGGCACACCAGACCCAGCCCGGTAACTGCTACTCGACGTTTGGACACGTTTGCACCCCTCAAGCCTGTCAGCCGCGCCGGGCCCCGACGGGGGCGGCACAAAAAATCAGGGCCGGCGCTTGGCCGGCCCTGGGGCGCCGATCACGACTGAAGCCAGCCTGGGCCCGGTTTAGGAGCCCAGATGCTTGTTGATGTAGTCGACCGCCTGTTGAACGGTGGTGATCTTCTCAGCTTCTTCGTCAGGAATTTCGCACTCGAACTCCTCCTCGAGCGCCATGACCAGTTCCACGGTATCCAGCGAGTCAGCGCCAAGATCGTCGACAAAGGAGGCCTCACCGCTCACCTCTTCCTCTTTGACCCCAAGCTGCTCGACGACGATTTTCTTAACGCGTTCTTCGATGCTGCTCATTTTGATGCGTCCTCCGAAAGGGTTTCCTGGCGCAGTCGCTTGGCTGCGGGCCGGTATTGTATGTGAACTCCACCGGCCGTGCCACCAGCCACGACCACGCGCACGCTAACACAAACCAAAGCGAATCGTTAGCCCATATACATGCCGCCGTTGACATGCAGGGTGCTACCGGTGATGTAACCGGCCGCCGGTGTGGCCAGAAAGCCCACGGTGGCGGCAATGTCCTCGGGTTGGCCCAGGCGCTCCAGCGCGATCTGGCCCACCAGGGCCTCACGCTGCGCCTCGGGCATCTCCCGAGTCATGTCGGTTTCGATAAAGCCCGGTGCCACGGTGTTCACCGTGATCCCGCGGCTGCCCAGCTCACGGGCCAGGGAGCGGGTCAGGCCCTCCAAGCCCGCCTTGGCGGCGCAGTAGTTGGCCTGACCGGCGTTACCCGCAGACGCCACCACCGAACCGATGTTGATGATCCGGCCCTGGCGGGCCTTCATCATGCCGCGCATGCAGGCCTTTACCATCCGGAAAGCGGAGCTGAGGTTGGTGTCGAGGATCCGACTCCAGTCCTCCTCCTTCATGCGCATCATCAGGTTGTCGCGGGTGATGCCGGCGTTGTTCACCAGCACCGTCGGGGCGCCGAAGTCGGCGCCGATGGCCTTGACCACCTCGGCCACCTGGTCGGGATCGGTCACGTCCAACACCCGGCCGCCCCCGGCGATGCCCTGGGCGCTCAGGGTCTCACCGATGCGCTCGGCGCCCTTCTCGGAGGTGGCGGTGCCCACCACCGTTGCACCCATGGCGCCCAGTTGGAGCGCGATGGCGCGGCCGATTCCGCGGGTGGCCCCGGTGACCAGGGCCACCTGATTCTCCAGCGCCTGATTGCTGAACATGGCTGAAAAGCTCCTTGTTAGTTATTGACTTGCCTTGGCCTTTTCCAGGCTCTTCGCATCCGCAAGGGCCACGACGGGCAGGCGACGCTGAATCCGCCGGTTGAGGCCGGCAAGGACCTTGCCCGGGCCGCATTCCACCACCTGGGTGACACCCTGATCCACCAAGGCGTGGATGGTCTCCACCCAGCGGACGGGGTTGTGCAGTTGGGCGATCAGCCGCTCGCGGATTGCATTCGGGTCACTTGCGGTCTGGACGTCCACGTTGTGCACGACGGGGATGGCCGGTGCTTCCAGGGGGATATCGGCCAGCACCTCGGCCAGGCGCTCGGCCGCCGGCTTCATCAGGGCGCAGTGGGAGGGAACGCTCACCGGGAGGGGCATCACCTTCTTGGCCCCGGCGGACTCGCAGGCCGCCATGGCCCGCTCCACCGCAGCTCGGGCGCCCGCTATAACGACTTGACCGGGGGCATTGAAGTTGACCGCCGAGACCACCTCGTCCCCGGCGGCCGCGGCGCAGGCGTCGATAACCGCCTGATCGTTCAGGCCCAGGACCGCCGCCATGGCGCCCTGCCCGGCCGGAACCGCCTCCTGCATAAAGCGGCCGCGCTGAGCGACCAGGCGCACCGCATCCTGGAAGCCCAGGGCGCCGGCGCAGACCAGGGCGGTGTACTCGCCGAGACTGTGCCCGGCCAACACCGTCGGCTCGGCACCGCCCTCCGAGCGCCAGGCCCGCCAGGTGGCGACCCCGGCGGCCAGCATGGCCGGCTGCGTGTAGTCGGTGCGGTTAAGGGTGTCTTCCGGGCCGTTGCGGACCAGGTCCCAGAGATCGGCGCCGAGGGCATCCCCGGCCTCCCGGAAGGTCTGTTCCACGACGGGGCTGGCCGAGGCCAGATCGTCCATCATGCCGACGGACTGGGACCCCTGGCCGGGGAAGACAAAGGCGAGCTTGGTGTCGTTATCGCTCATGATCCGTTGTGCCGTGTCTATGCCGTGAGGATTGCGTATCCAATCGATTCCGCGGAGCGGTTTGCCCGGCCGCGATCGCCCGCGGCCGGGCTTGCCCCTTAGTACCGGATCAGGGCGGAGCCCCAGGTAAAGCCGCCACCGAAGGCCTCCAGCAGGAGCAAATCGCCCCGCTTGATCCGGCCGTCACGGATGGCCGTGTCCAAGGCCATGGGGATGGAGGCCGCCGAGGTGTTGCCCTGCTTGTCCACGGTGACCACCACCCGCTCCATGGGCATCTCCAGCTTGCGGGCAGTGGCCTGGATGATCCGGATGTTGGCCTGGTGGGGCACCAGCCAGTCGATGTCGCGCTTCTCCAGCCCGTTGGCGGCGAGGCTCTCATCGACAATACGGCTGAGGGTGCGCACCGCAACCTTGAAGACCTCGTTGCCCTGCATGGTGATGTAGGGCCCCAGGGCGTCGCGCTTCTCATACCCCTGCCCCGGCCCCCACGGCACCCCGAGGAGGTCCTGATAGCGCCCGTCCGAGTGCAGATGGGTGGAGAGAATGCCCGGTTCCTCACTGCGGTCCAGGACGACGGCGCCGGCCCCGTCACCGAACAGCACACAGGTGGCGCGATCGTTCCAGTCCAGGATCCGGGTCATGGTCTCGGCGCCGATCACCAGGGCGCGGCGCACGGCACCGGTCCGGAAGAACTGATCGGCGACACCGAGGCCATAGACGAAACCGGAGCAGGCGGCGGACAGGTCGAAGGCCAGCGACCCGTGCCGCATCCCCAGCCGCTCCTGCAGCAGGCAGGCGGTGCTGGGGAAGACCCGATCGGGGGTGCAGGTGCCGACGATCACCAGATCGATGCTGCTCAGCGAGACATCGGCCGCCTCCAGGGCACGCCGGGCGGCCTCCTCGGCCAAGTCACCGCAGGTTTGATCCGGCGCCACGCGGCGGCGCTCGGTGATACCGGTGCGCTCGCGGATCCACTCATCGGAGGTGTCGATGAGCCGCTCGAGATCGTGATTGGTAATCACTTCGTCCGGCAGGTAGCTGCCGGTGCCGATGATACGCGCGTAGCTCACGGAGACTCCTTCGCGGCCAACAGGCTCTCAAGGCGCTGATCGATCATGCGCGGAACCCCTTTGCGCACCTCGAGCACCGCCGTTTCGATGGCGCGGCCGAAGGCGAAGGCGTCGGCGCCACCATGACTCTTGAGCACGATACCACGCAATCCGAGCAGGCTGGCGCCATTGTACTGGCGCGGGTCGATCCGACCGCGCAGGGAGCGCAGCACCGGCAGTGCGATCAGCCCCGCCAGCCGGGTGAAGAGATTGCGCTGGAACTCGGCCCGCAGGTAGTGGGCGATCAGTCCCGCCACACCCTCGCTGCTCTTCAGGGCGACGTTTCCGACGAAGCCGTCGCAGACGACGACATCGGCCAGACCTTTGAAGATCCCGTCCCCCTCCACGTACCCGACGTAGTTCAGGGGGGAGTCGGTGAGCATCTGACAGGCCCGTTTTACCTGGTCATTGCCCTTGATCTCCTCCTCACCGATATTCAACAGCCCCACCCGCGGCTGCGCCACGCCGTCGATGGCCTCGGCACAGACCGAACCCATCACGGCGAACTGAAACAGATGCTCCGCCGTGCAATCGACGTTGGCACCCAGGTCGAGCATGTGGGCGTACCCGCCCTTGGTGGGGATGGTGCTCATGATCGCCGGTCGATCGATGCCCGGCAGCGTCTTGAGCACATAACGGGCCGTGGCCATGAGGGCGCCGGTGTTGCCGGCACTGATACTGGCGTCCGCCTCACCCTGCTTGACCAATTGGATGCTGACCCGCATGGAGGAGTCTTTTTTGGTCCGCAGCGCCTGCGAGGGCGGCTCATCCATCGCAACCACCTCGCTGGCGGGATGGACCCACAGCCGCTCGCTCTCCTGTCCGCCATGCCGTTGCAACGCCTGGCGCACCGGTTCGGCCTGACCGACCAGTATCAGACGCAGCGCCGGGTTACGCGCCAGCGCCGCCAGCGCAGCGGGAGCCACCACGTCGGGGCCATGATCGCCACCCATGGCGTCCAGGCTGATAGTAACCGACTCAGTCATGCCCCTGGCCCATGGTTAAAAAGAAACCGCCCGCCGAGCCGGGCTGGCGGGCGGGTTTCCTTCACCCATGCGTCTCAGTCCTCGCGCCCCTGCATGACCTTTCGGCCCCGGTAGTAGCCGTCAGGGCTGACATGGTGGCGACGGTGGGTCTCGCCCGTCTGCGGTTCCACCGACAGGGCCGGGCCGGACAGGGCGTCGTGGGAACGGCGCATGCCGCGCTTGGAGGGCGTCTTACGGTTCTGTTGAACGGCCATTTGGGGCTCCTTGGATCAATCTCGTGTTGATTGTCATGTATCGTCTTGATCGGTGTCAGAGGGGCATTTCATCCGCTCCAGCACCGCAAAGGGGTTCTTCGCTCGCTCGTCCGGCTCGTCCTGTGCCTCCGCCGGGTTATCCGGCGTGGCACAGCCGCCCTCCGGATGACGGGCAATCGCCGGCATCGCCAGCAGCAGTTCGTCCTCGACCACGGCGACCAACGGCAATTTGCCGGTGGCCATCACCAGGGGGTCGAACTCCGGCGCCAGGGACTCCGCCTCGTGCTCGCTGGCCACCAGTTGCAGCGCCACTTCCGCGTCCAGCGCTTGCTCATAGGGCTGCAGACAGCGCTGGCAACGGAGCGTGATGCTGGCGCTCACCGCGCCGCTCAGCCGTTGCCGGCCCTGATCGTCGCGGAACGCCCGCAGCGCGACCCGGACCCGTGCCGCCTGATCGGCCACCACCGCCTCGGCGGAGAGGCGCGCCATAGCCGCCCGCGGCAGCCGACCCTCGAGTCGGGTGCCGGCCTCGGTGAACATGTCGTGCACCAGGTACTCAGGCAGTGGGCTGCTGGACATAAGCCCGCAATCATAAGCGCGGCCTCCCGGGCTGTCAAAGCGCTTGCCAGGGGCGGCGATCGGCCCTAGCCTTGACGCCTTGCGAACCGATCCCCGACCCGGTGACCCCAGGAGCAGGCACGTGGCCGAGCGACCCCCTTTGATACTCGCCTCCCGTTCCCCCTATCGGCGCGCCTTGCTGGAGCAGGTGCGCCTGCCCCATGAGGCCATTCCGGCCGACGTTGACGAGAGCCGGCACCCGGATGAGCCGGCGCACGATTACGTGCTCCGGCTGGCGCGGGCCAAGGCCGAGGCCGTGGCGGAACGGCGCCCGGATGCCCTGGTGATCGGGTCCGATCAGGCGGCCGTGCTGGGCGAGCGGGTGCTGGGCAAGCCGGGCAGCGAGGCCCGGGCCCGGGAGCAGCTCGCTACCGCCTCCGGCCAGTGCGTCACCTTCCTGACCGGCGTGGCGGTGGTGCATGCCGCGGGGGGGCGCCGCCAGTCTGACGTCGTCCCCTATCGGGTGCACTTCCGGGACCTGGACGAGACCACCATCGCCCGCTACGTGGCGCTGGAACAACCGCTGGACTGCGCCGGCAGCTTCAAATCCGAGGGGCTGGGCGCAGTGTTGTTCCAGCGCATGGAGGGCAGCGACCCGAACGCCCTGATCGGGCTGCCGCTGATCCGGTTGTTCGACTTTCTCCTCGCCTGCGGCTACCCGCTGATCGGCTCGGAGGAGTGACCGCCCGCGCTCAGCGCAGTTCGTGGCCCTCGGTCAGGGCGCGGGTGATGGCCTTGCCGATACTCATGCCCAACCGGTCGGTGATGAAGCGCAGCAGGCCGGGGTGGCGACTGTAGTCCAACACCTGGTCGACACCGGCCACCTCGCGGGCCACGTGCGCGATATCGCCGAATCCGTCGGCCAGGCCCAGTTCGACACTGCTTTCACCGGTCCAGATGAGCCCGCTGAACAGGCGATCATCATCGGCCAGGCGCTCACCCCGCCCGGCGCGGACGTCGGCGATGAACTGGGAATGCACCTCCTCCAGCAGGCGCTCCATGTGCGCCTGGTGCGCTTCCTCCTCCGGGGCAAAGGGGTCTAAAAAGGCCTTGTTCTCGCCGGCGGTGTAGATGCGCCGCTCCACGCCCAGTTTCTCCATCGCCTCCGTGAAGCCGAAACCGCCGGAGATGACCCCGATGGAGCCCACCACGCTTGCCGGATTGACGAAGATCTCATCCGCCGCAGAGGCGATATAATAGGCCCCGGACGCGCCCACGTCGTCGATGACCGCATAGACCGCCATCCCCTGATGCTGTTCGCGCAGGCGATTGATCTCGGAGTAGATGCGGTTTGACTGCACCGGGCTGCCACCCGGGCTGTTGATGTACAGCACCACCCCCTCGGCCCGGGGGGCGTTGAATGCGGCCTGCAGCCCCTGATTGACCAGCTCGGCACTCGCCAGCTCGTCGGCGCTGATCAGCCCGGTAACGTTCACCTTGGCCAGGTGCGGCCCTGTGGGCCGCTCGAACAGGAACCCGCTGGCAAAGGGGATAAGCAACGCGACCAGATAGGCCAGGAACGCCAGCTTGAAGAATATGCCCCAGCGACGCGCCCGTTGGCGCTCCTTGATGCCCTCAAGGGCGATCTCGCGCATGGCATCCCGTTCCCAGCGGTCGTTTTCGTTCATCCGTCAGTTACCCCGTTGAGTCATTGGATTGTTGCGGCGCCTGGAGCTGCGCCACGACCGCCGCCAGCTCGTCCGGCAGCGGCGCCTCGATCGATAAGGGTTGACCGGTGCCGGGGGCGGACAGTTCCAGGCGGTGGGCGTGGAGGAACAGGCGCTTGAGCCCCAACCCCCTCAACCGGCGGTTGACCGCCCGCTCCCCGTAGCGGTCGTCGCCGGCGATGGGCATGCCGAGGTGGGCCGCGTGGACCCGGATCTGGTGGGTGCGCCCGGTGGCGATATCGGCCTCCGCCAGCGTCATGCCCCCGGGGCGCGCCACGGCCCGGAACACCGTCCGCGCCAGCTTGCCGTGGCTGGCGACCCGCACGCCCCCTGCCGGTCCACTGCGGCGCTCCAACGGCGCCTCCACCGGAATGGGGCCGCGCCCGAGTGCGCCGGTGAGCAGGGCCAGATAACGTTTGTGTACAGCGCCCGTGCGGAGCTGCTCGTGCAGTTCGCGCAACGCGCTGCGCCGCTTGGCGACCATCAGGCAGCCACTGGTCGCGCGGTCCAGCCGGTGGACCAGCTCGAGGAAGGGGGCGCTGGGCCGGGCCTGGCGCAAGACCTCGATCAGCCCCCAGGCCAGTCCGCTGCCGCCGTGCACGGCCAGTCCGGAGGGCTTGTCGATCACCAGCAGCCGGTCGTCCTCGTAGAGGATGCGCTGGGCCAATTCGCCCTGCAGGCGGGCGGGCGGCGTGGCCTCTTGGGGGGCGCGCGTCTGGACCGGCGGAATACGCACCGTCTCCCCCGTGGCCAGCCGGCGCGGCGGTTTGGTGCGCTTGCCGTCGACCCGGACCTGCCCGCTGCGCAGCAGCCGGTATATCAGTGACCGGGGCACGCCCTTGAGCTGCCGCATCAGGAAATTGTCCACCCGCTGGCCGGCGTCCTCCGGCCCGATGCGCACCTGTCGTACGCCGCTCATGCTCTTATCCGCCCGTTGCTCATGTCGGCGCATGATAGCAGAGAGCCGGCGGCCATTTGCCGCCTATAGGGGACACTGTTATAGTGCCGTCACGCCGTAGTGGGCCCCATTTGGCCCTGGCCACGCCAGCGGCGCCAGTAAAGATTCCTGCTTCCCCTGCCACCTCGGCGGGAGAACGGACGAACCTGTCCGGGACCGGCCCGACGACCGCCCCGGCCATCCAAGCCCAAAAGACAACACCCCGCATCGCTACCCGAATGAACGCGACGAACCTGCTGGTGACGCATTACCTGGCATTGATCCTGGCTCCCGTAGTCCAGGCCTGCCGGCCGGTATGCACCGAGTTGCGCCCGCCCCGGTTCGAGCGCGAGCGGCCTGCCGTGGCGCCGCGGGGATGCTGGAGACATCACCCTTATGAAACGAATGCTGATCAACGCAACTCAGCCAGAGGAGTTGCGTGTTGCCCTCGTGGACGGGCAACAGCTCTACGACCTGGATATCGAAACCCCGGCCCGGGAGCAGAAGAAGGCCAACATCTACAAGGGCACCATCACCCGCGTGGAGCCCAGCCTGGAGGCGGCCTTCGTACAGTACGGCGCGGAGCGCCACGGGTTTCTGCCGTTTAAGGAGATTGCCCCCAGCTACTACCGCGAGGGTCTCAAGGCCGACGGGGGGCGCCCCAGCATCCGCGATGCGGTGCGTGAGGGCCAGGAGGTGGTGGTTCAGGTGGACAAGGAGGAGCGCGGCACCAAGGGTGCGGCGTTGACCACCTACATCAGCCTGGCCGGGCGCTACCTGGTGCTCATGCCCAACAACCCGCGCGCCGGCGGCGTCTCGCGCCGCATTGAGGGCTCCGACCGGGCCGAAATCCGCGAGGCGCTGCGACAACTCGACGTCCCGGAGGGCATGGGTCTGATCGTCCGCACCGCCGGCGTGGGCCGGACGGTGGAGGAACTGCAGTGGGACCTCGATTACCTGCTCAAGCTCTGGAGCGCTATCCAGAAGGCCGCCGAGGCCCGGTCCGCCCCCTTCCTGATCTACCAGGAGAGCGACGTCATCATTCGCGCGCTGCGCGACTACCTGCGCTCGGATATCGGGGAGATTCTCATCGATGACCCGCAGGTCTTTGAAAAGGCCGTGGAGTTCGTCGAGCAGGTCATGCCGTATAACCGGCAGAAGCTGAAGTACTACGACGACCGGGTACCGCTGTTCACCCGTTACCAGATCGAAAGCCAGATCGAATCCGCCTTCCAGCGGGACGTTCGTCTGCCCTCCGGCGGTGCCATCGTGATCGACCACACCGAGGCGCTGATCTCCATCGACATCAACTCGGCCCGGGCCACCAAAGGCTCGGACATCGAGGAGACGGCCCTGCACACCAACCTCGAAGCCGCCGACGAGATCGCCCGGCAGCTCCGATTGCGGGATCTGGGCGGGCTGATCGTGATCGACTTCATTGACATGGGCCCGAACCGAAACCAGCGGGAGGTGGAAAACCGACTCCGCGAGGCGGTCAAGGCGGACCGAGCCCGGGTTCAGATCGGGCGAATCTCCCGCTTTGGTTTGCTGGAGATGTCCCGCCAGCGGCTTCGTTCGTCCCTGGGCGAGTCGCACCAGGAGGTCTGCGCCCGCTGTGGTGGCCAGGGTACCGTGCGCAGCGTGGAGTCGCTGGCCCTTTCCATCCTGCGCATCGTCGAGGAAGAGGCGATGAAGGAGAAGACCGGGACGGTGCTGGCGCAGCTCCCGGTGGATGTCGCCACCTTCCTTTTGAACGAGAAACGGCCCTCCATCAGTGAGATCGAGGATCGCCACAGGGTGGCCGTGGTGCTGATCCCCAATCGCACCATGGAGACACCCCACTACGACGTCCAGCGCCTGCGTAGCGACGACGAGTCCACCGAGGACCCCAGTTACCGGCTCGCCTCCGAGGAACATCCAGAGCCCTCCCCCGAGTGGTTGGAGCGGGAGGCCGCGCCGCGCTCGGAGGAACCGGTGGTCCAGCGGGTACAGCCGCCCTCCGCACCGCCGCCGACGGCGCCCGTCGAAGAGAGTCCAAAGGAAGAAGCGCCACCACCGCAGCGCGACGCGCCCGAAGGTAGCGGCGCATCGGACGTCGGGATCAGCGGCCTCACCGGCCTGTTCCAGCGGCTCCGTGGCTTCTTTGGGCGGGAAGCGGACAACGACAGCGCCGGTCAGGAGGGTCCAGTCGGCGAGAAGGCCCCTGCTGCCTCCGGGCGACGCGGCAGCGATCAGAAGGGAGCCACCAACGGGCGCCGGGGCGGTGGTAGTAACGGCGGCAAGGGTGGCCGGACACGGCAAAAGGCGCGCCCCGAGGACGGTCGATCGGCCTCGCAACCGGAGGCTACCGGCAAGCCGGAGAGTGATGCCCGGCGCGATGCGGATGAGACCGCCGAGGGCGCCGGTCGCAGCGGTCGCAGCCGGCGCGGCCGGCGGGGCGGACGGCGCCGCCGGCGTAGCGGGAGCACAGGCGGTGGCCAGCCGGAGGAATCGGCCGCACGCCAGGATCAGAAGGGGCAGACCCCGCCGGCGGCAGAGGCCGCGGACGACGCTCCCCGGGATCGCGCCGCCGGCAAGGCCGAGGCCGCCGCCGAGCGGCCCAGGGAGGGAGACCGCGCGGCGGCCGAGAAACCGGCGGCCAGCGAAAAGGTAAAGGCTGACAAGCCGGCGCTGCCAACGATCACCGAGGAGGAGATCCAGGGCAGCGCCACCCCGCAGCTCAAGGACTGGCCACCGCGGGGCCAGGTCGCCACCGAGGCCGCCAGTCCCGAATCGGCGCCGGCGGACGACGAGAGCGGCACCGCCGCCGGGTCGCCGAAGGCCACGCAGGCCCAACGACCGGCGACGGCCGACACCGAGGCCTCCGACACCAAGGCAGATGCGCCGGCGTCCTCCGGTGAGACGCCCGCCGACCAACCGACCGGTGCGCCACCGGCGGCTGGCGGTGACGGGGCCAAGGCGCCGACCGCTGAGAAGGCCGCTGGCGAGAAGCCGGGGGCGCGGCGCAAGCGCTCGAAGCCCAGTGTCCAACCGGGCACGCCGCCGGTCCTGCCGCAGGATATCGGCCCGGATGAACCGTCGGTGCGCTCCGGGCGCCCGCGTATCAGCGCAGCGGCCCCCACCGAGGGCAACGAGGCCGACACCGCCGGCTCGGCTGACGTCGCCCCGCGTGAGCCGACACCGGCTAACACGGGGACCGATCAGCCACCGAAACCGGCGCCGGAACCAGCGCCGGCCAAGGCGCCGGAGCCGGCCCCGGGGTCCGATAGTGAGCCAGCGGCCGCCGACCAGGACGCCGCGCCTGCCGAGGAGGTGCCCAACGCCGCCGACGACGGTGCTGCCGGGCCACAGGCAACCCCTTGGCTGGAGCACGAGCCTGAGAGCAGTCGGGAGGCCATTGGCGCCCATAGCGCGGGTACGCCGGACGCTCCTGATGCGCAGAAGGCCCCGGCCGACACCGCGGATGCCGCGGACACCGCGGGCGACGAAGGCGGGGATCAGACGCAGGAGACCGATGAGGCCTCCCGAAAGGGCGGTTCCCGGAGAAAGGGGCCGGCCGGGGAGAGTGAGGCGCGGCCCGAATCCCCGGACCAGGGCAGGTCACGAGAGGATGACTGAAGGCCGAGGCCCCTACCGCCACCGGCGGTGACGGGGCCTTGTTTCAGCGCGTTCCGGTGCCACGACGGCACCGGCGGCCGGAATCAGGCCCGATCGGTTCGGGAGCCGGACAGTTCCGCCAACAACCCCTCGGCGGCGTCCTCGACCAGGTTCAGCACGTGCTCGAAGCCCTGCCCGCCCCCGAAATAGGGGTCCGGAACCTCCTGCTCCGGGTGGTTCGCGGCGTAATCGAGGAACATTCGGATGCGCTCGCGGTACGGCTTCGGGCACTCGCGCCGCAGATCGGCAAAGTTGGCGCCGTCCATGGCCAGGATGAGGTCAAAGATCTCAAAATCCTCGACACTGACCTGACGGGCGCGCAGGTCGCTGATGTCCACGCCGCGTTGCGCTGCGGCCCGGATCGCCCTCGGGTCGGGCGCCTTGCCGATGTGGTAGTCGTGGGTGCCCGCCGAGTCGATGTAAATGGTGCCCTCCAGCCCCCGCTCTTGGAGCAGGCGGCGGAAGACCCCCTCGGCTGTGGGGGAACGGCAGATATTGCCCATACAGAC